>JBGAQM010000090.1:0-17739 GCA_044220735.1 Urbifossiella sp. | reverse complement strand
TCGGGGTCGTGTCGGGTGATGCCGCCGAGCTGGTCGTACAGGCGGAACGCCTCGCGGCCGTACCGCGCCAGCAGCCCCGCCACGCCCGCGCGGACGTCGGCCTCGGGCTCGCGCAGCAGGTTCGCCGCGTGCGCCAGCGTCGTGTCGCGGAGCGCCGGCAGCAGCTCCGCCGGCAGGTTCGGGAGCGTCGCCGCGGCGCGGACCAGCTCGACCCCGAACTGGCGGAAGATGCCGCTGGCCGTGAAGCCCCACAGCACGTCGCGGAAGTCGGCCGACGCCACGCGCGTCAGCAGGGTTTGCAGCACCACCCGCTGCGTCTTCTTCCGCTTCTGGTTCTGCGAGTACGACTCGGGCACCTCGCGCACCACCGAGCACCGCTCGGGGATGAACCCGACGCCGTACCGGAACGCGATCACCTGGAGGGGGAACCAGTCGCCGTGCCAGCGGAGGTCGGCGTGGTACCCGCCGGCCTCGAGGAACGCGGCCTTGCGCCACACCACCGGGCCGGGCACGCCGCACGCCGTCATCCGCGGGGCGACGTCGCGCGGGCTCAGGAAACACGCCTCGTCCGCCCAGACGCCCGGCGACATGACGCGGAGCCGGCCGTCGTCGTCCACGCACTCGGCGAGGCCGACCACGACGCCGGCGTCGGGCCGGGCGGCGAACAGGGCCATCGCCTTCTCGAAGTACCCCGGCAGCACGTAGTCGTCGGACGCGGCCCCGAACACGTAGTCGGCGCGGGCGAGGTCGAGGGCGCGGTTCAGCGTGGCGATGACGCCGCGGTTCTCGGGGTTGTGGTACACCCGCACGCGCGGGTCGCGGCGGGCGTAGTCGGCGAGGATGTCGCGGCTGTTGTCGGTGGAGGCGTCGTCGACGACGACGAGTTCGAGGTCGGCGAACGACTGGTCGAGGACGGCCTCGACGCACCGCGGGAGGAACTCCGCGTGGTTGTAGTTCGGCAGGATGACCGACAGCTTCGGCGCCGGCATGTCGTTCCCGGTAAAGGTGCGGCCGGGGGACCGGCGGCCGGCGGGTGATACCACACCCCGCCGGCGCGGGACAACCCCAACGGGGGAGTCTGGGCGAGGCCCACCCGCCGGGGCGGGTGGGCGGTCCCGGGGGGTTACGCCGCGCGCCGGGCCGCGGTCAGCCGCGCGCCCTCGTCGGCCCGGTAGGTGATCGTCACCTCGATGCTCACCCGGCACGTCGTGCCGACGTTCAGCGCCCCGCCGTGCAGCAGCGCGTCGTGGAACAGCACCAGTTGGCCCGGGGCCAGCGGCAGCAGCTCCATGCCGATCTCCTCCGGCGACTCGTCCAGCACCGGCTTCATCTTCCCGTGCTTGAACTCGAAGTGGTGCTTCCACCGGTCCGACGTGTGCGAGTGCCCCTTCACCGTCAGGCCGTTCTTGCCCGGCTCGGTGAACACCGCGATCCACACCTTCAGCCGCTCGCGGTCGGCCGCGATCGAGCCGTTGCCGGCATCCCAGAACCACTTGTCGGCGTGGACCGGCCCGACGTCGCTCGGCGCGTCCGGCCGCACCACGCGCCACATCAGGTCGTCGTGGTACACGGCCGCGGACGGCAGCGCGTCCTTGATGCGGCGGAAGAACCCGAGCCGCTCGAACAGCGGCACCGCGCTCGCCGGCGGCACCCGCTTCTCCTTCGCCCAGAAGGTGCCGTGGTCGAAGGGGATTGGCAGGGTGTGGTAGTTCTCGATGCCGGCGGCGGCGGCGCGGTCGGCCAGCTCGGGGGCGGCGGCGCGGACGTGGCCGAGGTACTGGTCCGTGATGACGCCGCGGACCTCGGCCAGCTCGGCCGGGGTGAGGGCGTCCAGGACGTACCCGCGGCCGTCGTTGACCTCGGTCCAGAAGTTCATCGCGCGGCCCCCGGGGGAGATGGCAAGTGGCGGGGGGGGGGGCCCCCCCGGCCGCGGCGGACCGGGTACAGCGCCGCCATGCTCGCCGTCACCCCGGCGCGGGCGGCCGCACTCCTGGGCCTGCTCGTCGTCGCCTGCCACGCCGCGCTCCCGTTCACCGACTCCGTCGCCTACGACGACCGGTACACGGTCAACTGGCTCAGCCAGGGGAAGCTCGCCGAGCTGCGCACCTTCTACTCGATGGCCGGCGCCGAGTTCGGGTACGCGTACCTGTCGCTGTTCGCCGGGCTGCCGCACCTCGTCACCGCGTTCAAGGCGGCCGGGGTGGGGCTGGCGTTCGCCGCCGGCTGGCTCGTCTGGCGCGTCGGCACCGAGTCGGGCTTCCTCTCGCGGGCCGAGGCGCTGGCCGTCGCGGTCGTGACGGTGGCCCTGCCGGCGTTCAAGATGAAGGGCGGCGTCATCTACTCGGTCTACGACTGGGCGCCGGCCGCGTTCCTCCTCGCCACCCTCGTCGCGCTGCGCGCCGAACGAGCGACCGGGTGGGGCCACGCCGCCCGCCGCGCGGCCGCCCTCGGGCTGTTCGTGCTGTCGTTCCAGATGCCGTCGCTGCTGGTCCTCTACGGCGCGTTCTTCGTGCTGCTGGCGCTCGCCCGCCAGCGGGCCGCCGGCCGGCCGTGGTTCGTGCCGCCGGTCGGGTTCGCCCTCCGCCGGGCCGACTACCTGGTGCTGCCGTTCGCGTACTGGGTGCTGAAGGACGTGCTCTCGCCGCGGTGGGGCGTGTACACGGAGTACAACCGCGTCGGCCCGACGTGGGAGCGGATGGCCGCCGGCGCCCGCGGCGTGGCGGACGTGCTCGCCGACCCGTTCGTCCTCGTCGCGGCGCAGCCGGCGGCGGTGATCGCCGGGGTGGCGGCGGCGGCGGTCGTCGGCTGGGTCGTCGCCCTCCGCGTGCTGCGGCCGGGCGACGGGGCGGAACCCGTCGCCGGCCCGACGCCGGCGTGCGGGGTGATCGCGTTCGGGTTGCTGCTGCTGGCGATGGGGACGTTCCCGTACGCGGCGGTGGGGAAGCCGCCGGGGCCGTGGGGCGTGCCGAGCAGTTACGCCCCGCTCGTGCCGCTGCCGGCGGCGCTGGTGCTGGTCGGCGTGCTGAAGCTGCTGCGCGTCGGCGGCCGGCCGGCGGTCGTGGTGCTGGCCGCGGCCGGGGCGGTCGGCGCGTTCGGGTGGTGGCACAACGCCCTGTCGTGGCAGGCGCTGGAGGCCCGCAACCGGGCGATCGTCCGCAAGCTCCACGCCGACCCGGCGGCGCGGGACCGGACCGTGTACGACTTCGCCAACCGGGCGGTCGTGCCGCGGACGGCCGACAACCTGTACGGGTGGGAGTGGGTGTACATCGAGGCCGGGGCGCGGGGCACGCCGCGGTCGTGGGGCTTCAACGGCATCCCGGACGGCCCGACGCCGCCGTGGTACGTCCGCAAGTGCCTCGACGACATGACGCTCGGGTACGACCTGGCCGGGGTGAACGAGGCCGGCGGCGAGGGGGCGGTGATCGTGCGGCCGGGGGCGGAGGGGTCGGCGGCGCGGGTGGGGCTGAAGTACCTGTGGGCGAAGTACGCCCGCCCGGCCCGGCTGGACGCGCTGCTGGACCGGGTGGTGGAGGTCGAGTTCGTGCCGGCCCCGTTCGACCCGGCCGAGGTGCGGCGGCGCGCGGACCGGTAGGTGGGGTTGACGGCGCATTCGTCTTTCCCGATATGGCTCCGTCCCCCCGAGGTGAGGCGCATGACCCCGTCGTCCCGACCGCGGCTGGAGGCGCTTACCGGGCTCCGCTACATCGCGGCGCTGACCGTACTCCTGGCCCACATGGGCCACAACATCCCGCCCGAGCTGTACGGCGTCGAACTCAGCGTCCTGTCCGCCCTCGGCATGCCGCTGTTCTTCACGCTCAGCGGCTTCCTGATGGCGTACAACTACTCGGCCCCGTTCCAGAAGAACTTCCGCCGCACCCTGTGGACGTACTACGTCGCCCGGGTGGCGCGCATCTACCCGGTCTACGCCCTGTGCCTGCTCATCAGCTTCGGCTGGATGGGCTGCTTCTTCAACGAGTTGCAGGACCGCCCGGCCGACGTCGCCACCACGCTGGCGTACCAGGGGACGCTCACGCACAGCTGGGTCCACGTCCCCGTGTTCCAGGGCCACTACACGCCGCGGACGGTGTGCCAGGGCTACCTCGGGGTGTCGTGGAGCGTCAGCACGGAGGCGTTCTTCTACCTCGTGTTCCCGCTGGTCGCGCTGCCGCTGGCGCGGTTCGTCACCGGCCGCGGGCGGATGCTCGCCGGCGCCGCGGCCGTGTACGCCGCGTACCTCGTCGCCGGCTACCTCGTCTACCGCCGCGTCCCGCCGGAGGCGTTCGGCTACGCCGACTGGGGCGTGAGCCGCGCGTGGTGGAAGCTGTACCTGTGCCCGTACATGCGGTTCGGCGAGTTCCTCGTCGGGGCGCTGGCCGGGCAGTACTTCCTCCTCCGCGCCGACCGGCCGCCGGCGACCGGCGCCCGGTGGTGGGCCGGCGCCGGCCTCCTGGCCGCGGCGGCGGCGCTGCTCGTGGTCGGGAACTTCCGGGTGACGCTGCCGCACCTGTTCGGCGCCGCCGCGACGCCGCGGTGGCTCAGCCTGGCGTCGGCGAACGTGCTGTACGCCCCGCTGTGCGCCGCCATCATCTACCAGCTGGCGGCGCTGCCGTCGCTGGCCCAGCGGGCGCTCGGGTGCCGGCCGATGGTCGTGCTCGGCGAGATGAGCTACTGCCTGTACCTGCTCCACCCGCTGGCGCAGGGGCTGTTCTACCCGCGTCACGACGGCGAGGGGCCGCTGAAGGCGCTGTACGTGATCGCGTACAACAACCTCACGATGGTGGTGGTGCTGCACCTGATGTGCCTGGGGATGTACCGCTACTGGGAGGTGCCGGCCCGGGAGAAGCTGCGGGCGTGGCTCGACCCCAAGCCGAAGCCGCCGAGACTCGCGGTTGTCGCGGAGGAACGACGCGCGGCCTGAGTTGCCGCTCGCGGCTTGCGTCGGGAAGCGCGAAGCCGCAAGCGTGCGCGCGGGTGGTTCCGCTGCCCCTTGCGACTTCGCGCCGCGGCCGTCAGAACACCCCCGGCACCAGCCGCCACCGGACGCGCCGGGCGTACTCGACGTAGCCCGGCAGCTCGGCCGTCAGCATCCGGTCTTCCACCGCCGTCCGCCGCACGAACAGCGCCACGAATCCCAGCGCCGGCACCAGCGCCACCCACGACCCCAGCGCCAGCCCGCCGGCGGCCGTGGCGCAGATCGTCGCCACGTACCCGGGGTGGCGCACGACCCGGTACGGGCCGGCGTCGGCGACGTGCTGGCCGCGGTCGGCCTGCACCCGCACCGCCGACGAGTAGAACCGGTTGACCCGCAGCGCCCACAGGTTCACGCACAGGGCCGCCGCGTACCCCGCGAGCCCGCCCGCCCGGACTTCCCACGGGATCGGGCTCCACCCGAACCGGGCGTCGAGCCCGGCCAGCGCCCAGTGCGAGCCGAGGAACACCGCCGCCAGCGGCCGCGTCGGGCGGTCGCGGTCCGCCCCGCCCGGCGCCACCCGCTCGCGCAGCAGGCCGCGGTCGGCGGTGACGGCCAGGACCGCGTAGAAGCCGACGAGGGTGGCGAGGATGCCCCACACGAACGGGAGGTCGAGCCGCCCGGCGGCGGCGAACACGACCCCGCCGACGACCGCGGCGAACGTAACGGCCCGGGCGACGACGGCCATCGGCGTGGCTCCGCGGGGTCGGGGTTGCGGCACCGAAAATGTAAGCGGTGGGGCCGACACACACCAGGGGGCCGGGCGATGAGCGGCAAGCGGGCGGGCGTGCTGGAGCGGGCGTCCGGCTGGGCGACGAAGTGGACCGGGAGTTCGTACGCCTTCGCGCTGGCGGTCGGGATCATCGTGGTGTGGGGGTTCACCGGCCCGCTGTTCGAGTTCTCCGACACCTGGCAGCTGGTCATCAACACCGGCACCACCATCGTCACGTTCCTGATGGTGTTCCTGATCCAGCGCGGGCAGAACAAGGAGTCGCAGGCCATCCAGCTGAAGCTGAACGAGCTGGTGGCCGCGGTGACGGGGGCGAGCAACCGGCTCATCAACGTCGAGGACCTGACCGAGGAGGAGGTCCGCATCCTGCACCAGCACTACGCCAAGCTGGTGGAACTGGCCAAGCGCGACTCGAAACTGACGGAGTCGCACTCGATCGAGGACGCCGAGCAGGACCACGCCGAGAAGCTGGCGGCGCGCCGCGACGGCGACGGGGCGCCGGCGGGCTCCTGAGCCGGCCGCCGGTTCGGCTTGACCGCCGGGCCGCCGGCCGGCCAGAATCCGCGACCATGAACCTCCGACCCGCCGTCTTCCTCGACCGCGACGGCGTCCTCATCGAGGACGCCCACTACGTCGGCTGCGCGTCCCGGGTGCGGCTCATCCCCGGCGCCGCCGAGGCCGTCGCCGCGCTCAACCGCGCCGGCCGGGCGGTCGTCGTCGTCACCAACCAGGCCGGGGTGGCGAAGGGAATGTTCACCGCCGCCGCCGTCGAGGCTGTTCACGCCTTCCTCGCCGAGCAGCTCGCCGGCTACGGCGCCCGCATCGACGCCTTCTACTACTGCCCGCACCACCCCGAGGGGGAGGTGCCGGAGTACCGCACCCGCTGCGAGTGCCGCAAGCCGGGGCCGGGGATGCTCCGCGCCGCCGCCGCCGAGCTGGGCCTCGACCCGGCGCGGTCGTGGATGGTGGGCGACCGCGAGACCGACCTGGCGGCCGGCGCCGCGGCCGGCTGCCGGACGGTGCTGGTGCGCACCGGCTACGGCGCCGGCGTGGACGCGACGGCCCTCGACCGCGACGGGCTCAACCTCGACCTGGTGGCGACCGACCTGGCCGACGCCGTGACGAAGCTCGGCCTCGGCGCCGCGGCCCGCCGCGCGGCGTAGAGTCGAAGATTGAATGGCCGCAAAAAGGCACAAGAAGCACAAAAAAAAACCAACCCCCTTTTAATTTTTGGGCTTCTTGTGCCTTTTTGCGGCCAATCCTGCTTTCTTTCCTGGGAGCGTCTCGCGTGGAACGGACGGACGTGCTCATCGTCGGCGGCGGGATCGTCGGGCTCGCCACCGGGATGGCGCTGGCCGAGGAGGCGCGGCTGAGCGTCACCGTGGTCGAGACCGAGGCCGAGGTCGCGCGGCACCAGACCGGCCACAACAGCGGCGTCATCCACAGCGGCCTGTACTACAAGCCCGGCTCGGCGAAGGCCCGCAACTGCGCCGACGGCCGCGAGCGCATGTACCGCTTCTGCGCCGACAACGGCGTCCCCCACGACCGCTGCGGCAAACTCGTCGTCGCTACCAGCGAGAGTGAACTGCCGGCGCTCGCCGAACTCGAACGCCGCGGCACCGCGAACGGCCTCGTCGGGCTGAAGCGGTTGAGCGTCGCCGAGATGCGCGAGGTCGAGCCGCACGTCGCCGGCGTCGCCGGGCTCCGCGTCGCCGAGACGGGCATCGTCAACTACACCGCGGTGTCGAAGGTGTACGCCGCGAAGATCGCCGCCGCGGGCGGGACCGTTCGCACCGGCACCAAGTTCCTGGGTTGCAAGCGCGAGGCCGACGGGCTCGTGGTCGAGACGACCGGCGGCACGGTCGGCGCGAAGCTGCTGGTGAACTGCGGCGGGCTGCACTCGGACCGCGTGGCGAAGGCGTGTGGTGTGGACCCAGGCGTGCGCATCGTGCCGTTCCGCGGCGAGTACTACGAGCTGAAGCCGCACGCGGCGGGGCTGTGCAAGCACCTCATCTACCCGGTGCCGGACGCCCGGCTGCCGTTCCTCGGCGTCCACTACACGCGGATGATCGGCGGCGGCGTCGAGTGCGGGCCGAACGCCGTGCTGGCGTTCAAGCGCGAGGGCTACCGGCTGCGCGACGTGAGCCTGCGCGACCTGCTGGAGTACGCCCGCGACCCGGCGTTCTGGAAGATGGCCCGCACGTTCTGGTGGACGGGCCTCGGCGAGATGTACCGGTCGGCGAGCCGGCGGGCGTTCTGGCACGCGCTGCGGAAGCTCATCCCCGCGGTGAAGTTCGGCGACCTCGTGCCGGCGGGCGCCGGCGTGCGGGCGCAGGCGGTGCGGCCGGACGGGAAGCTGGAGGACGACTTCTTCATCCGCCGGGCGGAGCGGATGGTTCACGTCTTGAACGCCCCGTCGCCGGCGGCGACGGCGTCGATCAGCATCGGCCGGTCGGTGGCGGACCTGGCGCTGGCGGAGTTGGGTCGGCCGCCGCTGCGGGAGGCGGCGGCGCCGGCTTTTTTCGGCCCGGCCCGGGCGGCGTGAGCGGCCCGGAAGCGTGAGGTGAGCGGCCGGCGTGAGCCGGCTGGTCGGGGTGGCACTACCTGCCACCTCGACCAGCCGGCTCACGCCGGCCGCTCGCCTACCTCCGCGTCACTTCTTCGGCGGCGCCTCGGTCTTCGCCTCGGCGCCCGGCGGCAGGGCCGCCTTCACCAGCGCCCCGCTCGTGCCGTTGTAGATGCGCACGATGCCCTCCTCGCCGCCGGCCGCGACCACGGTGCCGTCGGGGCTCGCGCCCACCGCGTACACGTAGTCCGTCGCCCCGGGGAACTGACGCACGTTGCCGCCGTTGTCGGCGTTCCACATCCGCACCGTGTTGTCGCCGCTGCCGGTGAGGAACTGCGGCGTCTTCCCCACGAACGCGAGCGCCGTCACCTGCTTCGTGTGGCCGGTCATGTCGCGGAGCTTCTCGCCCTTCTCGTAGTCCCACGCCTTCACGAAGTTGTCGGCGCCGCAGCTCACCAGCTTCTTCCCGTCCGGCGTCCAGCCAACCCCCATGACGTGGTGCGTGTGCCCCTCGAAGCTCTTGACCAGCTTCCCCGCCGGCAGCTCGAACACCTTCACGAACTTGTCCGCGGCGCCGGTCGCCAGCAGCTTCCCGTCCGGGCTGAACGCCACCGCGTACACCGTGTCCGAGTGGCCGTTCTTGATGTCCACCTCCTGCTTGCCGGCGTCGCTGAACACCTTGATCTCGCCGTCCTCGGCCGCGGGGCCGCCGGCCGTGGCGAAGTGCTTCCCGTCCACGCTGTACGCGATCGCCGTGACGCGGTCGCCGAAGCCGGCCACGCGCTCCTTCACGGTCCCCTTCTCGGCGTCCCACAGGGTGAGTTCGCGGAAGCTGCCGGTCGCCAGCGTCTTGCCGTCGGGGCTGAACGCCATCGACTCGACGAGCGACACGTGCGCCGCCTTCGCCTCCTTGCCGTCGGTGGTCTTCAGCTGCGGGTCGAGGAGCGTCTTGAGGAAGTCGCCCTTCTTGGCGTCGTACAGGTGGACCTGGTTGCCGCGGCTGGCGGCGACGACCTTGCCGTCCGGGCTCACGGCCACGGCGCGGACCGGCCGCACGAGCGCCGGCGGCAGGCTCACGGCGATGGTGCGCTTGACGCGGGCCATCGTCGGCGCCTTGGCGCCCTGGTCGATCCAGTGCTTGATGAGCGTGACCTCCTGCGGGGTGCAGGGCTCCTCGCTCTTGGGCGGCATGATCGGCTTCTTCTGCCGCGAGCAGAACAGGAACAGGTTGCTCTCGGCCGACTTCCCGGGCACGACGGCGACGCCGCGCTTGCCGCCCTTCATGAGGCCGGCGTAGGTGGACATGTCGAACTTGCCTTCGAGGATGCTGCCGCTGTGGCACACGGTGCAGCGGTTCTCGAAGATCGGCTCGATGTGCTTGTTGTAGTCCACCGGCTCGCTCAGCTTGAGCTCCGTGGTGGGGATGGGCGGGAAGTCCTTGGAGTCCTTCTTGTCCTGCGTCGTGGCGACGCCGGAGAAGCCGGCGACGAGCGCGGCGGTGAGGGCGGTGAGAGCGAGGTATCGCATGGGGGTGGTCGGTGGGTTGGGGGGTGGAGGGCCGGTTTCCAACCGGCCGGCTCGTTCGTAGGTCGGGCCGAGTCGAGGCCCGACGCAGGTTGGCAAGGGCGAACCGAGACATCCGGTCGCGCAGACGCTGTCGGGAGTTCTTCGCGACGCTGTTGGCGCCCCGCGTCGGGCCTCGAAGACTCGACCCGACCTACGAAGCCCCGAGCCGGCCGGTTGGAAACCGGCCCCACGCCGAACCCGGTCACTTCGCCACGTTGAAGTTCACCTTCGTCTCGGTCGTCACCGCCTTGCCGGCGAACGTACCCGTCACGGTGATGAGCGCGTTGCTCACCGCGCCGGCCTTCGCGCCGTCGTCGATCTTCAGGACCAGCTTCGCCTCCTCGCCGCGGCCGGCGGGCACGGTCACGTCGGCGGCGGTGACGCCGGTCACGCCCGTCGGCGGGGTGAACTTCACCTTCAGCTCGCCGGCGTAGTCGAACTGGCGGTCCAGCTTCAGGATCAGCTCGGCCTTGCTGTTGATCTTCGCCGCGTTGTTCGGCAGCTGGCCCGGCGTCACCTTCACCAGCGTCGTCGGCAGCACGGTGAACTCGACCGGGTCGGCGAACGCCACCGCCGGCGTCGCCTTCCCCTTGTCCTTCGCCGCGTCCCGCGTGAACGGCACCGGCGCCTCGCCGCGGAGCGCCACCGCGTACTTCCCGGGGAAGGCGTTGGCCTTCACGTCGATCGTCACCACGCCCTCGGCCTTGTCCTTCGTCGGCTGCGTGCCGGCGGCGACGGTGAACGGCTGGTTCTGCTGCCCGGGGCCGACTGGGTCGGCGGCCACGACCACGTTCGCCTTCTCGGGGTGGACCCACGTCACCTTCACGGGGAGCGTCAGCTTCTCGCCCTGCTTGATGAAGATGGGGCCGCTCACCTTCTCGTCCTTGCCGCCGGTCTTGATCGTGGCGCCGGCGGGGTCGGCGGCGAGCTTGAAGAACGCCTTCTCCGGCCGCACCGCGATCACCAGCGACTGCGCCAGCCGGCCGAGGATCGGCGTGTTGTTCCCCTGCTGGTTGGGGATGCCCCACGTCACCGTCGCCGGCCGCGCCTCGCGGACGACCGCCTTGCCGTCCACGGTCGCCGTGGCCTTCACCTTGATCTCGGCCGCGGCGGGCGCGGCGTTGGCGGCGACGTTCAGTACCAGCACGCCCCAGCGGGCGCCGCCGCCGATCGTCGTCCCCTTCGTCGTCACGCCCGCGGGCAAGCCCTCGGCGGTGATCGCCACCTCGCCCGTGAACCCGTCCATGCGGTGGACGTAGACCTCGATCGCCTCCGAGCCGTCCTGCCGGCCGGCGCTGCCGGTCTGGTAGCTCTTGGTGTAGGTGCGTGCCACGACGCGGTAGTCCGGCCGCGGCGGGCCGACGCGCAGCCGGTACGCCGTGCTCGGGCCGGTCATGGCGTTGGCCTCGCGGCAGCCGACGGCGACGAGGTACTTGCCGTCCTGCGGCGGCACGAACCGGTACGGGGGCGGGTCGCTGGTGCGGGTGTAGAACTCGGTCGGGTGGAGCAGGTCGGTGTCGTCGTCCTGCTCCGGCCCCATCATGTCGTTCTTCGCCTGCGGGTTGTGGACGCTGAAGTAGAAGTCGGTCGGCGTGCCGTTCCGTTCGGCGGTCAGTTCCAGCAGCACCGGCTCGCCCTTCTTGGCGTCGAAGCTGTACCAGTGCCGCTCGCCCTTCTTCTCGACCATGCCGGCGACCTCGCACGGCGTCGGCAGCGCCTCCGCGGCCTCGGCCTTCGTGGCGGCGGCGTTCTTGCGCATCACCAGCTTCTCGCGGGTGAAGTAGACCGGCACCGCGTTCGAGCTCCCGCCCGGCCCCTTGAGCCGGTACTCGAAGCCGTCCTGCAGCGCCGTCACCGGCGGGGTCGCCTCGCGGACGGCGAGCCGCTGCGCGGCGAGGGGGTCGGCCGGCGGCGTGATCGTCACCGCGAGCTTTTCGAGCGGCCGGCCGTCGAGGACGAACCCGCTCGGCTGCCCGCCGGGGAGGTTGCGGCCGTACACCGTGACCGGCGCGGCCTTCCCGAACTCGACCGCCGGCGGGTGGACGAAATCGACCCACGGCGCCGAGCTGATGGTGAGGCGGTAGGTGTGGTCGGGGCTGCCGCTGGTGTAGGTGAACTCGAACAGGCGGACGAAGTAGTCGCCGTCGGCCGGGAGGACGAGGTCGGTGACGGCGTCGTTGTCGCGGTAGTTGCGGTTCTGGGCGAGCTTCTTGCCGGCGGCGTCGTACACCTCGATCATCGGCCGGGCCTTCCCGTCGATGCTCGACGCCAGGGCGGAGATGACGACCTTCTGCCCGGCCTTGCCGGCGAACGCGGTGTAGTCCACGTCGGTGTTGTTGGCGATGGTGCCGACGACGGTGGTGCCGATCTCGACCTTCTGGGCCTCGGGCACGTCGTTGTTCGGCTCCTTCTCCGCGACCTCGGGCAGCTCGCCGACGACGAACGCCCGCGGGTTGCTCACGCCCCACTTGCCGACGGCGCGGACGTCGTAGGTGCCGGGCGGCACGTCGGCGGCGACGGTGACCTTGAACTTGTGCGGGCCGGCGGCGGGGCCGGCCTTCTTCATCGCCGGCGGTGCCTCCTTCTTCTTCGGATCGACCGGCGGTTCCGGCGGCTCGACGTACACGGCCTTGATGCCGGGGTGCGAGAAGTACAGCCCGGTCGGGTCGTCGAGGTCGGCGCCGGTGACCACCACCTCGACTGCGGTGCCGAGTTTGGCGCCGGTGGGGAAGGCGGTGTTGACGCGCGGGCTGGGGAGGCCGGGCGGCGGCTGGCCGACGGCGCTGCCGAAGAGGACCACGGTCACGGCGGCGACGACGATGCCGGACACGAGGCGGCGCATGGGAGGGGCGTCCTGGGGGATCGGTCGGGAGCGACGCGGCGGGGCCGCGGGGTCGGCAGGATAGGGATGATGCTAACCCGGCGGGGGACACGGGTCAAGGGAGCGGGCCTCCAGGTCGGTTGCCGGCTTCCGCGCTTCGCGTTAAGAAGCCGCAGGCGGCAACTCAACCACGAGCCATCGTCCCTGCCGATGACTCACCGTGCCAGGAGCCACCCGCCGCCTCACGGCGGTCGGCTCGCCGTTCGTACAATCCCCCTCGTCCGCCCCTCTATCGGAGACCCCAACCGTGGCCCACACCCTCCCGTCGCTCCCCTACGCGTTCGACGCGCTCGAGCCGCACATCGACGCGAAGACGATGGAGATCCACTCCCAGAAGCACCACAAGGCCTACGTCGACAACCTCAACAAGGCGCTGGAGTCGGCCCCCGACCTGGCCGGCCTCCCCATCGAGGAGCTGCTGCGCAAGGTGAAGACGAGCGCCCCCGACGGCGTGAAGCAGGCGATCATCAACAACGGCGGCGGGCACCACAACCACGCCCTGTTCTGGGAGGTCATGGGGCCGAACGGCGGCGGCGAGCCGACGGGCACCGTGGCCGAGGCGATCGTCGCCGGGTTCGGCAGCTTCACCGACCTCAAGGCGAAGGTGAAGGACAACGGCCTGACGCAGTTCGGCAGCGGCTGGACGTGGATCGTGTGGAACCCGACGGCGACGAAGCTGGAGGCGATCAAGCGGCCGAACCAGGACAGCCCGCTGATGGAGGGGCTGGTGCCGGTGCTCGGCATCGACGTGTGGGAGCACGCGTACTACCTGAAGTACCAGAACCTGCGGGCGAGCTACCTCGACGCGTGGTGGAGCGTGGTGAACTGGAAGGCCGTCGAGGCGAAGCTCGCCGCCGCGAAGGCGGGTCGCTGAGACGTTGGGACTGTGGGACGGGGGGACCGTGGGATTGGGGAGAAAACCAAGACCCGCGCGGCTCTCGTCCCATCGTCCCACGGTCCCCCCGTCCCATAGTCCCCCAAGAACCATGCCCGAGCTCCCCGCCGAGGCACGCCTGGCCTCGTGGGCGACGGACGACGCCCTCGTCTCCGCCCACCGCTGGTCATTCCTGCGCTGGCTCGCGTCGTTCGCGTCCTTCTGGGCCGCGTTCGGGTTCTGGGTCGCGGTGAACGTCTCCGTGCTGGTGACGCCGCCGCCCGACTTCACGCCCGCCAAGCACGCCGCGATCGGCGGCGGGATGCTGGCGATCGTCCTCGCGCTATTCGGGTTCGTCCTCTACATGTCCGCGTGGCGGCTCGGCCGCCGCACCCGTGCCTTCTACGCCTTCCCCGACGGGTTCGTCTACCAGGACACGGCCGGCGACTGGGGCGTCTGCCGCTGGGCCGACGTGGCGGAGGTGTGGCGCGCCGAGACGATGCACCACGGCGTCGTCACCCGCAGCTACGTCCGCCTCGTCACCGCCGACGCCGAGCTCCTCCTCGACCCGTCGCTGAACGGCTACGCCAAGCTCGCCGACGACGTGGAGGTGCGCGTCGCCCGCGCCACACTCCCGGAGGTGCTCGACCGCTACCGCCGCGGCGAGCGGCTGACGTTCGGCCCGCTGGAACTGGACAAGGAAGGCGTGACCCTCCGCGGCCGGTCGGTGCCGTGGGCCCAGGTGAAGGAGTTCCGCCTGGTCAACGGCAGCCTGCTGATGGTCGGGCCGCCGATCGACCCGTGGCGCGGCAACGGCGTCGCCTACCGCGACGTGCCGAACCTCGCGGCGCTGCTGGCGATCCTGAACCTGCCGCCGTGGTCGTCCCTCAAACCCGCCTGAACCCCGGAGCCGCCGTGCTACCCCTGTTCGGCGTCGACGTGAACCCCGACGACGTGGTCAACGAGACGACCAAGCGCGTCATCGTCACCGTCATCGTCGCGGCCATCACCTCGACGGCCACGTTCTTCGCCGGCCGCTGGTACGGCCGGTACGTCGCCGGCCGACAATGGCACTCGAAGGAGTTCCTCGACCGCATCATCATCAGCCTGAACATCTTCGCCGACGGCTACCTGAAAATCCGCACCGTGATGGAGCGCTCGATCGAGGAGGTGTTCCTGAACCGCCTCGCCGTCGAGAAGGTGAACGCCGCCGCGCGTGCCACGACCGTCGAGAACCCCATCATGCCGATCGCAAAGGCAGACCGGTGGTTCATCCTGAACTTCGTCCTGAACGCCGTCGCCGAGCACTTCGTGGACGGCCAGATTCGGCTGGACGCCGGTCAGCCCGTCACGAAGGTCCGCTACGCACTGTTCCTGACGTGCGAGCTGGTGGGCGAGGAGCGCATCCGCAAGGTGCGGGCGATGCTGGTGCGCGCCGACGTGCTGGAGGCGTTCCCGTACCCGGACGCGCTGCCGAAGCTGGAGAACGCCTGGCACGACAACCGCGTCGTCACGCTCCGCAAGGCCGCGGCGCTGTACAAGACGGAGCCCGACCACTTCCTCACGCTCGAAGTCTGCGTGTGAAAGTCCGGCGAAGCCCGGCCGCTGCCGCGGCTGGGCTTTTCCCGCGCCGTACACCTCTCCGTGTGTCCGTTCCGCCCCCCACGGAGTTGGCCCCATGAAGCGGTCTGCGCTACTCGTCGCCGCCGTCGTCGTCCTCGCCGGCGTCGCGGCCGGGCTCGCGTCGGCGTGGTGGGCGGGCGGCCACGAGACGATCGCCGAGGCGGCCGCGGCCCGGCTGCCCGACGACGTGCCGGCGTTCTTCCGCCGCGGCGGCAAGCACCTCGCCCACTTCGCCGTCGATCCGGACCGCTGGAAGAACCGTAACGCCCCGTTCCTGCGCCGCGCCGAGGAGGGGAACCACTTCCTCGACCTCGAAGACCTCGACGGCCGCCAGCCCCCCGCGACCAACCGCTTCGACTACATGAAGCTCGTGTACGCCGAGCTGAAGAAGGAGCCGAACAAGGTCGGACTGCTTCCCTACGCCATCGTCGAGAACTACGAGCGGCTGATGGTCGCCTTCTACGACCACCGCAAGGCGCCGGCGGGCGAGTCGCCGCCGATGGCGGCGCTGGTCGCGGGCGGGAACCTGGCGCACTACACCGGCGACGCCGCCATGCCGCTGCACACCACCCGCGACTACGACGGCCGCAACCAGCCCGACGGCACGGTGAAGCAGAAGGGGATTCACGCGAAGCTGGACGCCTTCCCGGAGAAGAACAAGATCACGCCCGAGGAGGTGTGCCGCGGCCTGGAGGCGCGGGCGGTCGACGACGTGTGGGCGCACGTGAACAAGTTCCTCGCCGAGTCGCACACGCACGTCCAGACCTGCTACGACTTCGACGCGGCCGGCGCCTTCGAGACGGCGACGAACGAGAGCCGGGCGTTCGTGCTGGGCCGCTGCCGGGCGGGGGCGCAGCTGACCCTCGACCTGTGGTACACGGCCTGGGTGCGGAGCGCCTCACTGCCCGCGCATTGGTGAGGACAGAGGACAGAGGACAGAGGACAGAGGACAGAGGACAGAGGACAGAGGACAGAGGACAGAAAGAACGAAGCCCAGGGCTGTCCCCGGGCTTCGTGTCTGACTTCTGTCCTCTGTCCTCTGTCCTCCGTCTTAGAACCGCAGCGTGAACCCGGTGTTCAGGCCCATCAGCCAGAAGTCGTCCTGGTTGAAGAACGTCTGCCGGGCCAGCGGGCGGGTGGTGCCGAAGTTCGGGCTGAACGGCACCGTCGCGCTGTTCACCGTCAGCGGCATCTCGGTCGAGGGGCGGATCACCTTGTCGATGTAGATGAAGTTGTACCCGACGTGCAGCGTCATGTTGCGCGTCACCGCCAGGCCGAGGTTCAGGTTCACCTCCGGGATCACCGCGAACTCGTCGTTGTTGATCCGGCCGATGTTCGAGGCGTTCGCGTACAGCCCGCCGAACGTGCGCCCGGTCACCGGCCGGATCACCGCCGCGGAGAGCGCCGTGCCCTGGGCGATGTCGGTGAACCCGTTGATCTCCAGCTCCTGCCGCATGTGCCCGACGGCGATCTTGCCGCTGGCGCCGAACGTGAACATGCCGCGCTTGATCTCGCCCCGCAGGCCGGTGTTGAACCCGTGGAACTGGTTCCGGGTGCGGAAGTGGTCGGTGATCGTCACCTGACTCCCGTTCGGCACCACCACCCCGCCGATGTTCACCGTCCCCGGCACCACCTGGGAGCCGACCACGGTCACCTGCCCGAACGGCCCGGTCGTGGTGATCGGGATGACCGTCCCGGGCTGCGTCAGGTTCGTGACGCTGGTCGCGCGGAACACCTCCTCCAGCTCCAGGTAGCGGTACCCGGCCAGCACCTCGATGTTCCAGCCGGTGCTGCACCCGGGCTCGCTCCGGTACAGGTTCATCAGCCCGTCGGCCTCGACCGACCACACCTGCGTGGTGTTCAGGATCGTCGCCCGCCCCGTCCCGACGGCCGGGCTGGCGACCACCAGCGAGGTGAGGAGGTTCGGCGCGGCCGTGTCGCGGAACGGCCGGGCCAGCAGCGGGATGCCGGTCGGCGACGTGGTCTGCGTGACGCGGTCCACGGCGTTCTCGGTGACGAGGCCGGACGCCTCGAACCCGAAGCGGCGGTCGGCGTCGCCGTAGAACCCGGCGGTGATGCGGCCGCCGTTGAGCGGGTTCACGTCCACGTCGCGGCCGCCGGCGAGGACCACCGTGCTCGCCGCGCCCGGCAGGCCGAGGTTGTTCGGCGCGCTGGTGGTGAGCAGCGGGACCGGGAAGCCCTGGCTCTGGGAGAACATCAGAAGGTATTCGTACGTCATCCAGAAGTGCGGGGCGCCGCCGCCGCCGCCGCTACCGGGGGCAGGCTCCCACGTCGGGGCGCCGTACGGCCCCGGGTTCGGGTACATGGGGCCGGGCGGCGGGCCGAACCCGCCCATCGGACCAAACCCCTGCGGGTCGCCGGCCGGGCCGGCCGCGATCGGCGGCATGATCGCCGGCGGCAGCGAGTGGATGCCGCCGGACGGCGCCCCGAACCCGGGCGGTAGGCCGGCGCCCGGGGGCACCGGGCCGAAGTTCTGAACCTGGACCAGCCCCGCGGCCGACCCCAGGGC
>JBGAQM010000089.1:0-17783 GCA_044220735.1 Urbifossiella sp. | reverse complement strand
CCTCCCCGCCTCCATGTTGCCCCTGCCGACATCCCTGCGCACAATCAGGGTGCCGCCCGATGCCCATGACCCCCATCGACCGCCGCCAACTTCTCCAGACTGCCGGCGCCGGGTTCGGCCTCGTCGCCCTCGCCGACCTGCTGCGGGGCGTAGGCGCCGCCCGCCGGCCCGGCCGAAGCCGGCACACTTCCCCGCGAAGGCGAAGGCGGTCATCTGGCTGTTCATGGAGGGCGCCCCGAGCGGGTTCGACCTGTTCGACCCCAAGCCCGCCCTCGACCGCAACGACGGCAAGCGCATCCCCATCGACGTGTTCAACGGCAGCCCCGGCCCGCTGATGAAGTCGCCGTTCACGTTCCGCCGGTACGGCCAGAGCGGCGCGTGGGTGTGCGACCGCTACCCGAACGTCGCCAAGCACGTGGACGAGTTCGCGTTCGTGAAGTCGCTGTACTCCGAGTCGAACGACCACGTGCCGGCGCTGTACCAGATCAACACCGGCATCGGCCGGCCCGGCTTCCCGTCGGCCGGGTCGTGGGTCACGTACGGCCTCGGCAGCGAGAACCAGAACCTCCCGGGGTTCGTGGTGCTCGGCAACAGCGCGGGGGTGAAGGGCGGGCCGATCAACTGGTCGGCGGGGTTCCTGCCGTCGGCGCACCAGGGCACGCTGTTCCGCCCCGAGGAGAACCCCGTGTTGAACCTCCGTCGCCCCGGCGGCGTGACCGCCGCGGACCAGCGGGCGCAGCTCGACCTGATGGCCCGGTTGAACGCCGACCACCTGCGCGCGCGGCCGGGCGAACCGGACCTGACGGCGCGGATCGAGTCGTTCGAGCTGGCGTACCGGATGCAGGGCGAGGCCGCCGACCTTCTCGACCTGTCGAAGGAGCCCGCCGCGACGCAGACGATGTACGGCCTCGACGACGCCCGCAGCCGGTCGTTCGGGACGAAGTGCCTGCACGCCCGCCGCCTCATCGAGCGCGGGGTGCGGTTCGTGCAGGTGTACTCGGACGGCGAGTGGGACGCGCACTCGGACCTGCGCGGCAACCACACCAACCACTGCGCCGCGACCGACGTGCCGATCGACGGGCTGCTGACGGACCTGAAGCGCCGCGGCCTGCTGGACAGCACGCTGGTGATCTGGGGCGGCGAGTTCGGGCGGATGCCGGTGTCGCAGGGGAACGGCGGCCGCGACCACAACCCGCACGGCTTCCTGTGCTGGATGGCCGGCGCCGGCATCAAGGGCGCGCGAGCCACGGCGAGACGGACGAGTTCGGCCACCGGGCGGTGACGGACCGGCACGACGGTCCACGACCTGCACGCGACGATGCTGCACCTGCTGGGCGTGGACCACCGGCGGCTGACGTACTTCCACAACGGCCGCTCGTACCGCCTCACCGACGTGGCCGGCGAGGTGCTGACGCGCGTGCTGGCGTAGCGGCGGCGTTCGTGGGGGCGGGGTCCCGCCGGCCGGGGGGCGCGGGCCGGCGGGAAGCCGGCCCCACATCCGAGCACCGGCCGCAAAATTGATCCAAGAAATGACTTACGCCGCGGCGTCGCTCCAACTGTGATTCCTCCAGTTGACTCAATGCTTCTGGGACGGGGTCCCCCACTTTCCTGGAACCAATGAGATGAGTCCGATCGACGCGGCCTGCGGGGGGTTGCAGGAGGCGCGCGGGGGCGAATAATACCCCCTCACCCGCCACCCGGAAACCTTCCATGACCCGCCGTCGGTTCGCCCTCGTCGCCGCCGCCGTGCTCGTTCTCGCGCCCTGCGCCGACGCCGCCGAGAACGTGCTGCTCGTGATGCTCGACGGCCTCCGCTGGCAGGAGGTGTTCACCGGCGCCGACGAGGCGCTGCTGAACAAGGACCGCGGCGGGGTCGCGAACGTGGCCGACTGCCGCAAGCGGTTCTGGCGCGACACCCCCGAGGCCCGCCGCGAGGCGCTGCTGCCGTTCCTGTGGGGCACCGTCGCGAAGGACGGCCGCGTGTACGGCAACAAGCTCGCCGGCAGCCCCGGCCGCGTCACCAACGGGTACAACGTGTCGTACCCGGGCTACAACGAGGTGCTGTGCGGCTTCCCCAACCCGCTCATCACCGGCAACTCCAAGCTCTACAACCCGAGCACCACCGTGCTGGAGTGGCTCCACGGCCGCCCCGGGTTCAAGGACCGCGTCGCCGCGGTCACGTCGTGGGACGTGTTCCCGTACATCATCAACGACAGGCGCAGCGGCATCCCGGTAAACGCCGGCTTCGCCCCGCTTACCGGCGTCCCCGACACGCCCGACGTGCGGCTGTTCAACCGGCTGTCGAAGGAGACGCAGCCCGACGGCGAGGAGACCCGCTACGACGCCTTCACCCAGAAGGTGGCGCTGACGGTGCTCGCCGCGAAGAAGCCGCGGGTGCTGTTCGTCAGCTACGACGAGACCGACGCCCACGGCCACGGCGGCCGCTACGACCGGCTGCTCGCGGCGGCGCGGAAGCTCGACGGCTTCGTGCGCGAGCTGTGGGAGGCGGCGCAGGCGATGCCCGAGTACCGCGGCAAGACGGCGTTGATTGTCACCACCGACCACGGCCGCGGCGACGCCCCGGTCGAGTGGAAGAACCACGGCGCGAAGGTGGTCGGGGCGGAGTTCTTC
Organism: Urbifossiella sp.; assembly: GCA_044220735.1. Classification (GTDB taxonomy): domain Bacteria; phylum Planctomycetota; class Planctomycetia; order Gemmatales; family Gemmataceae; genus Urbifossiella. The sequence continues at coordinate 15,152 of JBGAQM010000089.1, read as the reverse complement.
TGGGCGGCGGTGCTCGGCCCCGACACGCCGGCCGGCGGCGAGATCCGCGACACGCCAATCCAGCAGACGCAGATCGCGGCCACGGTCGCGGCGGTCGTCGGCGAGGACTACAAGGCCGCGGTGCCGCGGGCCGCCGCGGCGCTCCCCGGGGCCGTCCGCCGCTAGTCCGCGGACCCGTGCCCGCGCCCGTGCCCGATTCGTAGGAAGATACGGGCACAGGCGCGGGTTCGATCGGCCGCACGGGAACTCATGAAGCTCAACTACCACACCAGCTACCCCGGGATCGACGACCTGCGCGAGGGCGCCCGGCGGCGCATCCCCCGCTTCGCGTTCGAGTACCTCGACGGCGGGTGCAACGAGGACGTCAACCTCCGCAAGAACACCGACGACCTGCGCCAGGTCGAGCTGAAGCCGCTGTACCTCACCCGGCACGAGCCGCCGAACCTCAAGACCGAGCTGTTCGGCCACGAGTACGACGCCCCGTTCGGCGTCTCCCCGATCGGCCTGCAGGGGCTGATGTGGCCGGGCGCGCCGGAAATCCTCGCCCGCGCCGCCGCCGAGCACAACGTCCCGTTCGTCCTCAGCACCGTCACCACGGCGAGCATCGAGCGCATCGGCGAGGTCACCGGGGGGCGGTTCTGGTTCCAGCTCTACCACCCCGCGGACCCGGCCGTCCGCGACGACGTGCTCGACCGCGCCGCCGCCGCCGGGTGCAAGACGCTGGTGCTGCTGTGCGACGTGCCGACGTTCGGCTTCCGCCCGCGCGACATCCGCAACGGGCTGGCGATGCCGCCGCGGATGACGGTCCGCAACGTCCTTCAAATCTTCGGCCGGCCCCGGTGGGCGGCGCGGACGCTGCTGCACGGCTCGCCGCAGTTCGCCACGATGGTGAAGTACATGCCGAAGGGGCTGAACATGAAGCAGCTCGGCGCGTACATGAACGCCACGTTCTCCGGCCGGCTGAACGAGGAGCGCATCGCCCCGATCCGCGACCGGTGGAAGGGGACCATCGTCCTCAAGGGCGTGGCGAGCGAGGAGGACACCGAGGCGGCGGTCCGCCTCGGGCTCGACGGCGTGATCGTGTCGAACCACGGCGGCCGGCAGCTCGACGCGGGCGAATCGACGGTCCGGTCGCTGCTGCCGATCGCGGAGAAGTTCAAGGGGAAGCTGCGGGTGATGATCGACAGCGGGCTGCGGAGCGGGCCGGACGTGGCGCGGGCGCTGGCGTGCGGCGCCGAGTTCACGTTCCTGGGGCGGACGTTCATGTACGCGGTCGCGGCGCTCGGCCGGGAGGGCGGCCAGCACGCGATGGCCATGCTGAAGGTGCAGCTGACGCAGGTGATGGACCAGCTGTGCTGCCGCCGCGTCGCCGACCTGCCCGCCCACCTGCTGCGGAAGCCCGTTTGATGTGGGGCCGGCTCCAGCCGGCTTTCGCCACACGGCTGCGGCTGGAAGCCGGCCCCACGAGACCCGCCCGTGGCCGTTCAGCCCCTCGACCTGTCCCGCCTGACGGTGTTCCCGCTCGCCGCGCGGGCCAGCCTCACCCGCGCCGACGACATCCTCCTCGACCCCGACGCGCCGCCGGCGCCGTGCTCGGAGCGCAACGCCGCGCTCGTCGCCGACTGCGCCGAAAGGATCATCTCCGCCCGCCGCCGCGGCGCCACGGTGATGCTCGTCTACGGGGCGCACCTCCTCCGCAACGGCGCCGCCGGCGTCCTCGACCGCATGATGGCCGCCGGGTGGCTCACCCACGTCGCCACGAACGGCGCCGGCACCATCCACGACTGGGAGTACGCCTGGTTCGGCGCCAGCACCGAGAGCGTCGAGATGGGCGTCGCCGGCGGCCACTTCGGCACCTGGCACGAGACCGCATCGACGATCCACCTCGCGGTGATGGCCGGCGCCCTCGACGGCCTCGGCTACGGCCGGGCGCTCGGCCGCCTGATCCACGACGACGGCGTGACGCTCCCCGACCCCGCAGAACTGTCGCGGCTCATCGCCGCCGACCCCGCCGACCCGCTGACCGCCGCCCGCGCCGACCTGCTGCGGGCGATGCGCGAGCAGGGCTGGGCCGGCGGGCGGACGACGATCGAGCACCGCTGGAAGCACGCCTCGATCCTCGCGGCGGCGTTCCGACACGGCGTGCCGGCGACGGTGCATCCCGGCATCGGGTACGACATCATCTCGAACCACCCGGTGTTCAGCGGGTCGGCGCTCGGCCGCGGCGGCGAGTGGGACTTCAAGCTGTTCGGCGGGTCGGCGGACGGGCTCGACGGCGGGGTCGTGCTGTCGGTCGGGTCGGCGATCATGGGGCCGCAGGTGTTCGAGAAGAGCCTCAGCTGCGTGAACAACCTCCGCGTCAACGCCGGCCGCGCGGCGGTGAGCGGCCACACCGTCTACGTCGTGGACCTGCAGGACGGCGGCGGCTGGGACTGGTCGCACGGCGAGCCGCCGAAGACGAACCCGGCGTACTACCTGCGGTTCTGCAAGAGCTACTCGCGGATGGGCGGCGCGATGCACTACCTCCAGTGCGACAACGCCGCGTTCACCCACCACCTGTACCACGCGCTGCGGCGCGCGGCGTAACCCCGGCGTCGGACATGGGACCGCGGCTGGCCGGGAAGTCCGCCCTCGTCACCGGGGCGGCGTCGGGGATCGGGCTGGCGACGGCCGAGACGTTCTGCCGCGAGGGCGCCGCGGTCGTGCTCGCCGACACCCAGGCCGACGCGGCCGAGGTGCGGTGGACGATGAACAGCACACTCGCGGAAATCGGCATCCACGCCCCGAAGTCCGCAAGCGGGCGATTGCCATCGGCGAGAAGCTCGGCATCTACCTCGACTTTCCCGTGTCGAAGGGCTGAGCGTCGCCGTTCGCCCCCATCTGGATCAGCGCGATGGTGAGTCGGAAAGGCTGACCGCCTACGGCCGCCGCTCGGACTCGGGGATGTGGATCGCGGTGAGCGCGCAGCAGTCCCACGCCCGGCCGCCGCGGTTGACGTTCCACGTCACGTAGAGCTTGTCCCCCGCCGGGTCCACGGCGGTGCAGTACGTCCCGACCGGGGTGCACCCGTACTTCTGCTGGTAGAACGGGTGGAGGAAGGCGATCACCTTCTTGCGGCGCGTCTTCGTGTCGAACTGCACCACGGCCGTGCCGTCCTTGTCACTCCCGCCGTGCGCGCCGGGGACGTAGTACAGGTAGCGCCCGGTCGGGTCGGCGTCGAGCGACGCGACGTAGGTATTGCTCGCCGCCGCGGCCGGCCCCAGGTCTTCGACCTTCTCGGTCTTGACGTCGAAGGCGTAAATGTGGGCGTCGCGCCCGCCCTGCCCCTGCGACACGGTGTAGACAACCCCCCGCGGCGTCTCCTTCGTCGCGGCGCGGATGCCGATGTCGGCGTTGAGCTTCGTCGGCGGGCCGCCCGCGGCCGGGTCGAAGCGCATGAGCGTGCCCGCGTCGGCCTTCTCGCTCCCGGGCGTGTAGTAGACGCGGCCGGTGGACTTGGCGAAGATCATCGCCCGCGCCGGGCCGTCCGGCCCGGTGTAGAGCACCTTGCGATTCTTCAGGTCGTAGGCGAGGAAGCGGATGCCCTCGTCCGTGACCTCGCGGCCGGCCGCGGTGCCGCCGTAGTAGATGAGCCGGTCCGGGTCGAGGACGCTGCACGGGATCGAGTGCTTCGGCACGGGCGCGTGCGCCACCACCTCCGCCTTCCCGGTCTGGGGGTGGCAGCGGATGATCCAGTCGCCGGTGTAGTGGTTGGCGGTCGTGGTCACGCCCTCGGACCCGCGGTGCGTGGCGAAGTAGAGCCAGCCGTCGCTGCCGAGGTCGAGCCAGGTGTGAATCTTCCCCGGCGTGTAGTGGCCCTCGGGGAGGTTGAGCAGAGCCCGGACATCGACCAGCCGGCGGAGGGTGCGGGCGGCGGGGTCGTACTCGTAGACGAAGGCGTTGCCGCCGGGGGCGAGGTGGTCGCCGATCGCGGTGTAGTAGCGGCCGTTCGCGGCGACGCCGTCGCCCCAGTTCGACCACGGCCGGCCGGGGTACGTCTGCCCGGGGAAGTAGAGGAAGTCGATGGTCGGGGCGGCGGCCGCGACCGCGACGCCCTCGCGCAGCGGGGCCGAAGCCTTCAGGAACTCGTCGGACGTATCGCGCACGACCGCTTGCCCGCCGGGCAGCGTAGGCGGGAACACGGGGGCCGGGGCGGCCTCCTTCTGCTTCGCCTTCTTCTTCTCCGGCTGCGCGGTTTTCGGGGCGGTGCCGGCCGGCGGCTGCGCGAAAGCAGCCGCACACGCCGCAGCCAGGACGACGGCGCCGATCGATCGCGTCGGGACTCGCATGCTCCGGCCTCCGGTCGAGTGGCTGTGGGGCCGGTTTCCAACCGGCCGGCTCGGGGCTTCAAGCGTCGCCTTGAATACCCCGGGCTGCGGCGTGTGTGAGCTATGGTCGTACGCCGTCCGATCTCCGACGGATCCCGCTCGGGTGGGATCCGGCGCCCTCCGGGCATGAAGCCCCGAGCCGGCCGGTTGGAAACCGGCCCCACATCGGACACGGCGCGCCGTCAGCGCCCCACGGTCACGAGCTGGTTCGCGGCCGCGCCGCGGTGCGCCAGCGTACCCTTGCCGTGCGGCAGTACCACTTCGACATCGACGCGCTCCCAGCCACCGAGCCCGAAGTGGACGTACCCCGGCTGCCCCGAGGCGTAGCCGTAACCGACGGCCACGTCGCGGCAGCCGAGGAGCGCGGCCGGGTCGCCGAGCTTCCCCGCCTCGTACACCCGCACCCGCGCCCCGACGCCCATCCGGTTCACGCCGTCGGCCGGGCCGACCTTCACCCGCAGCCAGTTCCCGCCGGGTGTCTCGTTCCGCAGCAGCAGCGAGCGGCCCTCGGCCCACCAGCTCGGCAGGAACAGGTCGAGCCGGCCGTCGTTGTCGTAGTCGCCGGTCGGCCCCGCGGCCGCGTAGAACACGCGCCGCTCCTTCAGCACCTTCTCGAACTGCGGCCGGCTCCCCCGCGCCGCCTTGTCCGCGGCGTTCGGGTAGTCGTTCACCGCCCAGGCGTCGTCGCGGAACCGCGGCAGGCCGTCCTTCACTCCCTGGTGCCGGAACACGATCGGGTACGGCCGGCCGTCGGCGAACTTCACCACGCTCGTGTACACGTCGAGCCAGCCGTCGTTGTCGAGGTCTTGCAACTCGACGTGGGGCGCCTTCATCCCCAGCGGCGACAGCCCGACGGCGGCGGTCACGTCCTCGAACGTCGGCACGCCGCCGCGGACGCCGCGGTTGAGGTACAGCCGCACGGCGACCGGCTCCAGCCACGGCGCCGGGTAGTGCGGCCCGAGCACCACGTCGAGGAGGCCGTCGCGGTTCACGTCGGCGACGCACACGCCACAGACCATGTTCTCGCCGCCGGCGTCCTTCCACGCGAACACGGCCCGCGAGCCCGGCGCCTCGGCGAACTTGCCGCGGCCGTCGTTCAGCAGCAGCACGTTGGCGACGCCCGACGCCAGGAACAGGTCGGGCCAGCCGTCGTTGTTCACGTCGGCCGCGGCGACGCCGAGGCCGGGGACGCCCTCCGGGATGCCGGCGGCGCGGGACACGTCCTCGAAGCGGAGGCCGCCGACGTTGCGGAACAGCCGCGTGCTCCGCGTCGGCGAGCCGTTGTACCCGGGCATCGGGTCCTCGCCGACGAGCAGGTCGAGCCGGCCGTCGCCGTCGTAGTCAAGGACGCAGGCGCCGCGGCCGCCGAACGCCGGCGGGCACGCGCCGCTGTCCTTCGACACGTCGGTGAAGCGGCCGCCGCCGTCGTTGCGGAGCAGCGAACAGCCGGCGAGTCCGGCCTTCGGCTGCGGCATGCTGGCCGAATAGAGGTCGAGGTCGCCGTCGTTATCGAGGTCGGCGAAGATGACGCCGGTGGTGCGGGCGGGGACGGCGAGCGCCGGCTGGGGGTCGTGGCGAAACTTCCCCTTGTCGTTGCGGAGGAACCGGTTCGGCCCCGCCCCCGCGGCAAACGTGCCGACGTACAGGTCGAGCCAGCCGTCGCCGTCGGCGTCGCCCCACGCCGCGCCGTGCCCGCGGACGCCGGCCAGTGCGGCGGCGACGCCGGTGTCGTCGCCCACGTCCTTGAACACGAACGGGTACGCGGTGGCCCGCGGCGCGTCCGCCGCGGCGGGGAGTGCGAGCAGCGCAGCGGCCAGAAGTATGGCCACCACGAGTCGGTTCCGCGACGGGTGGATCATGGCGGACCCGCACGCAAGTTGGGGTGACGGCTGTGATCGCCAACTCGAACCGGTCGGCGGACGAGTGGCGTACCAGCCGTGGGTAGTGTACGGTGAATCGGTCGGCAGCCCGTTCCGGACCGGCCCGGCACGCGGCGAACACGCATGAGCGTTGACGAACCCGTCGAGGAGGGGGAGGCGTTTCGGGTGAACTTCCCGGCGGCGTCGGCCCGCGGGGTGCGGGCGCACCTGACCGACCTCCTCCCCCCGACCGCGACGACCGGCACGACCAGGCCCGCCGGGTGATCATGGCCGGCCCCGAAGGCGGCCTCGGCGCCCTTCTGATGATGGCGGTGTACGCGGCCGTCGAGGCCCTCCGCCGCTGGCACCACCGCCGGCAGGTCGAGCGGGCCATGCGCGTCCTGTTCCCGAAGGGCCGGCGCGGACCGGGCCGTGTGGTAATCTGACTTCATGCCCGAACTCGTAGCCCAGGGACCGCAGCCGGAGAACCACTGGCGCCGCCGGCTGCCGGCCGGGCCGGTCGCGCTCGGCCGCGACGGCTGGGGCGCCGCGTGGGAGCCGTTCCTGTCGCGCCGGCACGCCGAGTTGGAGTGGGCGAGCGGCCGCCTCCACGTCCGCCCCGACCCCGCCGCCCGCAACCCCGTCTTCCGCGACGGCGACGCCGCCCCCGGCCCGTTCGAGCTCGGCGTCGGCGGGGCGTTCGTCGTCGGCCACACCACGTTCACCGTCGCCGCCGACGCGCCCAGCCCCTCGGACCGCGGCGGGCGCCACGAGTCGCTGACGCTGGCGCACGCCGAACTGGCGCACCTGCCGTTCCGCGACGCCCCGCACCGGCTCGACGTACTCAGCAAGCTGCCGGACGTGATCGCCGGGGCCGCGTCCGACCCGGAACTGTTCGCCGGCGTCTGCGAGATGCTGCTCGCCGGCCTGCCGCGCGCCGACGCGGTCGCGCTCGTGGCGGCGGAGGTCGGCGCCGTCGAACTGTTCGGCCCGGCCGGGAGCGTGCCGGAGCCGCCGGTGCGGGTGCTTTACGCCGACCGCCGTCGCGCCGCCGACGGCGCCTTCGCGCCGAGCCGCCGGCTGGTGGTCGAGGCGGTGTCGGCGCGGGAGGCGACCGTGCTGCACGTCTGGCGCGACCCCGCGCGGGCGCACGAGCCGGCCGCCGATTTCACGGTCCAGGGCGGGTTCGACTGGTCGTTCTGCACGCCGGTCGCGGGCGAGGCGTGCCGCGGGTGGGGGCTCGTGGCCGCCGGCCGGTTCGTGACCGAAGACGCCCCCACGGTGTCGTTCCCGGCGTCCGCGAACGACCTGCGCGACGACGTGAAGTTCGCCGAACTGGTCGCCGACATCCTCGGCTCGCTGCGGCAGGTGCAGGTGCTGCGGGAGCGGCAGGGGGTGTTCCGCCGGTTCTTCTCGCCGGGGGTGCTACACGTCGTCGCCGGCCGCGACGCCGCCCGCGCCCTGGAGCCGCGCGAGGTGGACGCGACCGTGCTGTTCTGCGACCTGCGCGGGTTCTCGCGGACCGTGGAAGAAGGCGCGGGCAAGCTGCTCGACGTGCTGAACCGGGTGAGCGCCGCACTCGGCGTGATGACGCGGGCGATCGTGGAGAACCGCGGGGCGATCGCCGACTTCCTCGGCGACGCGGCGATGGGCTTCTGGGGCTGGCCGCTGGACGACCCGGCGAAGGTGGAGAACGCCTGCCGGGCGGCGCTGGCGATCCGCGCCGGGTTCGAGGCGGTGAGCGGCGACCGGGCGCACCCGCTGTACGGCTTCCGCGCCGGCATCGGCATCGCCACCAACCGCGCCGTCGCCGGCGGCATCGGCACCGAGGAGCAGGCGAAGGTCGGCGTGTTCGGCCCGGTCGTGAACCTGGCGTCGCGGCTCGAGGGCATGACGAAGCAACTGCGGGTGCCGATCCTGCTCGACGAGGCGACGGCGGCGGCGGTGCGGGCGCACCTGCCGGCGGACGTGGCGCGGGTGCGCCGGCTGGCGCGGGTGAAGCCGGCCGGGCTCGAAACCCCGCTCGACGTGTCCGAGTTGCTGCCGCCCGCCCCCGACGCGGTGCTGACCGACCTTCACCTCGCCGACTACGCCGAGGCGCTGGAGGCGTTCATCGCCGGCGACTGGGCGACCGCCGACGACCGCCTGCACCGCCTGCCGCCGCGCGACCGCGGCAAGGACCTGCTGACGGGCTTCATTTTGCAGCACAACCACGCCCCGCCGTCCGGCTGGAACGGCGTCGTGCCGCTGGCGGCGAAGTGACGGCCGGGGGTACAATGCCCCCGTCCGGTCGTGGAGGTTCCCCGCATGTCCGCGCTCTCGCTCCCCGCGCCGCCGCCGACCGACCCGTTCGGCCACCTGCCGCCGGTCACGCCGTTCCGCTGGACCCGCGACGAATACTACCGCCTCGCGGAAGCGGGCTACTTCGACGGCAAGCGGGTCATGCTCATCGACGGGGAGATTCTCACGATGGCCCCGCACAACGAGCCCCACGCCTGGGGCGTCGTGAACACTCAAATCGCGCTCCTGACGGCGCTCGGGCCGCAGTTCGTCTGTCGGTCGCAGTTGCCGCTCAACCTCGGCCAGGCGTCCGACCCGGAGCCAGACGCCGCCATCGTCCCCGGTCCGCTGCCCAAACGACCCGGTCCGCATCCCACGACCGCGCTCCTCGTCGTGGAAGTGTCCGACAGCTCCCTCGCCTACGACACCGGCGACAAGGCCAGCCTCTACGCCGCGGGAGGGATCGCCGACTACTGGGTGATCGATCTCGTCCACAACCGCCTGGTCGTATTCCGCGACCCGAAGCCGGACCCGGCCGCGCGCTTCGGTCACGGCTACACCAGCCTCCGCTACCTCGACCGCGCCGACACCGTCGCCCCCCTCGCGGCCCCCAACTCGCCCGTCGCCGTCGCCGACCTGCTGCCGTAGCCCGTCGCGAAAACGACTCACCAGGGCCGGCCGATTTTGCCGATCTTACCGCGGGTGCCGATTCCACCGCGGGGGCGGCGATGCGCCGGGGGGCGACCTCCTACGCCTGTTTGGTACTGGTCGTCGTCGCGGCGGGGTGCCACCACCACCGCCCGCGGACGAGCCACGCCCCCACCGCCACCGGGCTACCGGTCGCGGCGCGGCAGCCGGTCGAAGTGGACGTGTCGGCGGTCGCCGGCGTCGGCACCCCGGCCCGCCCGGCGACGGCGCGGCGGCTCACCGCCGCCGAGTGCCGCACGCTCGCCGCGAAGAACGCCCCCCTCGCCGACGACCTCGACCGCCACCCGGGCAACGACGGCCCGAGTCACTCGAAGCTCCACCCGAAGAAGGACGCGAAGGCCGCGTGCGCCCGGCTCGTCCGCGGGTACGCCGCCGACGAGCTCCGCAACCGCGCCGCCGCCGACGCCCTCGACGACTTCTACAAGCTCGCCCGCGCCGAGGCCCAGTTCGACCTGCTCGTCGCCGCCCGCGCCGAGGTCGCCGCCCGCGTCGCCGAGGCCGACGCCGCCGCGAGGCACGGCCTCCGCGACCGCGGCGACGCGCTGCGGTCGCAGCTGCACGACCTCGACGCGCAGCTCGGGCAACTCGACGGCGGCATCGGGGCGCTGAACGCCAGCCTCCGCGGCCGGCTCGGGCTCGACCCCGCCGACCCCACGCCGCTCGGCCCCGCCGACCCGCTCCGCGTCCGCGGCGACGACGTGGACCCCGCCGAAGCCGTCCGCACGGCGCTGCGCTACCGGCCGGACCTGAACTTCCTCCGCGCGCTCACGGGCTGCCGCGACGGGAGTGACAGCGGGCTGTCGAACCAGGCGCTCACGAGCATCAACCCGCTGCTCGCCGCCGCGACCGGGCACCCGTTCCTCGCACTGCTGTCGGCACTGTGCGGGAAAGACGACGGGTCGGAGGACCGGCTGGCGTCGGCGCTCGCGGGGCGGGAGCGGCAGGCCGAGGCGGAAGTCCGGGCGGCGGTGGCCACGCTCGGCGGCCACCGCGCGGCCGCAGCCGCGCGGGCGGCGCAGGTGAAAGACGCGACCGCGCGGGTGGCCGACCTGGAGAAGCAGGCGGCGGCGGGGCAGTCGGTGCTGGCCGAACTGACGGCGGCGCGGCTGGAGCTTCTGAAGGCCCGCGGGGCGGTGCTGGAGGCCGCGGCCGACTGGCACCGGGCCGAAGCCCGGCTACGACAGGCGATGGGGTTGCTCGTCCGCGAGTGACGGGAGGGGGCATGGCGGGCCGGCGGGCGGTCGAGGTCCACGTCATCATCGGGCTCGCGGCCGGCCTCCTCGGCTGGGGCGTGTGGCACGTCTTCCGCCCCGGGCTGATCGGCTCGGACGGGATGTGGCAGGTGCATCAGGCCTGGGTCGGTACGTTCAACGACTGGTCCCCGCCGGCGACGTCCGTCGTGCTGCGGTGGATTCTCCTCGCCACCGGGTCGGTCGGGACCACGACGCTCGTCCAGGCGGTGCTCGGGTGCGTCGGAGTGGCCCAGGCCGCCCGCGCGGCGCTGCGGTTCGCCTTCCCCGAGGTCTTGTCGCCGCGGGCGGAGGCGGTCGCGGCGGTCGGCGTTCTCGTGGTGCTGCTCGTCCCGCCGTCGCCGCTCGCGTACTTCCTCGTCTACGTCCAGACCGACGGGTGGTACCTCGTCGCCTTCGCGTGGGCCGTCGCCGGGTGGCTGAACCTCCTCGCCGGCGGGCGTGGCGGGTGGTGGGTGGCGGCGGCGGGCGGGTCGGCGGCGGCCGTGCTCGCGCGTCACAACGCGGTCGTGCTCGTGCCGCTGTTCGCCGCCCTGGCCGCGGTTGCGGCTACGGGACGGGCACGACTCCCGGCGGCGGTTGCCGTCGCCGCGCTCCCGTTCGTCGCCGGCCCGCTCCTGACGTGGCCGTACCCGGTCGAACACATCCACCCGGTCGATCAGATTCTGGCGCAGGAGTTGGTCGGTGTGTGCGTCGCCCGCGAGGACCTGCGGGCCGAGCTGCCGTACACGAACGCCCACCTCATCGCGGACCGCTTCCGCGAGAAGCACGTCCCGGGGTTCGTGAACCCCATGTACCTGTACAGCCCGGCCGAGCACCGGCCGACGGACGTGAACTTCGTCGGCGAGGTGGCGGACGGGACGCAGCGGCTCGGCAGCCGGCACGCGGAACTGGTGGACGACTACAAGCGGGCGCTGCGGGTCGCCCCGGGGGCGGTCGCGGGGGTGAAGTGGCGGGCGTTCTGGGGGCACCTCACGATGGAGCACACCGGCGAGCACTGGCACCCGACGGGGATCATCCCGAACTCGCTGGGTCTGACGCCGAACCGCGGGTTCGCCGGGGTGCGCGACCGGCTCGCGGACGCGGACCGGGCGGCCGAGGCTTCGCCGGCGGGGCGGGTGGTGTTCATGAACCACCTGCCGTGGGTGGGGCTGAACCTGCTAGCGGTCGTCGCGCTGGCCGTGCGGCGGCGGCGGGCGGGGGTGTTGGTGCTGCTGCTGCCGCTGGGCTACGTCGCTTCGTACGCGCTGGCGACGGCCGGGCCGCAGTACCGCTACATGTACCCGGCCACGCTGCTGGTGCAGGCCGGCGTGCTGGTCGCCGTCGTCGGCCTCGCCGCACGGGCGGCGGGGCGGGCTGTGCGGCCGTCTTCGTCGGCGTGACGTCGATTACGCGCCGAACAGTCGGCGTAGCGGCTCGCCGGCGGCGAGGCGGTGGGGGCGGCCGGCCTGGTCGTGAACCTCCGCGGCGGGGTCGAGGCCGAACCGCCAGAAGATCGTCGCGGCGAGGTCGCCGGGCGTCGCCGGGTCGAGCGCCGGGAAGGCGCCGAGGCGGTCGCTGGCGCCGTACACCGCGCCGCCCGTCACGCCGCCGCCGGCGAACAGCGCGGTGTAGCAGTCCGGCCAGTGGTCGCGGCCGCCTCTTCGATCAGCGCCGACAGCCCCTGGTCGAACTGCGGCAGCAGGTGTGTGCGGTGCTGGTTCGCCCCCTTGAAGTGGGCGTCCCAGTTCTGGCCCTGCTGCTTGAAGTCGTACACCGTGACGAACGGCACCCCGGCCTCGACCAGCCGGCGGGCCAGCAGGAAGTTCTGCCCGCGCATCTGCCGCGACACACCCAGTTCGGCGCCGTTCCCGCCGCCGCCCTCGCCCACGGCCGCCGGCTCGGCACCGAACCCGTAGCGCTCGCGCACCCGCGCCGGCTCGCGCGTGACGTCCGCGGCGGCGCGGACGGACTCGGCGTCGAGCAGCCGGTACGCCGTCTCGTACAGGCTGCCGGGCTTGCCGAGTTGCTCCAACAGGCGGCGACGGTCGCCGAGGCGGGCGGGGGGCACGTCGTCGGCGGGGCGTAGGGCGCCGGCGCGGTAGGCGCGGGCGGGGGCGTCCACATCCACCCACAGTGGGTCGTAGGCGCCGCCGAGGAAGCCGCCGCCCTGGCACGGCGTCGGCACGACGTTGTGGAACGGGAACGGCAGCGCGGCGAAGGGCACGTCGGCGCCGCGGCCGCGGGTGAGGTACGCGACGGCGCTGCCGTAGCTCGGGTACACCTGCGGCTGCGGGGCGAACAGCTCGCGGTCGGGGCCGTCGAGCGGGCGGCCGGTCAGGGCGTGGATCGACGCCGAGTCGTGCAGCCGGGCCGCGTGCGTCACGCTCCGCACTTGCGCGACGTGGTGCATCACACGGGCCATCCGCGGCAGGTGCTCGCACACGCGCAGGCCGGGCACGGATGTGGCGATGGGGCGGAACTCGCCGCGGACCTCGGCGGGGGCGTTCGGCTTCAGGTCGAACGTGTCGAGGTGGCTGGGGCCGCCGTAGAGGAAGACGAGGACGCAGGCGCGGATCGGCCGCGGGGTGGCGACGGGGGCCGCGGCGGCGCGGGCGTGCCAGAGGCCGCCGAAGTTCAGTCCGAGGTACCCGCCGCCGGCCTGGAGCAGCCCGCGGCGGGTGAGGAGGTCGGTCGCGTCGGGCATGGCGGCTCCTCCCGGTGGGGTTACTTCACGCGCTCGTATTCCCGCAGCGGCCCCTGCCCGACTTGAAGTGTCAGCCGCTCGCCGGGGAAGAGCGCCCGGAACCGCCCTTGCGTCAGCAGGCCTCCCTCCGCGCCGGTGACGTCCACCGTCTCGCCGTCGAGGACGCGGTAGCGGCCGGTGACCGGCTTGACGATCACCTGCCCGGCGGCGGGGGTGACGGCCTCGTAGGTGACGGTGCCGTCGGCGACGAACCGGACGATGCCGGACTGGCCAGTCGGGGGTTGCGTGAGCTGGCCGTTCTCGCGGACGAGGTGCCAGGTGCCGACGAGCCGCGCCGCCGCTTCCTCGCGGGTGAGCGGGCGGGAGCAGGCCGGCACGACGAGGGCGAGCAGGAACCACGCGCGGCGGGTCATCGCGGCCTCGGGGGGGTGATACTGAAGGCTACCGCCGTCGCGGGTGGGCGTCAAACGGCAAGCGGTCGGGAGGGGGCGGGCGAACCCGGCCGGGCGGCCGGGATTCGAGGCGGAGGGGGAGTCAGCCGGCGGCGGACGGCGGCGGGGTCTTCGCGGGCGGGAGCGGGTTCGCCTGCTCGAACGCGCTGATCTTGTCCCGCCGCCGCTGGTGCCGGCCGGCCTCGAAGTCGGCCGCCAGCCACGCCCGCACCATCCGGTCGATCAGCTCCTCGCCGATCAGGTCGGCCGACAGGCACAGGACGTTGGCGTCGTTGTGCCGGCGGCTCAGCTCGGCGTCGAGCACGTCGCGGCAGTTCGCGGCGCGGATGCCGGGTACCTTGTTCGCGGCGATGCACATGCCGTGGCCGGTCGCGCACAGGAGGATGCCGCGGTCGGCGGCGCCGCCGGCGACGGCCTTCGCCACCACGAACGCGAAGTCCGGGTAGTCGCAGCTGGCGGCGGCGTCGGTGCCGTGGTCGGTGACCTCGTGGCCGAGCTCCTTCAGGAGCCCCACCACCCGGTGCTTCACGCCCACGCCCCGGTGGTCGTTCCCGACGGCTACTCGCATGCGCTCACCCACTCCTGTAAGTACCGCCCCACGTGTTCGCGGATCGTCCGGGCACACTCCCGGTACACCTCCGGCCCCGCCCCGATCGGGTCGTCCAGGTCCGCATCGCCGCACAACAGCCGGGCCGCCGGCCCGAGCCCCGGGAAGCGCGTCGCCAGCATGTCCGCGTGCGCCCGGGTCATGGCGATCATGTCGTCGGCGGCGGCCAGCAACTGCGGGTTCACCGGCCGGCTGCGGTGGTCGGTCAGGTCGCCGCCGAACTCGGCCGCCGCCGCCACCGACAGGTCGGTCGCCGGCCCGCCGCCGTACGCCGCCACCCCCGCCGACAGCACCCAGACGCCCTTCGCCGGCAGCGCCTCCGCCGGGCAGCCGAGCCGCTCGGCCAGCAGGGCCTTTGCGATGCCCTCGGCCAGCGGGCTGCGGCAAGTGTTCCCCGTACACACGAACAACACGATCCGCGCCGCCAGCCGCTCCACCTCGTCCGCCGGGAAGTCGCCCGGTTGCGTCAGCCGCCAGCCCGCGTCCGTCACCGTCACCTCGGTCGGGCGGCGGGTCGTATTCAACTCGCCCGCGCTCACCGCCAGCTGAACCGCGTCGCCGAACCGCTCCGCCGCCGCGGCCGCCGTCGGCAAGTGCGTCTCGCTCAGGAGCACCGGCCCCGACAGTGCGGGAAGTAAGGCGTCCGTCAGCGCGTGCTCCGGGCAGCGGAAGCGGACCACCCCGTCCTTCGCGACCGCCTCCCAGACGGGGGCCGGCCAGCCGTCGGGGGTCGCCGTCGGGGCCGCGGGGAGCGCCACCGTCAGCGGCGCCGGCCAGGCGCGGAACATCAGCCGGCGGGCGACCGTCGGCACGCTCACCCCCAGTTGGGGCGGGTCGTCCGGGCCGTACACCAGCACCGCCGGCGCGGGGACAGTCGGGGCGACGGGCGAAGTCGGCTCGGTCAGGGCGACGTACCCGGCGTCGCCCGGGAAGATCACCACCC
>JBGAQM010000088.1:0-18397 GCA_044220735.1 Urbifossiella sp. | reverse complement strand
GCGGGTCGGTCGTGTCGCGCAGGATCCGCCCCCTGACGCGGCCGGCCGTCAGCCCCAGCGGTGGAGGGGGCCGCCGCGGGCGAACAGCGGGTCGATCCGCCGCGCCACGTCCGGGTCGTCGTCCAGCGGCGGCGGCATGTGCGGCTTCAGCCGGGCGTCGATCACCAGCGGCCCGGTGCAGCCCCAGTGCTTCCGCCGGGTGAACGCCCCCACGCCCCACACGTCCGACGCCGGGTCGCTCCGCGTGAACACCACCCACACGAAGTTGTCCACCGAGCGGGCGACGAAGTCGGGGTCGTCCACGACGAGCAGGAGCGGAACAGAGGACAGAGCACAGCGGACCGGGGACAGAAAAGCACAGAGACGCAACACGTCGGCGTCCGCGTCCTGGCTTCCGTCCTCTGTCCTCTCTCGCCCACGCGGGCCTCGCACCGCCACCACGCCCGGCAGCACCACTCGCGGGTCCGAGAAGCCGTCCGGCAGCGCGAAGCCCGGCGGCAGTTCCGTCGCCAGTTCGCGGCGCTTCGGGCCGGCGGCGGCGACCACCAGCTTGCTCCCGGCGTTCAGCCCCAGGCCGGCGCTGTAGTCCAGCGTGTCGATCGTGGTCCGCGTGTGGAAGTGCAGGTCGGTCTCCCAATCGACCCGCTCCAGGACGTGCCGGAAGAAGCCGGCCACGTCGTGGATGTCGAGGGCCGGGGCGTCCTCCTTCGCGGCGATGAACAGGTACTTCGCCAGGGAGAGCTGCCCCTGCCCGAGCACGGCGCTGGCGATGGTCAGCAGCTCTTGCGGCTTGCGCCGCTCGGCGTAGGGGACGTAGCGCTCGCTGCCGACGGCGAGGAGCAGCGGGTGGACGCCGGCCGCGTCCACGGCGTGGACCGCGTGCAGCCCGGGGATCACCGTGGGAATGACGGGGCCGGTCAGGTCGTGGATCAATTCGCCGAACGACGTGTCCTCCTGCGGCGGCCGGCCGACGACGGTGAACGGCCAGATCGCGTCCGGGCGGTGGTAGACGGCTTCGACCGTCATCACCGGGAACGGGTGGGTGAGGCTGTAGTACCCGAGGTGGTCGCCGAACGGGCCTTCGGGCCTGGTGCGCGCCGGGTCGATGAACCCGCTGATGACGAAGTCGGCCTCCGCGGGGAAGGGGAGGGGGCCGGGCTTCACCAGGCTCAGGCGGCGGCCGCCGATCGCGGCGGCGAAGGCGAGTTCGGGCAGCCCCTCGGGCAGCGGCATCACCGCCGCCAGCGCCAGCGCCGGCGGGCCGCCGACGACGACGTTCACGGGGAGCCGCTCGCCACGCCGCACCGCCGCCGCGTGGTGCACGCCGACGCCCCGGTGAATCTGGTAGTGCAGGCCGCACTCGCGGTCCGGCTCGTAGTCGTTGCCGCCGAACTGCACGCGGTACATGCCGAGGTTCGACTTCATCCACCCGGGCCGGTCGGGGTCTTCGGTGTACACCGCGGGGAGGGTGACGAACGGGCCGCCGTCGAGCGGCCAGCACTTCAGCTGCGGCAGCTGCGACAGCGTGGTGCGCCCCGCGAGCACCGGGCCGCGGCGGACGAACCTGGGGCGCAGCTTCCACGCGGCGAGCGGCACGTCCCAGTACCGCCACGGGCGGCGGGCGAAGTTGCCGGGATCGACCTTCAGCTCGACGAGCTTGCGGACGGTGGCGAGGGCGTCGCGGAAGAGGAACCGCGCCCGCTCGGGGGTGCCGAACAGGTTCGACGCCATCGGGAACGGCGTGCCGCGGACGCGCTCGAACAGCAGCGCCGGCCCGCCTGCGCGGTACACGCGGCGGTGGACGGCGGCGGCGTCGAGGCGGGGGTCGATCTCGGCCGGGAGGCGGACGAGCTGCCCGGCCCGCTCCAGGTCGGCGACGCACGCCCGCAGGTTCGGGTATCCCATCCGGCTCCGGGGGCTGATCGCCCGCCCGCGGCGCGGGCGGGGTGCGGGTCTAACCGCCCCCGCGGGGGCGTGGTTAACCCCGTGCGCGCGGGCGGTCACCGGTTCGCGCCCGGCCGTACCTCTTGGGCCAGACCGGAAATCCCGTCAGGACCAAGATTCTTTTACGGGTAACCCGGTTCGAACGGCTGGTAGCCACCGGGCGGGCGTGTATCGTGGTGTCTACCCCCATCCCGACCGTGGCCGCCCTGATGTCCGTCCCTCCACCGCGACCGACCATCCTCCTCGTGGACGACGAGCCGATGATCCGCGAGCTCGGCCGCATCGTCCTGGAGCAGGCCGGGTTTACGGTCGTCACGGCCGACGACGGCGACACCGGCGTGGCGGCCTACGTCGAACACCGGCCGGCGCTGGTGGTGCTGGACGTGACGATGCCGCGGGTCTCCGGCCGGGAGGCGTACCTGCGCATCCGCGCCCACGACCCCACGGCCCGGGTGCTCCTCTCGACCGGGTACACGTCCGAGGACGTGACGAGCCTGAACGGCCCGGTCGGGATGCTGCCGAAGCCGTACCGCCCGGTCGACCTGCTGGCCGCCGTCAGCCGCGCGCTGCCGGACGCGGCGTCGGCGTAGCCGCCGGTCGCGGCATCTGCTTATGCCGGTCCGGCAATTCGGGCGGGTTGCGCGTTTTCTGCGGGCCGGCGGTTGCGGCCGGCCACACCGGCGACGACAATACACCTCCCACCGACGTCGCCCACCCGCCGGGAGCCTTCCCGTAATGCCCGTCCGCACCCTCCCGGTCGTCGCCTTCCTCGCGGCGGCGCTCGCCGTCCCGGCCGCGGCCCAGCCGCCCACCCCGGACCAGCAAGCGGCGCAGCTCCTCGTCGCCGGGCAGAAGGCGTTCAACGACGCCAACCCCGCCTTCGCCGCCGACCGGTTCCGCGAGTTCCTCACGAAGTTCGGCGGCCACAAGGACGCCCACGCCGCCCGCTACGGCCTCGGCCTCGCGCTGCTGGAAATCCAGCCGCCCGACCACGCGAAGGCGGCCGAGGCGCTGGCCCCGCCGGCGAACGAGAAGGCGTTCCCCGACCAGCCGCTCGCCCTCTACTACCTCGCCGCCGCCCAGCGCGGGTTGGGGCAGAAGGAACTCGCCGAGGGCGCCGCGCGGCCGAACGAGCTGCCGCAGCGGACGCAGGCCGCGACCGGCCGCTTCACCGAGGCGCTGAAGCACTTCACGCTGTCCCGCGAGGCGTTCGAGAAGAAGCCCGACGCCGAGTGGGCCGCCCGCGCCCGCTGCGACCAGGCCGAGATGGAACTCCGCGTCGGCAAGAACAAGGAGGCCCGCGCCACCGCCGAGCCGTTCGCCAAGGACGCCGCGTTCGGCGGCAAGAGCCGGCCGCTCGGCCTGTACTACCACGGCGTCGCCAGCTTCCTGCTGAACGACTACCCCGCCGCCGGCAAGTCGCTGAGCCTGCTGGCGCCGTTCGAGCAGCCGTTCGGGCCGCACGCACGCTACCTGCGCGGCCGCGTCCACGCCGCCGCCGGCGAGCGCGCCGAGGCCGCCGCCGCGTTCGACGCCGTGATCGGCGGTTACGAGAAGCAGAAGAAGGACGCCCAGACGGCGCTGCAGCAGCCCGACCGCTTCAAGAACGACCCGTGGGAGAAGGCCCGGCTCGAAGCGCTGGTGAAGAACCCGGCGCCCGACTACGTCGCGGGGAGCAACTTCTACGGGGCGTGCCTCGGCTACGAGGCGGGGAAGTTCGGCGAGGCGCTCGGCAAGTTCCAGGCGTTCGTGAAGGACAACCCCGCGTCGCCGCTCAAGGACGACGCGCAACTCCGCGCCGGGTTCTGCCTCGTGCAGACGAAGCAGAACGACGAGGCGCTGAAGGCGCTCGCCCCGCTCGCCAACCACCCGAAGCTCGCCGACCAGGCGCTGTACTGGCTCGGCAAGGCGCACGCCGGCCGCGCCGCGACCGCCGACCCGAAGAACCCCCAGCAGCAGACGCAGATGCTGAACGAGGCGGTCGGCGCGCTGCGGCAGGCGGGCGACCGCGCCAACCAGCTCGCCGGCTCCGACCCCGCCGCGAAGGGCCGCCGCGCCGAGATTCTGCTCGAACTCGCCGACACGCACCTCACCGCGAAGCAGCCGTCGGACGCGGCCCGCACCTACGAGACGATCCTGAACGAGAAGCTGCTGCCGGAGCGCGCCGAGGAGACGCTCGAACGCCTCGTCTGCGCCCTGCACCTGGCCGGCGACCTGCCCGGCTCCGACGCCCGCGCCGCCGCCTTCCAGCAGCAGTTCCCGCAGAGCCCGTTGCTGCCGTCGGTGCTGTTCCGCGTCGCCGAGAACCAGTACGCCCGCGCCGAGAAGGCCGGCAAGGAGAACAACGCCGCCGCGGCGAAGGCCGGGTTCGCCGACGCGGCCAAGAAGTACGAGGCGGTGGTGAGCAAGTTCCCCGAGTTCGAGCGGGTGCAGCGCGCCCGCTACGGCCTGGGGCTGTGCCACGTCGCCGCCGACGACTACGAGAAGGCTGCCGAGGTGCTCGACCGCATCCCCGGCCCCGACCGCACCGGCGACCTCGCGGCCGTGCCGTTCGTGCTGGCCGACTGCCTCATCCGCGTCGCCCCCGCGAAGGCCGAGGACGCGCTGCAGGACAACATGCTCCGCGAGAAGCTCGGCAAGGCGGCCGACATGCTCGACGCGTTCGTCGCCGCGAACCCGAAGGCGCCCGAGGCCGCCGACGCGCTCGTGAAGTTCGGCTACTGCCAGAAGCGGCTCGGCATCCAGCTGGCGCCGGGGAACGAGCGGAACGACGCGCTCAACAAGGCCCGCGCCGCCTTCGATCGCGTGGCGAAGGACTTCCCGCAGTCGCCCGTCGCCGGGAACGCGGCGCTGGAGCGGGCGCAGGTGATGGTTCTCCAGGGCGACAAGGGCGGGGCGACGAACGCGCTCGCGGCGTTCGCCAACGACCCGCTGGCGAAGTCGCCGGTGGCGCCGCTGGCGTTCGTGTCGCGGGCCACGCTGCTGCGCGAGCAGAACCAGGCCGGGAACGCCGCCGGCCTCCTGCAGGACGCCCGCAACCGCTTCGAGGGCCAGCTGAACGGCGACCCGGCCCGCAAGGACTGGGTGCACCTGCTGCGCTACCACCACGCGGTGGCGCTGTTCGAGAGCGGCAAGTCGCCGGAGGCGCGGAACCTGTTCGACCAGGTGACGCGCGAGGCGGTGACGAAGCCGATCGGCGCCGAGGCCGGGCTCCGCGGCGGGCAGTGCCTCGTGGACGAGCAGAAGAAGGCACTCGCGGACGCCGAGAAGGCGAAGGCGGCAGCGAAGGCCGACCAGCTGGCAGCGGCCGACGCCAAGGTGAAGGGGGCGAAGGCGGGGCTGGTCGAGGCCGGGAAGGTGCTGGAGCGGCGGGCCGACGAGTTCAAGCCGCACCAGCCGCAGGGCGAGGTTCGCGCCCGCATGCTCTACGACGCCGCCTGGGCGTACAAGGCCGCCGGCGCCGACCCCGCCGCGGCGTACACGAAGCTCATCGCCGAGTTCCCGAACCTGTCGCTCGCCGTAGAGGCACGGCTGGAACTGGCCGAGCTGCTGGCCGACGCCGCCAAGCACGACGACGCCGCGAAACTGCTGAAGGAGGCGCTCGACGCCGAGCCGACCGACAAGAGCCCGCCGCCGGACACGACCGACCGCATCCGGGTGCGGTACGGCGCGGCGCTGTTCGCCAAGAAGGACGTGGCCGGGGCGCTGGCGCAGTTCGACGCCGTGGCCGGGAACGAGAAGTCGGCGCAGCGGGGCGTGGCGCTGTACCGCGCCGCCGAGTGCCTGATGGCGTCCGGCAAGACCGACGAGGCGCGGGCGAAGCTCGTGATCTTCCGCGACAACGGGGCGTTCCACAACGTGCCGGGCGTGAGCGACCGGGCGGTGCTGCGGCTGGGTCACGCGCTCGGCGAGCTGAAGCAGTGGGAGCCGAGCCGGCAGACGTTCGAGACGCTGGTCGGCCGGTACGGCGACGGCAACGCCTGGGCGGTGGACGCCCGCTACGGCATGGGCTGGGCGCTGCAGAACCAGGGCCGCTACGACGACGCCGTGAACCAGTACGCCCAGGTGGCGCAGAAGACGGCCGACGACCGGGCCGGCAAGGCGCACCTGCAGATCGGCCTGTGCCGCGCCGCGCAGAAGCGGTGGGACGACGCCGGCAAGGCGTACGCGACGGTGTACTTCGGCACGTTCCCGGCGGAGTTGCAGGCGGCGGCGATGGTCGAGCACGCCCGGGTGTACGTGGAGCAGAAGAACCTGACGGAGGCGACGCGGCTGCTGGACCGGGTGCCGCGCGACCTGCCGGCCGACAGCCCGTGGGCGACCGCCGCGCGGGAACTGCGGCAGCGGGTCGGGAAGCAGTAATCGGGTGGGAACGACGTCGGGGGCGAGTCCGCTTGCGGCTTAGCGCGCCCACCGGAGCGCGCGGACACGCCCCTGACGCCGTCCGCATCGCTCCCCGAGCGCGTGTCGAGGAGTTCGACCCGGAACACGAGCGTCGCGTGTTCGGGCCGATCAGCCTGCCGGGTCGCCGCGGCTGCCGTAGGCCACCTCCGGGGCGAGGTGCGCTCCGGGTGCCGCCGACCTCATCCCCACGAGGCCGTCCCGCCAGCCCGCGATCACCTGGCCGAGGCCGAACTCGATCGGCTCGTTCCGCTTCACGCTGCTGTCGAAGATGCTCAAGCGCGGCGTCGGTCAGCCGCCGTGTAGTGGACCTTCACCCGGCCGCCGGCCTGGAACCACCCTTGCCGTCCTCTCGTTCGGCACCTCGTCGTAAGCCTTGATCCCGGGTTTAATTCCTGTCCAGGGGTCGTGGCCAGGTCGGGCCGGCCAGTGCGTCGGACATCGGTGCCTCCGTTGTGGCGTTTCCAGGCCGCGGTCAGGCCATGCGCCGCTCGCGGCTTAGCCCTGGGAAGCCGCTAAGCCGCGAGCGGCGGTCTCGAGACCTGGGACTACTTCGTCGAACAGCTGATCTCGAACACCAGCGTGCTGTTCGCCGGGATGCCCGGCCGGCCGCGGGCGCCGTAGGCCAGCTCCGGCGGGATGCGCAGCCGCCGCACGCCGCCGACCTTCATCCCGGGAATCCCCTCCTGCCACCCCTTGATGAGGTTGTCCAGCGGGAACTCGGCCTTCTGGCCGCGCTTCAGGCTGCTGTCGAACACGCTCCCGTCGGCGTCGGTCAGCCACCCGGTGTAGTGGATCGTCACCGTGTCGCCCGCGCCGGCCTTGGCGCCGGTGCCGACCTTGGCGTCCCACACCTCCACGCCGCTCGGCAGCTTCTTCCACTCCTTCGACTTCAGGTCCGGCCGCGGCGGCAGCTTCGCCCCGTCCTGGGCGTCGAGCCCGCGGCCGCCGGCCAGCACGGCCGCGGCGGCGAGGGCGAAGGCGGACAGCACACGCATCGGAACTCCTCCGGGGGTCGGGAATCGGGCCACAATGGTATACGGATTCACCCCGGCGGCGGGCGGTCCGGCTTCGGCGCCGCCGGGTCGGGCCGCAGCGGCCCCAGGCGGGTGTGCAGCCCGCTGGCCCGCACCCCCGGCCGCCGGCGGACGCGCTTCAGCTTCGGCACCGGCACGTCGTGCTCGTCCTCCAGCTCGCCCACGATCTCCTCCAGCACGTCCTCCATCGTGATGAGCCCGAGCACCTTCCCGGCCTCGTCGCGCACCACGGCGATCGGCCGGTGCGACTTCTGGAACAGCTTGAACGCGGTGGCGATCGACTCGCCGGGGTCGAGGAACGTGACCGGGTACAGGGCGTCCTCCAGCAGCACCGCCCCGTGCGTGCTGAACAGGAAGAACAGGTCCTTGGTGTTGACGAACCCGACGACGTTGTCCGGCGTGCCGTTGTACACCGGCAGCCGGGTGTGCGCCCCGTGCCGGGTTTGTTCCAGCACCCGGTCCGGCGGCGAGTTCACGTCCAGCCCGATCACCTTGTCCCACGGCACCATGCTGTCGCGGACCGTCTTCTCGTTCAGGGCGAACACGTTCAGCACCATCTCGGCCTCGGCCGCGTCGATCTCCCCGGCCTCCTCGCTGTCCTCGACCAGCAGCCGCAGCTCGTCCACGGTGTGGACCTCGCCCTCGTCGGCGTTCCCCTTGTACCCGAGGCGGTGGAGGAACCAGTTGCTCGACCCGTTCATCAGGGTGATGAGCGGGCTGGTCATCCGGGTGAACCAGTTGACCGGCGCCGCGATCAGCAGCGCCACCCGCTCGCTCGACTGGAGCGCCGCCAGCTTCGGCATCTGCTCGCCGAACACGACGTGCAGGTAGGTGATGAGCCCGAGGGTGACGCTGATGGACACCACGCGGGTGAGCAGCCCGGCGTCGCCGCCGGGGAGCGACGAGAACAGCGGGAACAGCGCGTGGTGGATGGCCGGCTCGCTGACGAACCCGAGGGCGAGGCTGGCGACGGTGATGCCGAGCTGGCAGGCGGCGACGCTGCGGTCGAGGTCGGCCACCGCGGCCATGAGCGCCGCCGCCCCGGCCTTCCCCTGGTTCACCAGCTCCTCGACGCGGGTCCGCCGCACGGCCACGAGCGCGAACTCGGCGGCGACGAAGAACCCGTTGACGCCGACGAGAATGGGTATGGCGATCAGACCGACGACGGTTTTGGCGGTACTCGGCCCGTCCGGGTCGGCGGCGAGGAGGGCGACGGCGAACAGTGCGGTGGACAAGGGGGCTCGCGTGTGGGGGACGGGTCCGGGCGACGGGTATTCTACGAGCGAACGCCGCGCCGCGCGGGCTTCCACGGCCGCGTCGATCCAATGGTCTTTTGTGGCATCGACTCAATTCGTGCCACGACCCCCCGGGGGGGTGGCGTACACACAATGAGCCTCGCCCCGGCGTCAGTCCCACTTCCGCAGTTCTTCGACCACCCCGCGGACCTCGTTCTTCTTCTTCTCGAACACCGCGAACAGGGCCAGAATCGCCGCCCCGAGGACGATCCCGGAGGCGTACCACACCCAGGTTTGCGCCCGGTCCACGGCGGCGTGCCAGATCATGGCGAAGACGTCGAGCAGGAGGAACCCGGCCCCGAGGAACAGGAACGCCCGCACCCGCAACAGAATGCCGCCGAGGATGCCGGCGACGCAGAACACCGCCAGCACGACCGGCAGCCACAGCGACTCGCCGACGCCGGCGATGAACATGTCGGCGGCCGACGACACGTACAGCAGCCCGACGCCGGCGTACCGGAGCCCGGTCGCCAGTTCCGGCTTCAGCTCGCGGCGGTTGACGTGTTCGGCGACGAGCACGATCAGCGCCAGCGGGATGACCCACACCTGCGGGTGAACCGTGGCCGGCACGCCGTTGTACGCCAGTAGCGACCACACGCCGGCGTTCGCCGCCAGCGCCGCGAGCACCGCCCACCCGAACGAGCGGCGTTGCAGCGCGACCAGGCCGTAGAGCAGCCCGCCGAGGAACCACAACCCGGCGTAGGAGTCGAAGTGCTGCGGCAGCCGTTCGAGGTAGCCGAGGAAGGGCCGCAGGCCGGGGGCGTTGCTGTCGGCGAAGGCGAGGACGAACCCCGGCGGCTTCACCCAGAACGCCAGCAGCGGCACCAGCGGCAGCAGCACGCCGGTGCGCCGCAGCGGGCCGGACAGCACGGTGAGCCGCCGCCGCTCGGCCAGCTCCGCGGCGCCGACGCCGAGGAACGCCAGGAGCATGACGACGAACGTCCAGTAGCGGACGATGTTGCCGACGAACAGCTCCGGGAGGTTGAGGCGGACGTGGGCGAAGAACAGCACCAGCAGCAGTTCCGCGAGGTAGACGTAGGCCGTGCGGCGGCGCTCGGGCAGGCCGAGCGGGTCGGCGCCGGGCCGCAGCGCCGCCGCGAGCGCGAGGCCGAACAGCGCCGCGATCGCCGCCAGGACGGCCAGCGTTTCGATGAGGTCGAGGGGCGTGCGCCGGACGTCCGGGGTCGGATCGAACGCGAGGGTCTCTTGCAGCATCACGACCGCGAGCGCGGCCAGAGACGCGGCCGCGAGCACGCCGCCGGGCCGCCGCAGCGCCGCGACGGGCGCCGCGGAGCACGCGGTGGCGGCGCCGACGAGCGCGACGAGCGCCCAGCCGTTCCGCTTCAGCCACACGGCGGTCTCGGCGGGGTCGGGCGCGGCCCAGCCCGTGAGCGCGAGCGCGGCGGCGGCGAGGAGCACGGCCGCGGCGTGCAACTGTGTTGCGACCGGCGCCTTCCGGCTCAACACGCCCGCGGCGCCGGCGAGGATCAGCACCGCGACCGGCCCGCCGAGCCGATCCGCGAGCGGGAAGTGCGTCACGGCCAGCGCCGCCGCGAGGAGCCCGGCGGCGGCGGCGACAACCGCTTCGGCCGCGATCAGGCGCCGCCACCGGTAGCCGACGCGGACGGCGGGCGGCGCGAGCCACGCGGCCACCGCCGCGACGAGTAGCGCGTACCCGGCGAGCCCGACCGGCGACCCCCAGTGCCGGAGTTGCGGCCCGGGGCCGACGAGCGCCGCCGCCGCCAGCGCGACCGCGACGACGACCAGCCAGCTGCCGCGACTCAGCAGCGGCGCGCGGAACAGCGCCGCGGTGAGCAGCAACCCGACGCCCGCCCACGCGACGGCGAGCGCCTCGAACGCCAGCCGCGACCCCGGCTGGTCGAGCGGTTGCACGGCGCACGCGGCGACCACGCCGGCGATCATTCCGGCGAAGCCGACGACGTGCGCCCGCAGTTCCGGGGCGTGCGGCGCGGCGCGGTTCAGGCACGCCCACGCCGCGGCCGCCAGTAGTGGCCCGCCGAACAGCCCGAACTCGGCGAACGCGGCGTGAAGTCCGTGGTCCGGGTACGCGAACAGTTGCGCCAGCGGAACGAGTGCGATCAGCCCGACGCCGAACAAGCCCGTCGCGGCCTGGAGGTCGAGCAGCGGCCTGCCGGGCACCCGCCGCTCGACCGCGATCCACAGCGCGGCCCACGCCACCACACTGCCGACGGCCAGTAGCACGAGCCGGAGGTTCTCGACGGGGCCGAACGCGCCGCCAGCGGTGACCACGGCCAGGGCGTAGCCGCCGGCGACGGTCGCGGTGAACGCCAGCCCCGCGGCGAAGGCGTAGCCGGGGAGCCGCTCGCGCGCCGCCGTCCCGGCCAGGCCGAGCACCACCAGCGCCATCGGCACCACGTTCGACCACGTCCAGCCGATGTGGGCGAACACCGTGTCTGAGCCCGGCCCGCTCGGCGTCAGCCGGTTCAGCCCGAGCCGCGCCACGTCGGCCGTCAGCAGCACCACGACCACCGCGGCGCCGCCGAGGAGGACGTAGGCCCACCGCGTCGCCGCGGAGGTCGCCGCCGGGCGGAAGCCGAGGCGCACCGAAACTTCGGTCAGAGGTCGCCGCGCGAACACGGCGGCCGACCCGGCCACGAACGCGGCCGCCATCCCCCAACGCAGCGCGGACGCCGCGGCCAATTCCGGCGCGAACGCGCCCGCGGCCAGCAGTGGCGTCGTCAGCAGCAGCACGACCAGCCCGACGAGCGCCGGGTCGCCACCGGGTTCGGCGTCGGTCCGGAGTCGCAGCCACCCGAGGAGCACGACGGCGAGCAGCGCGGGAACGCTCCACGCGATCGGCTCGAAGGCGTGCGCCAGCGCCGCGGGGGCCAGATGGTGCTGCCAGCCGAGCGGCGTCAGTTCGTCGCGCACGCCCGGCTCGACCGCGGCCGCCAGGAACAGCAGTTGCCCGACGACCACGGCGCCGATCACGACGCGGTCCACGGCGAACGGGTCGGCGAGCCACAGCGTGCGGAGGCGGTCGCTGCGCGCGGCCGCCCGCCGGGCTACGACCCAGACGAGGCCGAGCAGCGCCAGCGCGACGCCGAAGGCCCGCAGCGCCCGCGGGTCGAGCCGGTCGGCGGCGGCCCACCAGTCCTGGCGTTCGACCCAGGCCAGCCCGGCGAGCACCGCCGCGGCCGCGAGCGCCGCCTGCGCCGCCGAGAAGCTGCCGGGCTCGCGCCACACCCACGCCGCCGCGAACCCGAGCGCCGCCAGCCCCGCCGCGTACCCGGCCCACTCCGGGGCCAGCCCCGCCGGCGGCACGAACAGCAGCACCGCCGCGGCGCACGCCGACACCCGCGCCGTCACCCGCAGCGGAGTCGCGAACAGCCGCTCGCGGCTCCGCTTCCCGCGGAACGCCAGCGCCAGCAGCACCGCCGTCGTGGCGTGGGCCAGCGCCCCCGGCAGTAGTGCCGCCCGCGCCGGTCGCAGGTCGAGGGTGTAGTACGCGAGGTGCGCCAGGCCCACGAGCGCCGCCGCGGACCCGGCGTAGGTGAAGACCGACCGCGCCGCCACCCGCGCCAGCAGGAGGCCGGTGGGGAACAGCGCCAGGAACGTGCCCGCGTGGAGGCGGCTGGTGGTGCCGTCGAACGCCAGCACCGCCGCGAGCACCGCGGCGGCGGCCGCCACGTCGCGGCAGCCGACGCGGAGTTGCCCGAACACGACGCCGCGCGGTCCGAGCTTCGCCGCGAGCGGCGTGAGCGCCAGCGCGGTGGCGGCCAGCGCCAGCGATTCGAGTGAAACCGTGAGGCTCCACACGCCGGGCGTCGCAGGGCGGACGGCCCACAGCGTCCACAGGCTCGCCAGGAGCGCGAGCCAGACGCCGGCCTGCGCCGCGGCGCGGACCTTCCAGCGCACGTTCGCGGCCAGCAGCCCGACCGCGGCGGCGGCGAACGCCCCCGCCGCCGGCCACGGCTCCCGGTCCCCGTGGCCGGTCACCAGCAGCAGCCCCACCGCCCCGGCCGCGAGCGCGCCTGCCACCGAGCCCTGCGCCTGCGGCCGCTT
Source organism: Urbifossiella sp. (assembly GCA_044220735.1). Classification (GTDB taxonomy): domain Bacteria; phylum Planctomycetota; class Planctomycetia; order Gemmatales; family Gemmataceae; genus Urbifossiella. The sequence goes on along the minus strand of JBGAQM010000088.1, from coordinate 5,673 downwards.
CCCGCGCGCGGCCGCCGCCTCCGCCGCACCGGCGAGCAGCAGCGCTAGCCCCGTCAGCGTCACGCCCGCCGCCGACGACGCCAGCAGCTGTCGCGTTAACTCGGCCGACGGCGTGTCGTCGTGAATCGCCCAGTGGCCGGCGGCGCCCTGCACCGCGAGGACCGCCGCGACCCCCAGCAGCGGCACCGCGCCGAGCTGGAACCACGGCTGCCCCTCGCGCCACGCCACCCGCGTCAGCAGGGCGCCGGCGGCCGCGGCGGCGAGCGTCAGCCGCAGCGGGTCGGGCCACCCCAGCAGTACCCCGGTCGCCAGCAGCGCCGCCCCGGCCACAGCCGCGCCGGTCGCGGTCGCCTTCAGACCAGCGTGCCTGGCGACGATCCGGCGTTGAACGAGCAGCCCCGCTTCGAGCAGCGGCACGGCCCCGATCACCAGCGGCACCGCGAGGCCGCGCACGGCGAGCGGCACGTCGGCGGCGCGCGTCAGCAGCAGCCCCCACGCCGCACCCAACGCGAACAGGCTGACGCCGACGAACACCAGCACCGCCGCCGCGGCGCCTTCGCTCAGCGGTTCTGTCGCGCGGTCACGCCGGTACCACGACAGCCCGCCGAGGACGGCGGCGCACGCGGCGGCGTGGCACGCCAGCGGCAGCCACGCCGCCGCGGCGCCGGCCGGCACCCACACCGCCACCGGCGCCCCCACGACCGCCAGCGCCAGCAGCCAGCGGCGGTCGATCGGACCCGGCAGCAGGTCGGTACCGATCAGGTCGCGGCCGGCGGCGCGGGCCATCCCCACGAACGCCAACAGCGCCACCACCTTCACGCCGACGTCGAAGGCGCCGCCGTCGGCCGCGGGCGTGGCGAGCAGAAGCAGGTTGAGCGGCGCGAGCAACACCGCGATGACGAGCAGCCCGCGACTCGTGGACGCCAGCCGCCAGTGGTGCAGCGTGTACTGCCCGGCGCCGAACAGCGCCGCCGTCACGGACACCGCCAGGAGGAACGGCGCGTACGGCAGCTGCTCCAGCGTCCGCCACAGCGACAGGACCAGCGCGATCGAGCAGCCGACGATGAGGAGCCCGCCGACGAGCTCGCCCCAGAAGATGTTCCGCTCCTCCATGAACCCCGCGAGCGAGCCCCCGCGCCGCGGCGGTTCCGCCGGCGCGACCGGCACGGCGGCGACCGGTACGGCGGCAACCGGCTCAGCGGCGACCGGCTCGGCAGCGACGGGGGGCGGGACGGGAACGGCTGGCAGCGGCGGGACGGTGTCGAGCGGGCGGGCCAGGACGGGCTCCGCGGGGGCCGGGGCGCGGCCGGCCAGCGCTTCGACGCGGGCGCGGAGGGCGGCGGCCACCGGGTCGGCGGCCGCGGCGGCGAGCTCGCCGCGCGCGACGAGGTCGGCGACCTCGCGGACGGCGTAGCGGACGTGCTCCAGCTTCGCGGCGCGGCGGCTCCCCTGTTCCAGGCCGCAGCGCGGGCAGCCGAGGTCGTGGGGCCGCAGTTCGTGCTCGCAGCCGGGGCACCAGTGCCGCCGGCGCGGCGGGGGAGGTGGCGGGTCGGACTTGCCCGACAGCGCCCGGACGACGGCCGCGGCCACCTCCCAGAGCGCCTTCCCGATCAGCGCGGCCACGCCGAGCAGCACGACCAGGCCGCAGCAGACCCAGATATCCATGGGCGACCCGGGAGGGGGCGGGACGGGCTACCGGTCACGACACCGTAGCGTGACCGGTATTCCCGCCGCCCGCAAGGGCCGCCGCGTCAGTTCAGCTGGATCGTCTCGTTCCCCTGCGACGTGCCGGCCGCCCGCCACGCCGCCAGGTCGATCGAGTCGCGCACGAACCGCACGCTCCCGTCGCACATCGCCGCGTTCACGCCGCCGGTGTGCCGGCTCCGCGCCAGCTGCATCCGCGGGGCCGAGGCGGTCGAGGTGGTCGTACACGGCATCCGCGGGCTGCTCGTCAGGTCGTTGTTGCACCCGGCCCCGGTCAGCACGTCCGGGGCGCTGGCGTGGTTCGGCGTCTGGAACGTGGTGAACCCCGCCGCCCCGCCCCACCAGCTGAACCCGCGGTAGTCGTTCGCCGGGCTCTGCCGCCCCTGCATGACCTCCGACACGCACAGCGTGTTACTCGTCCCGTCGGTGATCGCCGTCATCTTCCGCGGCTGGCCGGACTTGCCGGTCGCGGCGTTCCCGCCCGCGTAGTCCACCGGCGACGAGTCGGCGCCCGCGGCCAGCATCACCGGGTCCTCGTACCACCCGAAGGGGGCGCCGCCGAACGCGATGCACCCGGCCGACCCGGTGGCGCAGCCGGTCGGCAGGTTGACCTGGTAGAAGCTGGTGTTGCCGGCGTTCAGCACGTAGTTGTGCAGGGTGATCGACCCGATGAGCTGGGCCTGGTCGCTCGGGCAGGTGAACGTGGTCAGTTGCTTGCTGCTCACGTTCGTGAGGTTGGCCCCGCTGGCGTACCGGTTGGTGGACCCCGCCGGCGTGCCGCCGCCGTTGTCCAGCCCGCCGAAGTTCGTGTACCCGGCGAACATGGCCTGCTGCTCCATGTACGGCAGGATCGGCACCATCCACGTGCCCCAGCAGCACCCGGTGCGGCTGACGCCCGGCAGGAACGTGCCGTAGGCGCTCTCGTAGGCCATGTTCGCCAGCGCGATCTGCTTGATGTTGTTCTGGCACTTCGCCCGCGCGGCCGCCTCGCGGACCTTCTGCACGGCCGGCAGCAGTAGCCCGATCAGAATGGCGATGATGGCGATCACCACCAGCAGCTCGATGAGCGTGAACCCGGAACGGGAGCGGGGACGCATGACACCCTCCTCACGAACGAACGAGCGGGGAATGAAGGGGCGAATAACCCGGCTTACGGGATGTCGAAGTTGAACACGTTCGGCCCGCCGGCCTTGACCGTGACTTCCTGCTTCGAGTCGCGGCCCCACGCGGCGGGGACGAGGTCCTTGGAGACGATGTTGGCGCCGCCGCCGGGGCCGGGCGGCTGGTCGGCGCTCACCGGGTTCACGGCCGTCTTGCCGTCGCCGGCGGTCATCCAGACGCGGTACTTGCCGGGCTTCAGGCCGTTCTGGCGGGGGACGTCGTACTTCCCGCCGGAGACGACCGACGGGGCCGCGGTGCCCTGGTTTTCCAGCGGGTCGAACGTGACGAGACCGCCTTCGGGGAACGCCTTCCCCTTCAGGGTGATGGTGCCCGACACGGCCTCCTTGCCGTCGCCGCTGCCGCAGCCGACGACGACCAGGGCGGACGCGAACGCGACGAACAACCGGGGCATGAGGCGGCCTCGGGGCGGGTTGACGGTCGGAGAGGTGTTGGGGGCGGCGAGTCGCCCGGGGAATTGAGTGTCTCACCGGGGCCGGCGGGTGTCAAGCGATTTAGCCGCGCGACCGTCGGGCGGGGCCGGCGTGCGGGCGCACGACCAAACCCCGCACGGCCGGGCCGCCGCGGTCACCGCTTCCCGCCGGCGACGCGCTCGACCCGGTTGGTCATCTTCACGTCGATGTCGAACTTCACCGCCACGCCCATCACCGTCGCGTCGAGGCCGATTGTCATCGTCGCCGTCGAGTTCCCCTCGGGCACGCTGCCGTCGATCGCCCCGGTCCCCTTCAACGTGGTCTTCCAGCGGCTGCCGGGGTTCAGTACCAGCGCCTGCTTGCCGCGCAGCTCGGTCAGCGGCAGGTCGGCCGACACCTCGATGTCGCCGAACGTGGTCGGCCCCTTCTTCGTCGTCGAGGCGAGCTTGCCGGTCACGACCGCGCCCTTCGGGGCGATCGCGAACGGGCCGTCGGGCGTGTCCAGCTCCTTGACGAACGTCTCGGTCAGGTCCCACGAGTCGCCCGGCTTGACGGCCGTTTTGGGGAACATCTTGGCGTCGCCGATTCCCCCCTTCTTGGTGAACTCGCTCTCCAGTTCCTGCGCCGCGGCCGCGTCCAGCGCGACGCCGTCGGCGGTGAACGTGTACTTCTCCCCGCGCCGCTCGACCGTCACCGTCTTGCCGTGGAGCGGCAGCTTCGTCTCGACGCCGTCGGTCTCCTCGACCGCCGTCTCGTAGGTCCGCCGGCGCACGGCGGGTTTGGTGGCGTCCGGCCCGACCTCGATCACCTCGGTGACGTACACCAGCGTCTTCTTCTTCTTCGCACTCTTCTTCGCCTGCTCCTTCCCCGGTGCCGCGACCGTGGTAACGGTGGTGTTGTCCTCGGTCTTCGTGGTCCGCGTCTTGTCGCCGACCTTGTAGGCGTACTCCTTGAACGTCACCGCGTCCTGGCCGGCCGCGCCGCCGACCAGCACCACCAGCGCGCCCGCCACGCCGAACAACCCGCGCATGATCGCACCTCGTGGGAACGGGGAACCACTTCGCCCCGCCAGCATATCGCGGGCCGGCCCCGTTGCCACGGGCGGGCCGCGGCCGGACAATGCCGGCACCCTCACCCCTCGGAGTCGGTCATGAAGTACGGGATGAACCTGCTGTTGTGGTCCGGGAGCATCGGGCCGGAGCACTACCCGCTCCTCGCCGACCTCAAGGCCACCGGGTTCGACGGCGTTGAAATCCCCGTGTTCGGCGGCACCGCGGCCGACTACAAGCCGCTCCGCGCCGAACTCGACAAGAACGGCCTGAAGTGTACGACGGTCACCATCCTGACGGCCGAGTCGAACGCGATCAGCCCCGACGCGGCGGTGCGGGCGAAGGCCTCGGAGTGGCTCAAGACGGTGGTCGAGATCAACCACACGCTCGGGGCCGAGACGGTGGTGGGGCCGTACCACTCGGCGCTCGGCGTGTTCAGCGGCGCCGGCCCGACGGGCGACGAGAAGAAGCGCGCCGCCGACGTGCTCCGCGGCACCGCCGAGCTGGCGAAGCAGGCGAACCTGATGCTCGGCATCGAGTACCTGAACCGGTTCGAGTGCTACTTCCTGAACACGGCGAAGGCCGCGGTGGAGCTGGTGAAGGCGGTGGACCACCCGAACTTCCGCACCATGTTCGACACGTTCCACGCGCACATCGAGGAGAAGGAGCAGGCGAGCGCGATCCGCACGGTGGCGCCGGTGCTGGCGCACGTCCACATCAGCGAGAACGACCGCGGCACGCCGGGGACGGGGCAGGTGGACTGGGCGGGGGCGTTCAAGACGCTGGCGGAGGTAGGGTACGACGGGTGGATGGTGATCGAGGCGTTCGGCCGGGCGCTGCCGGACCTGGCGGCGGCGACGCGGGTGTGGCGCGACCTGTTCCCGAGCCCGGAGCACGTCTACAAGAACGGCCTGGCGTTCATGAAGGCCCAGGTCGCGGTGGCGAAGAAGTAGCGTCACGGAGAGTAGGGGGCTATGCCACTCAAACTCCCCGACGGCGCCGAGGCCAGGTTCGAGGTAATTCACTCCGGGCCATTCGGCGAGATGTTAACCATGCATCTATGGGGTGCGGGCCGTCGTGGGTGGTATCACGCGATCATCCGCGAGCACACGCTCGACGCCGACACCGGGCCGCAGCCACGCGGGAAGGGAGAGTGGCGGACCTTCTTGAGCCTCATCAAGCAGGCGCGATTCTGGGAGCTTCCCGAAGTGTGGCCCGACCCGTGGCCCGAGAATACCACGGTGGACGATGGTGACTCGTTGGGAGTGTCTGGGCGCGATCGTGAGCGGTACCACTGCGTGAGTCGGTTTGTGTGGCGCGAGCCGGGA
>JBGAQM010000087.1:0-17903 GCA_044220735.1 Urbifossiella sp. | reverse complement strand
TCGTGGCCCCGTCGAACTCCGCCGCACGCCGCCCCGGGTTCCACCCGGGGCTACACGCCGACGCCCTCCGGGCTCCGGACGCGAGCCATCCCCTCCCGCGGTCCGCTACCGCCATTGTGTCCGGGCGTATAGTATGGTGGTATTCCATACACCACCGGGAGGACGGGCCGTGACGAACGCCGAAATCGCCCGCGAGCTGCGCACCCGCGCCGCCGACCTGGCCCGCGCCGGGGACAACCTGTACCGCGTGCGTGCGTTCCGCCAGGCGGCGATGGCCGTGCTGGCGATGCCCGAGCCGATCGCCGAGTTGGTCGCCGTCGCCGGTCCGAAGGCGCTGGCACGGCTGCCGGGGATCGGCCGGAGTCTGGCCGACACGATCGCGGGCCTTGCGGCGGAACAACTTGCGGCGTGAGCGACACTCCGACGGTGATTCCTACAGTTGACTCAATGCTTCTGGGACGGGGTCTCCCTGTTCGCCAGAACCAAGTGTCGCGGTCTGAACATCGACCCGCGGCTACACTTCTGCCATGAATCGCGCCGACATGCTGGCCCGCGCGGCCGACCGCCGCGACCCGTGGGACGTGGTGGTGGTCGGCGGCGGCGCCACCGGCGCGGGCGTCGCCGTGGACGCGGCCGCGCGGGGGTATTCCGTCCTGCTGGTCGAGCGCGCCGACTTCGGCAGCGGCACGTCGAGCCGCAGCACGAAGCTCGTCCACGGCGGCGTGCGCTACCTGCGGCAGGGGAACTTCGGGCTCGTCACCGACGCCCTTCGCGAGCGCGGCCGCCTCCGTCGCAACGCCCCGCACCTCGTCCACGACCTGCGCTTCGTGCTGCCGTGCTACCGCCGGTTCGACCTACTGAAGTACGGCGCCGGCCTCACCGCCTACGACCTCCTGGCCGGCCGCGAGCGCTTCGGCCGGTCGCAGTTCCTCTCGCCCCGCCGCGTGCGGGCGCTCCTGCCCACGGTCCGCACCGAACAACTCCGCGGCGGCGTGCTCTACCACGACGGCCAGTTCGACGACGCGCGGCTGCTGATCGCGCTGGTCCGCACCGCCGCCGGCCGCGGCGCCGTGGTGCTGAACCACGCCCCGGTGACGGCGCTGCTGAAGCACGAAGGGCGCGTGAGCGGCGTGGTGTTTCACGACGCCGAGACGGGGGCCGAGGTGCGCGCCGCGGCGCGGGTGGTGGTGAACGCCGCCGGCCCGTTCTGCGACGACGTGCGCCACCTCGCCGACCCCACGGCGGCGCCGCTGGTCGCGGCGAGTCAGGGGAGCCACGTCGTGCTGCCGCGGTCGTTCCTGCCGACCGACCACGCGCTGCTCATCCCCGAGACGCCCGACGGCCGGGTGCTGTTCGCGATCCCGTGGCACGGCCACACCGTCGTCGGCACCACCGACGTGCCGATCCCCGCGGCGCCCGCCGACCCGAGCGCGACCGACGCCGAGATCGACTTCGTCCTCGAAACCGCCGGCCGCTACCTCGCCGCGCCGCCGACGCGGGCCGACGTGCTGGCGACGTTCGCCGGCGTGCGCCCGCTGGTGAAGGGCGGCGCGGCGAGCACCGCGGCGCTGGCGCGCGACCACGTCGTCCGCACCGACCAGCCGGGGCTGGTGACGATCACCGGCGGGAAGTGGACGACGTACCGGGCGATGGCGGAGGACGGTGTGGACGCCGCGGCCCGGCTGGCGGGGTTGCCGCGCCGCCCGTGCGCGACCGCGGACCTGCGCCTGCACGGAGCCGCGAACGCCGACCCGGGCGACGAGTTCGGCGGGTACGGGAGCGACGCGGCGGCCGTGCGGGCGGTCGTGGAGTCGGACGCGGCGCTGTCCGATCGACTGCACCCGGACCTGCCGTACCGTGCGGGTGAGGTGCTGTGGGCGGCGCGGCACGAGATGGCGCGCACGGCCGACGACGTGCTGTACCGCCGGCTACGCGCCGGCGCGCTGAACGCCGCCGCGACCGCGGCGATGCGGCCGCGCGTGGAAGCGCTGCTGGCGCCGGTCGTGGGGCCGGGTTCCAACCGGCCGTCCTGAACATGGCCGGTTGGTGCCCGGCCCCACGACGCCCGCTCGCCCCGTCTTCCCATCCCGCCCGACCCGCACAACCCGACCCGTCGCGCGCCCCCCTCACCATTCACCCGCGCATTCGCCACCCCGGTCGTGGACTCCCGGCCGCCTCCGGCGGTACGATCGACGCACACCCGGGGACGACACCATGCGGCGGTGGCTCGCGGCGGTCGGTGCGGTCGCGGTCGCCGCCGGCGCCCCGGCGGCGGACCCCGCCGACCTCGCCCGCCGCCTCGGCGCCCCCGTTCCCGCGCAGCGCGACGCCGCCACCCGCGCCCTCGCCGCCCTCGGACCGGCGGCGCTGCCGGCGCTCGAAGAAGCGGCCCGCAGCTCGAACCCCGAAGTCGTCCGCCGCGCCGCCCCGCTCCTCGTCCGAGCCCGTCTCGCCGCCGACTCCGCGGCGCGCCTCCGCGTCCCACCCGTGCGGCTGAGCATCCGCGCCGTGCCGCTCCGCGACGCCGTCGGCCGGCTGCGCGAGGCGACCGGCATCGACGTCCGACTCGACCCCGCCGGCGTCGCCGACGTGACACGCCCGGTGACGTGCGTGGCGGCCGACGTGCCGCCGTGGGAGGCGGTCGCCGCGTTCGCCCGGGCCGCCGGGCTGCGCGAGGTGATCGACGCCGACGTCGAAATCCCCACGCCGCCGCAGCTGCGGAACCGCTCGTACTACGCCCCGCCGCCGCCGGTCGGCGCGGCCGACGTGCCGGTCCGCCTCGCCGACGGCGTCGCCGACACGCCCGCGGCGCGCGCCGGCGCGGTGCGCGTGGCGGTGCTGCCGCCGACGTTCCCCGGCGGCCGCATCGACGGGCAGCGCACCGTGTACCTCGACGTGACGCCGCACCCCGGCCTGAGGTGGGAAGGCGCCACCGACGTGCGGCTCACCCGCGTCGTGGACGACACCGGCCGCGTGGGTTCGCGCGGGCACGACCTGCCGCCGCCGCCGCCGGTCGCGTACCCGATCGACGGGCCGCTGGTGGCGCCGCTGCCGCCGGTGGAAGTCCTGCCGCCGACGACGCGGCCGAACCCGCGCGTGGTGGCGGTGCCGGTGCGGCCGGGCTCCGCCGACGCGCGGGTGCTGACCGTGCTCGACGGCGAGGTGTTCGGCGAGGTCGCCGCCGCGGACCAGGAGCTGGCGGCGGTCGCCGACGTGACCGCGGGCCGCGCCGGGGTCGGCGCCGGCGGCCGGCTGACCGTGCGCGACGTCGGCGGCCACCCGGGCGGCGTACGACTGACGGTCGAGCTCGAAGCGCCGTCGCCGTGGGAGCGGCTGCGGCGGCGACAGCCCGACGGCCCGCTGTGGCCGGACGTGGCGGCCCCGGTCGGCGCCGGGTACGCGGTCCGCGCCTTCGACGCCGCCGGCCGCGAGTTGGCGCCCACGTCGCGCCCCACGCCGCGCGTGTCCGACGACGGCACGGTGAAGTCGGTGGCGTGGGTGCTCAGTTACGCCGCGGTGCCGGCGCGGCTCGTCGCGACCGGCCCGCGCGTGGTGCCGGTCGCGGTCCCCTTCAAGCTGACGAACGTGCCGCTGCCGTGACGCGGGGCCGGCCGGGAGCCGGCCCCACGAACCGGGCTTGCGTCGCACTTTTCTCCCGGTCTACACTCCCCACCTTCTCGTATTCCTGCGCACCCGGCGGAGCCACGTTCGATGGCCGATCGCGTTCTCGTCACCGGCGGGCTCGGCTACCTCGGCAGCATCCTGTGCGAGCACCTGCTCGCCGCCGGGTACCGCGTCACCGCCCTCGACAACCTCATGTACGGCCTCGGCCAGCAGGGGCTGTTCCACCTCTGCGCCAACCCCGACTTCGAGTTCGTGAAGGGCGACGTGCGCGACGAAGCGACCATGCGCGCGGCGCTGAAGACGGCCGACGCCGTGGTCCACCTCGCGGCGATCGTCGGCGCCTCGGCGTGCGACAAGGACCCGGCGCTGACGACCGGCGTGAACCTCGACGCGGTGAAGCTGCTGAACCGCCTCCGCAGCCCGAATCAGGCGGTGGTGTTCCCCAACACGAACAGCGGCTACGGCGCCACGACCGGCGCCAGCTACTGCACCGAGGAGACGCCGCTGGAGCCGATCTCGCTGTACGGCCGCACCAAGGTCGAGGCCGAGCGCGAGCTGCTCGGCTCGCCGAACGCCGTCGCGTTCCGGCTGGCGACCGTATTCGGCATGTCGCCGCGGATGCGGCTCGATCTGCTGGTGAACCACTTCGTCCACGCGGCCGTGACCGACGGCTACCTGGTGCTGTTCGAGAAGGACTTCAAGCGGAACTTCGTCCACGTCCGCGACGTGGCCGACGCCTTCATCTTCGCGCTGCGGAACGTGCCCCGGCTGGCGGGCGGGGTGTACAACCTGGGGCTCGACTCGGCGAACCTGTCGAAGGAGGAGCTGGCGCGGGCGGTGCAGCGGCACGTGCCGAACTTCTACCTGCACTTCGCGCCGATCGGCCAGGACCCGGACAAGCGGAACTACATCGTGTCGAGCGCGAAGCTGGCCGCCGCCGGGTTCGAGGCGCGGCGGTCGCTCGACGACGGCATCCGCGAGCTGCTCAAGGGCTACCGCATGGAGGGCCGCGGCCTGTTCCGCAACGCGGCGTGACGATTACGCAGGCGAGCCGACCGCCGTCAGGCGGCGGGTGGCGCCTCCAATCACGTCACGCGAAGGTGGACAGACGCTTACCCGCCGCCTGACGGCGGTCGGCTCGCCGTCAGCCACTTCACCGCCCCCGCGATGCGATCGGCCGCGCGGTAGCGCCACGCCCGCCGCTCGTCCGCCAACCGCTCCGCCTCCTGCCGGAAGCCCACCAGCGCCGCCCACAGCACCGCCGCCTCGCCCGGCGGTAGGTGGTCCGCCCGCGCGAACTGGCGCAGCACCCGCTGGTGGTTCTTGTACCAGTTCGTGACCCGCGAGAACCCGCCGGCGCGGTGGCGGTAGTAGAACAGGTGATCCGGCACTACGCCGACGTTCCCGCCGGCCTGCACCAAGCGGATGAACGCCTCCCAGTCCTCGCACGACGTGCCGCGGTCGGTGCCGTACCCGCCGGCGGCGCGGAATGCATCCGTGCGGAACATCGAATTCGCGTCACCGTACACGTTGCGGACCGCCGCCGCCGCGTACGGCCCGCCGACCGGCCGCAGCGCGAACAGGTACTCGCCGGCGGGCGCGGCGTGCTTCTCGTCGAACGCCAGGAAGTAGCACGACATTGCCGCGAACCGCGGGTTGCGGCGCAGCGCCACGACGAACCGCTCGACCATGTCGGGGCGGGCGACGTTGTCGGCGTCCATCGGCAGGAAGAACTCGCCGCGGGCCAGTTCGAGGCAGCGGTTCCGCGTGGCGCCGATGCCGGCGTTCGCCTGCCGCACGAAGCGGAACCGCGGGTACGTCTGCTCCATCCGGTCGAACGTGTCACGCGAGGCGGCGTCGGTGCTGCCGTCGTCGATGACCACCACGTCGAGCGCGGGGTAGGTCTGCGCCGCGACCGAGGCGAGCGTCGCGGGGAGGTGCGCGCCGAGGTTGTAGTGCGCGATGCCGACGGTCACCACTTCCGCAGCCGCTTGCGGCTGCGCGTTCGGCGGCGCCGACCACGTCCACCCGAGTCCGGCGGCACCGCCGTCGGCGTCGATGACGGCGTCGGCGTTCTCGAACGCGAAGCGCTCCATGAAGTCGCGTTCGAGGTCGTCGAGGGTTGCGGGCCAGCGCTCGGCGGCCTCGCGGTCGAGTTGCGCGGCGCCGTCGAAGCGGACGACGAGTTCCGCGTCGGCGAACGCCAGCCCGGCGCGCTTCGCCTGCACGGCCCGGAAGCCGAGCCCGCCGCGGGAGGGAAGCTCGACGCGCCCGGTCGTCGGCAGCGACCAGCGGACGCGGTCGGACTCGTCGGCGGGCGACGGCTCGTACAGGTTCTTGACGCGGAAGTCGGGCGGCGGGGCGGGGCCGGTCAGGCGGCGTGGGTCGACGACGCGGGTCGTGTCGCGGTCCCCCGCTCCGCCCGCAGCTGGCTGAAGCACCGCAGCGCCTCCTGAATCACCTCGTCGGTGTTGAAGTAGCGGTACTGCGCCAGTCGGCCGCAGAAGTAGACGTGATTCCGCACCCGCTCCTGCTCCGCGAGCGCCGCGTACTTCGCGTACAGCGCCCGGTTCTCGGCCCGCGGGATCGGGTAGAACGGCTCGCCCGTCGCGCTCGGGGTCTCGTAGCTCACCACCGTCTGCGCGTGCCGCTGCCCGGTGACGTGCTTGATTTCGACGGATCGGGTGTAGGCGAAGTCGTTCGGGTAATTCACCTGCACGCACGGCTGCGCGAACTCCACCGGCTTCGCCACGAAGTCGAACCGCAGCGACCGGTACGGCAGCCGGCCGAGCCGGTGACCGAAGTACTCGTCGATCGGGCCGGTGAATACCGTCGCCCGCCGCGGGCGGATCAGCGTCCGCACCTCGTCGTACTTGCAGCCGAGCAGCACGCGGATGCGGCGGTGCTTCAGCATCGAGCGGAACAGCGCCGTGAACCCGCGCGTCGGCATCACCTGGTACTTGTGATCGACGTAGCGGGCGTCGCGGCTGAGGCGCACCGGAATGCGGCCGCACACGCCGGGGTCGAGCGCCGCCGCGGGCACGCCCCACTGCTTGAGCGTGTAGCCGCGGTAGAAGGCGTCGTACAACTCGGGGCCGACCCGGCTCAGCACCTGCTGCTCGGAGTTCGTCGGCGTCGGGATGTCGTGCCGCTCCCGCGCCAGCAGCTCGGCCGCGGTCTCGGGCGTGAGCGGCCGGCCGAAGAAGGCTTCGAGCGTGGTGAGGTTGATGGGGAACGGCAGCAGCTGCCCGCGGACCAGGCTGCGGACCTCGTAGTTCGCCGCGTGCCAGTCGGTGAACCGCGACAGGTACGTCAGCAGGCTCTCGTCGTTCGTGCGGAAGTAGTGCGGGCCGTAATTGTGTACGAGGACGCCGGACGGGTGCGTCGAGTCGTGGCAGTTGCCGGCGACGTGCGGCCGCTGGTCGATGACCAGCACCTTCCAGCCGAGGACGGCCGCGGCGCGCTCGGCGACCACGCTCCCGGCCGGGCCGGCCCCGCACACCAGCAGGTCCACGTCGTCGAGCATCGGCGCGAGGGTACGCCGCCGGACCCGCGGGCGTCAATGGGAATGAGTGCCGCGTGAAATCGCGCCGCCCGGGCGGCGTCGGTCTCTATGATGGGGCAAGCCCTCATCGCCATGTCAGCCGGTTCCCCGGTCGGTGCCCCATGCCGTCCCGCCCCACCATCCTGGCGATCGTCCTGTTCTGGCTCGCCGCCGTCGGCTGGGTCGGCTACCGCGACGTGTGGCCGCGCCTCGCCGCGTCCGGGCCGCCGCCCGTCGCCGTGGACCTCGGCGACGAGGCCAGCCAGATCGTCCCGGTGCGGTGGAACGTGATGCGCGGCGACCAGCGCGTCGGCCGGCTCACCACCCGCATGACCTACGACGACGCCGACGACACGTTCCGCCTCACCCACCAGTACGCCAACCTCACGTTCGACTTCGGCCGCGTCCGCGCCGTGTTCCCGGAGGTGACGCTCACCACCCGCGTCGCCCGCGGCGGGGCGCTGCGCGAGCAGGGGATGAGCGGCCGGATGCAGGTCCAGCTCAAGGCCGGTGACGAGTTCCAGACGCTCGCCGAAGCCCGCGCCGTCGTCGAGGGCGAGGTGCGCGGCGGCGTCTTCCACAGCCGCTGCGACATCGACTCGCCGCTGCTCAAGGCGAAGCGCGAGCTCGACCCGGTGCCGGTGCCCGACGGCCAGGCGCTCAGCCCGCTGCAACCCGTGGGGCGGATCGCCAACGTCCGCGCCGGGCAGCGCTGGGTCGTCCACGAGATCAACCCGCTCCGCGACGCCATGAGTTCGCTCCTGAAGGGCTTCGTCGGCCAGCAGGGGTTCGGGCTGCCCGACGAGAAGCGGGAGGCGTTCGTCGCCGCCGTCGGCGACCGGCCGGAGCCGCTGGCGTGGGGCCGCGACAAGGCCGAGGTGATGTGCTGGGTCATCGACTACCGGGCCGGCGACTCGCGCGTGCGGACGTGGGTCCGCGCCGACGACGGCCGGGTGCTGCGGCAGGAGGCGAGCCGCGACGGCGAGACGCTCGCGCTGGAACGCGACGACTGACGCCCGGCGACGTTCTGACGCCGCCACTTGGTTCCGCGGAAGAGGGGGACCCCGTCCCAGAAGCATTGAGTCGCCCGCAGGAATCTATGTCGGAGTGACACCGGCCGTGCCTCGTGCCCGATCCGCCGACCGGCCAAGACCTTCGGACCCGAACCACCGATCACGACAGGACGAGCCATGATCGAACTGACGGACGTCACCAAGCGGTACGGCCCGAAGGTGGCGGTGAAGGGCCTGTCGCTGAGCGTCCCGGCCGGCGAGTTGTTCGCCTTCCTCGGGCCGAACGGCGCCGGCAAGACGACCACCATCAAGATGCTCTGCGGCCTCCTGTTCCCCACCACGGGGAGCGTCCGCGTCGGCGGGTTCGACATCGTCGCCGACGGCGACCGCGCCCGTGCCCTCATCAGCTACGTGCCCGACCAGCCGTTCCTGTACGACAAGCTCACCGGCCGCGAGTTCCTGCAATTCACCGCCGACCTGTACGCGATGCCGGCGCCGAAGGCCCGCGACAAGATCGCCGAGGTCGTCGAACTGTTCCACCTCGACGACTTCGTGGACGACCTGACCGAGCGCTACTCGCACGGCATGCGGCAGCGTACGGTGTTCGCCGCGGCGCTGGTCCACGAGCCGAAGCTCCTCATCGCCGACGAGCCGACGGTCGGACTCGACCCGAAGAGCGTGCGCGAGCTGAAGACGCTGCTGCGGAAGCTCGCGGCGGAGGGGACGACGGTGTTCCTCTCGACGCACACGCTCGACATCGCGGAGGAGCTGGCCGACCGCATCGGCATCATCGACCACGGCCGGCTGTTGGGCTGCGGCACGCTCGCCGACCTACGGAAGCACGCCGCGGTGGACGGGAATTTGGAAGACCTATTCATGGCGATCACCGAGGAGGCGGGGCGCGAGGCGGCGGCCCCGTGACGGCTCCGCCGCTCGCGGCTTCGCGTTGGGAAGCGCGAAGCCGCAAGCGGCAACTCGGCTGGCTACGTCGCCGCTTGCGGATTCGCGTCGCCCGACGGATTCACCAACGGATCCCCCATGTCCACACCCGCCGCCTTCCGCCGGCTCCGCGTGCGGCTCGCCCGCAACGGCCTCCGCGTCGCGCTCGAGGCCGGCCGCGTCCGGTTCGCGAGCGTGATCCTCAGCACGCTCATCGTCAGCGGGTTCGCGTTCGGGTTCAGCCTGTACCTGTTCGGCCAGCTCACCGCCAACGCCATCCCGTTCAAGGCTCGTGTTCTCGACTGGCGTGATCCTCTACGCCAGCCTCTACACCAGCCCCGAGGCGCGCTACCTCCTCAGCACGCCGGCCCGCGCCGACTACGTGTTCGCCACCCGCTTCCAGGGCGCCGTGGCGTTCAGCTCGTGGGCGTTCGTGGCGCTCGGTGTGCCTATCTTCCTCGCCTACGGCGTGAGCGCCGGGGTGCCGTGGTGGTTCTACGCGCTGCTCCCGGCGTACCTGCTCGGGTACGTGCTGCTGCCGGGGTCGGTGTCGGCGCTCGGGTGCGTGCTGCTGGTCCGCTACATGCCGCGGAACCGCAAGCAGTTCCTCCTCGGCGTCGGGGCGGCGGCGCTGGTGCTGCTCGGGGCGTGGGGCTACCGGGCCTACCGAGCGGCGCGCTACACGCTGGTCAGTCAGGGCGGCGAGCTCGAAACGCTGATCGGCCAGTTCGAGCTGGTGCGCAGCAGCGTGGCGCCGAGCCACTGGATGACGCGCGGCGTGCTGGCGGCGGCCCGCGGCGAGCTGGCCGACGCGCTGGCCCCGCTGGCCCTGGTGTGGAGCAACGGGCTGCTGCTGTACGTCGTGGCGGCGGCGGCGGCGAAGCGGCTGTACCGCCCCGGGTACGACCGGCAGGCGGGCGGCGGCCGCGGCAAGAAGGTGTACCGCGAGAGCGTGCTCGACCGGCTGATGGGGCTGCTCGTGTTCTACCTCGACCGGCCGACGCGGGTGCTCGTGGTGAAGGACTTCCGCACCTTCCGCCGCGACCCGACGCAGTGGGCGCTGCTGGTCATCTTCGGCACCCTGATGATGATCGGTGCGGGGAACTTCCGGTCGTACATGAACGCCGACCTGGCGGTGATGGACAAGTACGCCATCAGCCTGATGAACCTCGGCGGCACGGCCGTGCTGCTGTGCGCCGGCCTCAGCCGGTTCGTGTTCCCGCTCGTGTCGCTGGAGGGCCGCAAGTTCTGGATTCTGGGCCTGACGCCGGTGTCGCGGGACACGATCCTGTGGGGCAAGTTCGCGTTCGCGGCGACGGGCTCGGTGCTGATCGCCGAGGTGCTGGTTCTGACGAGCGACCTGCTGCTCGGCGTGCCGGCGCAGCTGCTCGGGCTGCACGCGGCGGCGCTGGCGGTCATCGCGCTGGGGCTGAGCGGGCTGAACGTCGGCCTGGGGGCGGTGCTGCCGAACTTCCGCGAGACGGACCCGTCGAAGGTGGTGGTGGGGTTCGGCGGCACGGTGAACATGGTGGCCGGGCTGGCGTTCCTGCTGGCGGTGATCGGGCTGATGGTGGTGCCGTTCCACGGGGCGCAGTTCGGGCGCGCGGTGCGCGGGGCCGACGCGACCGTGAGCGGGTGGGTGTACGCGGGCACGCCGGCGGCGCTGGTGTTGGGGGCGCTGGCGGTGGTGCTGCCGCTCCGCGCCGGGGCGCGGGCGCTGCGGGGGGTGGAGTTCTAGCCGCGTTGCCGCTTGCGGCTTCGCGTAGCCCAACGCAACGCCGCCGCCCGCAGAACCGCTCTTGCCCCGTCGTCCGATAACGGTTACCGTTTCGCCCGACCTCTCTCGTTCGACAGGGACGCAGGGACGCTCCCGACACGACCGCCCCGGTCCCTCCCACTTCCACGGAGGGCACCACATGCCCGTCGCCGCCGCGGCCCGCCGGGCCGCCCCGTTCGGCCTGTTCGCCGTCGTCGCCCCGCTGTTCGCCACCCCAATCGCCGCCCCGACGCCCACGAAGGCCGGCCCGCCACCCGAGGCCGAGGTCCGCTGCGCGGACGACAGCGTCCTGCGCGTCAAACTCCTCGACGAGTCGCTGGAACTCGTCACGCGGTACGGCACCCTGCGCGTCCCGGTGTCGGACGTGCGCCGCATCGACTTCGCCACCCGCACGCCGCCGGAAGTCGAGAGCCGCGTCGCGGCGCTGATCGGCGAACTCGGCCACGCCGACTACGCCACCCGCGAGCGCGCCTCGGCGCAGCTGCGCGACTACCGCGAGCGCGCCTACCACCCGCTCGTCCGCGCGGCGAAGGGCGCCGACCCCGAGGCCAGCCGCCGTGCCGACGAGGCGGTGCGGTTCATCCAGCACAAGCTGCCGGCGGGCGTGCCCGAGCCGCGCGAGTTCGACGTGGTGTACACCGACGACGCCAAGCTGACCGGCAAGCTGACGGCGGCGGCGCTGAAGGTGCAGACCGGCCCGTTCGGCGAGCAGCCGCTGCGGCTGGCGGACGTGCGCGGGCTGAAGGTCGGCGCGACGACCGCGGGCGACGACGTGGTCGCGGCCGCGGCGGCGCCGGCCAACATGATGGCCTTCCAGCACCAGTTCGGGAAGGAACTGGTGGGCACCGTCACCGGGCCGCAGCCGGGCGCCCAGGGGACGGGCGGCGTGTGGGGCACGGACACGTACACGCTCGACTCGAACATCGCGGCCGCGGCGGTTCATGCCGGGGTGTTGCAGCCGGGGCAGACGGCGGTGGTGAAGGTGCGGGTGGTGGCGTCGCCGCCGCAGTTCGTGTCGAGCACGCGCCACGGCGTCAGCTCGACGGGGTACGGCAACTACCCGGCGGGCGGGTACGAGTTCGTCCGCCGCTGACGGCCCGGCGCCGGCCGGGGGTGGACACCGCCCGCGGCGGCCGTCAGACTGGGGCGCGTCCGCCCGACGCCCGCGGAGCCGCGCCCGTGAACCTGCCGCACGAGTCGCAACCCGGCCCGGCCGCCGACCCGAACCGGACCGCCGACCGACCCGCGTCGTCGGCCGGGGCGCCCTCGACGGACCGCGGCGGCCCGACCGACCCGGACCGGACGGCCCCCCACGCCGGCCGGGAGGCGCCGTCGGTAACCGGCGGCTACCAGCCCGCGGCCGGCGACCCGGCCGACGGCGTGCCCGGGTTCGAGTTGCTCGGCGAGCTCGGCCGCGGCGGCATGGGCGTCGTGTACAAGGCCCGGCAGGCGGCGCTCGGCCGCGTCGTCGCGCTGAAGATGATCCTCGCCGGGCCGCACGCCTCGCCCGCGGCCGTCGCCCGGTTCCTGGCCGAGGCCCGCGCCGTCGCCCGGTTCCAGCACCCGAACATCGTCCAGATCTTCGAGACCGGCGAGGCCGCCGGGCTGCCGTACTTCGCCCTCGAATACGTGGACGGCCCGACGCTGGCGAGGCGGATCGCCCGGTCGCCGCAGGACCCGGCCTACGCCGCGGCGGTCGCGGCGCAGCTGGCCCGCGCCGTGCAGTACGCCCACGACCGCGGCGTCGTCCACCGCGACCTCAAGCCGGCGAACGTGCTCCTGACCGCCGACGGGACGGCGAAGGTGACCGACTTCGGCCTCGCCAAGTTCGACGAGGACAGCGGCCAGACGCAGAGCGGGCAGGTGCTCGGCACGCCGAACTACATGGCCCCCGAGCAGGCCGAGGGGCGCACCGACGTGGGGCCGGCGGCCGACGTGTGGGCGCTCGGGGCCGTCCTCTACGACCTCCTCACCGGCCGCCCGCCGTTCGCCGGGTCGAGCGTCGTGGACACCCTCGGCATGGTCCGCACCCGCGAGCCGGTGCCGCCCGGCCGGCTCGCCGCCCGCGTGCCACGCGACCTGGAGACGATCTGCCTCAAGTGCCTTCAGAAAGACCCCGCCCGCCGCTACCCGTCGGCCGCGGCGCTGGCCGACGACCTCGACCGCTTCCGCGCCGGCGAGCCGATCCGGGCCCGGCCGGCGTCCGCGGCGGAGAAGGCGTGGCGGTGGGCGCGGCGGAACCCGGTCGGCGCCGCGGCGCTGCTGCTGGCGGCGGTCGTGCTCGTCGGCGGGCCGGTGGTGTCGTGGCGGATGTACGAGCTGGCCGGGAGCGAGCGCGCCGCCCGCGCCCAGGCCGAGCAGGACCGCGACGCCAAGGCGGCCGCGCTCAAGGCCGAGGAGGCGGCGAAGGCCGAGGCGGTGAAGGGCGGGGCGGCGGCCCACAACCAGCGGAACCACTCGCTCAAGACCATCCGCACCGTGCTCCTGTCGGTGGACGACATGATGCGCGACAGGGCCAGCCTCGCCCCGGTGCGGCTCAAGATTCTCGAAGCGATGCTGAAGGAACTCAACGAGGTGAAGGTGATCGCCGCCCGCGACCCGTTCCAGACGGAGGACGGCCGCGTCCTGTCGCCGGCGCGGATGGCCAACCAGAACGAGGCCGTCGGCCGGAGCCGCATCGGCGAGACGTTCCTCCGCGCCGGCAAGGTGGACGAGGCCGGGCCGTGGCTGGCCGAGGCGCTGACGATCTACCGCCTCGAACTCGCCGCCGCGCCCGCCGAGCCGGTCACCCTGCGGAACGTCGCGCAACTGGCCAACCTGAACTCGGACGTCAAACTCCGCCTCGGCGACGCCGCCGCGGCGCGGGCGCTGCGCGTCGAGTCGCTGACCCTGCGGCAGGAGCGGCTGCGGATTCTCGCCGCCCGCCCGGCCCCCGCCGACCCGCGCGACAAGGACACGGCCGAGAACCTCCGCCTCCTCGCCGCCGAGGACGTGGCCGCGTCGCTGCGCCTCATCGCCGACGTGGACGTGCTGCTGGGGAACCCCGCGGCCGCGGTGGACGGGTACCTCGCCGCCGAGGCCGCGTTCGCCGCCCTGCCCGAGGCGCGCCAACGGCTCCTCCGCGTCCGCCGCGAGCGCGCCAACGTGCAGGACTGGCTCGGCGACGCCCGCGTCAAGACCGGCGACCCCGACGCCGCCGAGGCGTGCTACCGCGCCGCCCTCGACGCGCGCGAGACGCTGGCCGCCGAGGTCAAGCACCCCGACTTCCGCGCCGCGGCCCGCGCCGACGCGGCGCTGTCGCGGCTCGTCCTCGGCGACTTCCTGCTGACGGTCCGTGGCCGGCGCGGCGACGCGGCCGCCGAGTACGCCACCGCCCACCGCGAGTTCGGCGACCTCCTCAAGGCCGACCCGGACAGCCTCCCCGCCCGCCGCGCCCTCGGCCACAGCCACTACCGCCTCGGCGACATCGCCACCGACGCGAAGGAGGCGAAGGCACACTTCGCCGACTCGCTGCGACTCCGCGAGGAGCTCGGCGCCGTCGACAAGAACGACACGCAGGCGCAGTTCGAGCTGCTGACGGCGCTCGGCCGGGTCGGCCGGGCGGCCGACGCGGAGAAGCTCGCCGACCGGCTGAAGACGCTCGCCCCGCGCGACCCGCGGGTGCTGTTCCAGGTGGCGTGCGGGCTGTCGGTCGCGGCCGGCGGCGCGGCCGGCGCCGACGCCGACCGCCTCCGCGGCAAGGCGCTCGACGCCCTCGCCGCCCTCGCCGCCGCCGGCTGGAAGGACCGGTCGGCGCTGGAGATCGACCCCGACCTCGCCGCCGTCCGCGGCGACCCGCGGTTCCGGGACGTGCTCGACACGGTGCCCGCGCCCCCGCGCCGGCCCTGACGGTCGGGCCGGAATTATTGTGTGTCGCCGCCCCCCCCGGGGGGTCAGGGCACGAATTGAGTCAAATACACAAATTCGTATTGGGAAAACCCGCGGCCCCGCGCCCGCCGGCCACCCGGGGCCATCGCGGCGCGGGGGTGGAAAGGCCGATCGCCGGGTCGCTCACGGCCCCAACCGCTTCACCGCCCACTTGTCGATCGTGTACCGCAGCCGGTCGTCGTCGGTCGTCACGACGGGCCGCGTGGACGTGCCGACCGGCGTGAGGTTGGGCTTCACCGCCGGCCCCTCGATCAGGTTGGAGACGCTCAGCCGCGTCCGGCTGTTGAAGCGCAGCACGGCCCACAGGCACCCGGCCACCTCGGTCTTCGACGTGACCACCTCCTCGCCGACCCCGCGCAGGTACTCCCGCGTGTACTTGTTCCGAATCACCCCCCAGAAGTGCCCGTTCGTGACCGTCCCGTGGAACGTCCAGTGGAGGTACGGGTTGTTGCGGTGACTCGGCACGTAGAGGTTGGCCTTGTTGTAATTCGGGGCGGTGCCGGTCACCCCGAGGTAGCGGTGGGGCCAGTTGTAGGCGGGGTTGTCCGGGTGGTTGCCGTAGTACCAGAACGAGAACGTCCCCAGGTCCTGTACGCCGACCGTGTCACTCCCCAACTCCCCGACGTCCGCGTCCGACGAGCCACACGGCGCACCGGCAGCCTGGCGACGGCGGCCGAGCCGACACGCCTCCGCCCGCGCCGGGAGGAGCAAGCCGGACGCGCCCGCCGCACCGAATAGAAACGACCGCCGGTTCATGGACCGCCTCCCGATCGATCGGGGTCACGGAATCTCCTCACTCCTGTAATCGGGAGAATTTGCGGGAGCGAGGGGCGAACGGTAAATGCTGCCGATTTTCCCGGTCGCGCGGGTGGCACAGGCGGGCCAACCGCTACGACCCGCCCACGCCGCTACACACACGCCGGACACAATCGGCGGGTCAACACCGCCCGGATCGGGTAAAGTCGGGTCCGCCGCGCCACCGGGGACCGCCATGACACGAGCCGCGCTCCTCACCGTCACCCTGCTCGCCACCGCAGCGCCCGCCTGCGCCGCCGCGCCGGCCCGGCCCGCGCTGCCCGACCGCGACGGGGCCGTCGAGCTGCCGGCGCAGGAGTGGCCGCTGCGGCCCGGCCCGCGCACCGTCCGCGTGAGCGTCCCCTACCCGACCGGCAAGCTCGACGGCGTCGGCCCCGGCACCGGGCTCATGCTCACCCTCCACAACTGGGGCGGCACCGACTGCGCCGGCACCGCCGACCCCCGCGAACTCGCGGCAAAGCTCGACGTGGTCGCGCTCTGCGTCAACTACCTCCAGAGCGGCAAGGCCGACGGCATCGACGGCCCCGAACCCTACGACTTCGGCTACCTCCAGGCGCTCGACGCCCTCCGCGCCCTGCACTGGCTCCACGACGGCCTCACGAAACGCGGCCGCCCGTTCGCGGCGGGGCGCACCTTCGCCGCGGGCGGGTCCGGTGGCGGGAACGTCGCGCTCATGGCGAACAAGCTCGCGCCGCGCACCTTCGCCTGCGTCGTGGACGTCTGCGGGATGGCGAAGCTGACCGACGACATCGCCTTCAACCTCCCCGGCGGCAGCGACCTGAACGCCCGCTACAGCCGCGACCCGGCGAGCAAGAACCACCTCACCCTCGACCACCAGGAGTTGCGCTACGTCGGCCACCCGGAGCACGCGGCCGAGATGAAGCGCTTCGGCGCCGCCGCGAAGGTGGTCGTCGTTCACGGCGCCGACGACACGACGTGCCCCGTCGCCGACGCCAAGGAGATGGTGTTCTGGACGCGCCGCGCCGGCCTCGACGTCGAGCCGCACTGGGTCACGAAGCCGACGCTCGACGGCGTGTTCACCGGCACCGGACACGCGCTCGGCGACCGCACCAAAATCGTGCTCCGCGTGGCGGGGAAGTACCTGGCGCCGGGCGGACTCGCCCGGGCCGGCAAGAGCGACTTCGAGCGGCGCGACGAGGTGCGCTACCGCACGTCCGGCGGGACGTTCGTCGTCTCCTACGCCGCGGGGTTCCCGGTCGGGCGGTTCGAGCCGGCGGCGCCGCCGGTCGCGTACCCCGACCACACCGACCTCACCGTCGTCGACCGCGCGGGCACCCGCGCCCCCGTGCGCACGCCCGCCGACTGGGAGGTACGGCGCGGCCACGTCGTGCAGAACTTCGCCCGCGCCGCGGGGCCGCTGCCGGGCCAGCTGCGGCGCGTCCCGCTCGACGTGAAGGAGGTCGAGGCGGTGCGCGTCGGCGGCCTCGTGCGCCGGCTCGTGACGTACCAGTCGGACCCCGACGGCCGCGTGCCCGCGTACCTGTTCACGCCGGCGGAGGCGCCCGCGGGGAAGCGGCCGGCGGTGCTCGCCCTCCACCAGACGACGGCACTCGGCAAGGGCGAGCCGGCGGGCGTCGGCGGCAACGCCGACCTCGCCTACGGGCTCGAACTGGCGAAGCGCGGGTACGTCGTGGTCGTGCCCGACTACCCGTCGTTCGGCGGGCACAAGTACGACTTCGCCGCGGCGCGCGGGTACGCGAGCGGTACGATGAAGGCGGTGTGGGACAACGTCCGCGCCGTGGACCTGCTCGAATCGCTTCCCGAGGTGGACCCGGAGCGAATCGGCGTGATCGGCCACTCGCTCGGCGGGCACAACGCGATCTTCACCGCGTTCCACGACCGGCGGCTGGCGGCGGTGGTGTCGAGCTGCGGGTTCACGACGCTCCGCAAGGACGACGTGCCGAGCTGGACCGGCCCGGTGTACATGCCGCGGCTCAAGGCCGAGTTCGGCGGCGACGCGCGGCGGGTGCCGTTCGACTTTCAGGAGCTGGTCGCGGGGCTGGCCCCGCGGGCGTTTCTGGCGGTGGCGGCGGAGAAGGACGACGACTTCGACGCGTCCGGCGTGCGCGACGTGATGGCGGCGGCCGGCGGCGTGTACCGGCTGTACGGCGCGGCGGACAAGCTGGCGGCTCACTACCCGGCGGTCGGGCACTCGTTCCCGCCGGCGGCGCGGGCGGTGGCCTACGACTTCCTCGACCGCCACCTCCGCCGCTGACGTGGGGCCGGCTTCCAGCCGGCCGTG
>JBGAQM010000086.1:0-18937 GCA_044220735.1 Urbifossiella sp. | reverse complement strand
ACACTTCGCGCATGCGACCCGCCCTCCTCCTCGCCCTCCTCCTCCCCGCCGCCGCCCGCGCCGACGCCCCGGCGCTGAAGGCCGACGCCGCCCGCGCCCTCAAGGCCGCGGCGACGTACTTCCACGCCAAGGTCGCCGTCCGCGGCGGGTACGTCTACTACGTCACCCCCGACCTGGCCCAGCGCTGGGGCGAGGGGAAGGCGAGCCCGACCACGGTATTCGTCCAGCCGCCGGGCACGCCCGCGGTCGGCGAGGCGTTCCTCGACGCCTTCGCCGCCACCGGCGACAAGTTCTACCTCGACGCCGCCACGGCCGCCGCCGAGTGCCTGGCGAACGGTCAACTCCAGTCCGGCGGGTGGACGCAGACCATCGAGTTCGGCCCGGCGAAGCGCGTCGGCAAGTACCGCAAGATGCCCGGCGGCAGCTGGAACGCCTCGTCCCTCGACGACGACCAGACGCAATCGGCGCTGCGCTTCCTGGCCCGCGCCGACAAGGCGCTCGGCTTCAAGAACGAGCGCGTGTCCGACGCCGCGAAGTACGGGTACGACGCGCTGCTGACGGCGCAGTTCCCGAACGGCGGCTTCCCGCAGGTGTTCACCGGCCCGAGCCCGGACGCGCCGGTGGTGAAGGCGAAGTACCCCGACTTCGACTACCGCACCGAGGGGAAGGTAAAGGAGTACTGGACCCACTACACGCTCAACGACGGCCTCCCCGGCACGGTCGCGGAGGCTCTGATGACGGCGCACGCGGTGTACGGCGACGCGAAGTACAAGGCGGCGGTGGCGAGGCTCGGCGACTTCCTGATTCTCGCGCAGATGCCGGAGCCGCAGCCGGCGTGGTGCCAGCAGTACGACCGCGACATGCGGCCGGTGTGGGCGCGGAAGTTCGAGCCGCCGGCGGTGAGCGGGTGGGAGTCGCAGGACGCGATGGAGACGCTCGTCCGCGTGGCGCGTGTCACCGGCGACAAGAAGTACCTGGAGCCGGTGCCGCGGGCGCTGGCGTACCTGCGGAAGTCGCGGCTGCCCGACGGCCGGCTGGCGCGGTTCTACGAGCTGAAGACGAACCGCCCGCTGTACATGGACGCGGCGTACCAACTCACGTTCGACCCGTCGGCGGCGCCGGCGCACTACGGCTGGACGCAGCCGAGCCGCCTGGACGCCATCGAGAAGCAGCTGACCGCCGCGCCGCCGAAGCGGCCGCGGCCGACCGAGGCCGAGGTGCGGGGCGTGATCGCGGCGCTGGACGCCGAGGGACGCTGGGTGAGCACCTACGCCGGCGAGCGGCTCGTGGGGCAGCCGCCGTTCGCGGCGGGGTTCCGGTACGTGTCGAGCGAGGTGTTCCGGCGGAACGTCGGGGTGCTGAGCGGGTATTTGAGCGGGGATGCGAAGTAGTTCGGTTGCCGCTTGCGGCTTCGCGCGGGGGAAGCGAAAAGCCGCAAGCGGCAACGTAACCACCCGAGCGAACGCTTGCGGCTTCGCGCTTCCCAACGCGAAGCCGCGAGCGACGGAAGTCAGCGCCCTTCCTACTTGGGGGGAACAGCCCACCCGCCCGTGTCGAGGAGCTGCCAGTCGCCGCGGTTGACCGACATCTCGGCCCGGTCGGCGTACAGCCGCACCGCCACCCGCGGCGGGCCGACGCGAAGGAGTTCGACCGCGGCCGGGCTCCGCGCTACCTCGTCGAACGTGAAGTACAGGTTCTGGTCGCTCTTCTCGAGCCACTGGCCCTTGTCGTTCTTGCGGAAAACCCGCTTCTTGCTCACCCACTCGGTCCGCGGGTCGGCCGGGAGGGCGGCGGTGAAGAACTCGGCCTTCTGGGCCAGTACGACCTTGGCCGACTCCAGGTCCTTTCGGTCGCGGTACCCTTCGGCGCCCTTGTCGAACGCGGCCTCGCACTTCCGCCGCGCCGCCAGCAGTTTCGTCTGGTACTCGACGACGGCGGACTTCATCGCCGGCGACGTGGGGAGGAGCGCCGGGTTGGCCTCGTACGCCTTGCGCTCGGCCTGGAGCTGCTCGATCAGCTTGATCTGGTCGGCGACCTTCAGCTTCTTGGTCTCCTCCAGCACCTTCTGCTGCGTCGCGAAGGACGACAGGAGCTTGTCGTGGGCCTTTCCGACGGCGGCGCGGAACTCGTCCTTGGCCTTCCCCAGCTCCCGGGCGACGGGGTCGTCGGCCCCCGGGGGCTGGCCCGGGGCGACGCCGGCGAGGACCAGCAGACCCGCGACGTAGGTGCAACCCCGCAGCCGGCGCATGGCGGAAGCCCTTCTCGGGTGTTGCGGTGGATCGTAAGCCGCCCGCCGCGCGAGTTCAATCACGAACGCGGGCGGGGCGCGAAGCCGCAAGCGCTCGCTCGGGCGGATAAGTTGCCGCTTGCGGCTTCGCG
The DNA here is from genome assembly GCA_044220735.1 of Urbifossiella sp. Taxonomy (GTDB): domain Bacteria; phylum Planctomycetota; class Planctomycetia; order Gemmatales; family Gemmataceae; genus Urbifossiella. Next base: position 16,558 of record JBGAQM010000086.1, on the reverse strand, counting down.
CGGGGAAGCGCGAAGCCGCAAGCGTTCGCGCGGGTGGTTCCGTTGCCGCCCGCGGCGTCGCGCCGCGGCGGGTCACTTCGCCTCGTACACCACCCGGCCGCCGACCACCGTCAGCAGCACGCGGGTGTCGCGCACCGCGTCCACCGGGCACGTCAGGTAGTCGCGGTCGATCAGGATCAGGTCGGCCAACTTCCCCACCTCCAGCGACCCCTTCTCGCGCTCCTCGTGGTGCAGGTACGCGTTGTTGATCGTGTACAGCCGCAGCGCCTGCTCGCGGGTCAGCGCCTCGCCCGGCTCCAGCACGCCGCCGCGCTCCAGGTTCCGCGTCAGCGTCACCCAGATGCCGAGCCACGGGTGCCACGGGTTCGTCGCGTCGAGCGGGTCGAAGCGGAGCATGTGGTCGCTGCCGCCGCCGACCGTCGTGTACTCCAGCCAGCTCTTGTACGGCTGGAACCACCGCATCCGCGCCGGCCCGAGCACGTTCCGGAGCGTGTGCCCGTCCTTCCACAGCCACGCGGGTTGAACGTCGGCGCACACCCCGAGCCGCTTGCAGCGTTCGAGGTTGTTCTGCGACGGGAAGTTGGCGTGCGTGATGCAGAAGCGCAGGTCCTTGATCGGCGTCATGCGGTCGGCGAACTCGTAGGCGTCGAGCAGGACGTCCATCCCGCCCTCGCCGGCGGTGTGGGCCGTGAGCTGCCACTTGCGGCGGGCCGCTTCCTCCGCGACGACCTTCATCTGGTCGGGCGGGATGAACAGGAGGCCGCGGTAGTCGTCCTCGGTCACCTGGTACGTCGGCCCCTTCGGCCACGGCTCGCGCATGTAGGCGGAGCCGTTGAGCATGCCGCCGTCGAGGAACACCTTGATGGGGCCGATGCGCACGAACTCGTCGCCGACGCCGGTGGGGCCGCCGAGGCCGTCGGCGCCGCGCAGGTCGTCGAACCGGCGGGCCAGCTCGTCGCGGGTGCCGATCGGGTTGAAGCCCCGGGCGACGTTGATCCGCAGGTTGAGTTCGTTGGCGCGCCGGAGGGCGAGGTAAGCGTCGAGGTCGCCGCGGCCGGCGTTGCGGTCGGCGATGCTGGTTAGGCCGAGCTGGTTGTACCGGGCGAACAGCTTCAGCAGCGCCGCCTTCTTCTGCTCGGCGGTGAGGCTCTCCGCACCGCCGGGCACGCCCTTGAGGACGCCGTAGGCGTTGCGGAGCATCCCGGTCGGCTCGCCGGTCACGGGGTCTTTCACGACCTGCCCGGCACGCGGGTGCGGCGTGTCCTTCGTGACGCCGGACACCTTCAGGCCGGCGGTGTTGACGACGCCGGCGGGGCCGGCGTGGTACAGGACGGGGTGGTCCGGCGCGGCGGCGTCGAGCTCGGCGCGGGTGGGGAAGCGGGCTTCCGCGAGCCGCGTGGGGAAGGCGTAGCGGATGACGATCCACTTCCCGGCGGGGGTGGTCTTCGCCTTGTCGCGGATGTGCGCCTGCACCTCGGGGATGCTCTTGAGCAGCGGCAGCGGCTCGCCGGCCTCGCTGGCGGCGGCGCCGGTGGGGTGGGTGTGGCTGTCGTACAGGCCGGGCATCACCGTCCTGCCGGCCGCGTCGATGACGCGGGTGTTCGGCCCCTTCCGCTTCAGCACGTCGGCGTCGGTGCCGACGGCCAAGATCTTGCCGTCGGCCACGGCGACCGCCTCGGCGACGGTGAACTTGGCGTCCACGGTCAGCACCTTGGCGCGGTGGACGATGAGGTCGGGCGGCGGCTGCGCGCCGGCGGCGGGCGCGGCGAGGAGGACGGCGAGCGCGGCGAGGGGGAGTTTCACGGGAGGGGTCCGGGGGCGGCGGCGGGTCACGTCCGGGTGAGTCCGCTTGCGGCTTAGCGCTGGGCAGCGCTTGCCGCAAGCGGACTCACCCCGGACGAACCTGCCTACTGCATTACCACACCGTGCCGCCGTGGGCCACCACTTCGCCCGATTTCGCCGCCGCGGTGTGCTACGGTCTTCATGGCATCGCAGTTGCTCGGCACGTCGGTCGCGGCGCGGGCGTCGCGCCAGGAGACGCCGCCGTGCTGCCCCGCAGCCCCCCGTCGGGACGATCCTCCGCGAACTGGCCGACGACGCCCGGACGCTGCTCGGCCAGCAGGTCGAGCTGTTCCGGGCGGAAGTCGGGCAGGAGTTGCGCCGGGCCGGCGGGGCGGCGGCGGCGGTCGCGGCGGGGGGCGGGCTGGCGGCGGCCGGCGGGTTCGTCGCGGCGCTGGCCGCGGCGCGGGGCCTGAGCCGCCTCACCGGCCTGCCGCTCGGCCTCGGCTACGCGCTCGCGGCGGCCGGGCTCGGGGCGGCGGGGGCGAAGTTACTCCTGGCCGGGCGGGACCGGCTCGCCGGCGTCCGCCCGCTCCCCGAAACCACGGCCGCCCTCGGGGAGAACCTCGAATGGCTGACCGGGCGACTGGAACCGACCCGGAGGTGATCCGGGCCGCGATGGCCGAAACCCGACGGCACCTACAGGAGGGCGTGTCCGCCCTCCTGGACCGGCTGTCGGGCACCGACTCCGCACCGTCCACACAGGGGGGAACGACCGTGGCGAAAGCGTCCGGGAAGCCGGCCAAGAAGGCCGCGTCCGCGAAGGCGGGCAAGACCGGGAGCGCGGCCAAGAAGCCGGCCGCGAAGTCCGCGGCGAAGACGACCAGGAAGCCGGCCGCGAAGGCGGCCGCCAAGAAGCCGGCGGTGAAGGCGGTGGCGAGGACGACGAAGAAGGCGGCGGCGACGAAGCCGAAGACGCTGCTGAAGAAGGCCGTCAAGGCGGCGAAGAACGTGCTCGTGGACGTGGGCGAGGGGGCGCTGGCCGGCGCGGTGCAGGGCGCCGCCGGGGCCGCGGCCCAGCACCTCGGCGCCGCCGCCGAGAAGACCGAGCAGGTGGCCGACTCCTCTCGCTGACGTTTCGCCGCTCGTGGCGATGCACCGGCCACATCGCCGCGAGCGGCGGCGGGCGCTCAAGTCGCACCCCACGCACGTCCGATACCACCGTTACAGGCCGTCCCCTCGACGGCCGCACGAATCGGCCGCAGGAGGCCGCATGGACCCGCGCTCGTTCCGCCCCGCCGTCGACGGGCTGGAATCCCGCCTCGTCCCGGCTTCCTTCGAGGCCGACGTGGTCGCCGCGTACACCCGCACCGAGATCAATACCGAAGACCTGTTCCACCTCGGCACCACCCTGCAACGCGGCCGCACCACGCAGACGATCGGCGTCCTGGCCCAGCAGCTACCCCAGACCGGCCTCCAGAGCCGCACCGACGCCGCCACCCTCGGCACGTACCGCGTCAGCCTTCAGACGTCGCTCGCGGTCAACCCCGGGGCGAACTCTGAGGCGGTGCAACAGTTCCTGCACCAAATCATCGGCGCGGAAAATCAGGCCACGCTGAACGGGGTGTACGCCGACGTATACGCCCGGGGGTTCGGCGGCACCCCGATCCCGCCGCCGGTGCCCCCGTCGCCGCCGGCGGGCGGCGGCACCGTGTTCGGCCCCGACCTGTCCGGCACGAACACCGGCGGCGGCACCACCGCCCCGACCAGCACCCTGCCGTTCTCGCTGACCGACCCGAACTTCTCCACCCTGCCCGACGGGGTGAAGGTGTGGGACGTGACGACCGGGAGCGGCGCCACCCTGACGGCCAACGGGTCGGCGTTCACCGCCTCGTACACCGGCTACCTGACGGACGGCACGGTGTTCGACAGCGGCACCCTGACCGGCCGGAACCTGAGCACGTCGAACTACATCGCCGGGTTCGTGAGCGGCCTGAGCGGGATGCAGGTCGGCGGCACGCGGCGGATCGTGATCCCGTCGGCGCTCGGCTACGGGAGCACGCCGCGGACCGGCATCCCGGCCAACTCGGACCTGGTGTTCGAGGTGAACCTCACGTCCATCCCGTAGGCGGGTCGAGGGTCGGTTCGGTTGCCGCTTGCGGCTTCGCGTCGGAGAAGAAGCCGCAAGCGGCAACCGGGCTTGAGCAATCGACCCGGGAGTACGACCCATGCCCCGCGTCGCCACCGTGCCGCCGGTCGCGGAGGAGACCGCGACCGGCCTCGTCGCCGAGGTCTTCGCCGACGTCCGCCGCACCAAGGGCATCGACCGCGTCCCGAACCTGTGGCGCGTCCTCGCCACCAACCCGGCGCACCTCGAACTCGTGTGGTCGCGCCTCAAGGCGGTCATGCACCCCGAGGCCGGCCGGCTCACGGCACGCGAGCGCGAACTCATCGCCCTCGCGGTGTCGGCCACGAACGGCTGCGCGTACTGCGTCAACTCGCACACCGCCGCCCTGCGCAAGCTCGGGGTGGACCTCGAAACGCTCGGCGAGGCGATGGCCGTGGTCGGCATGTTCAACACGACCAACGCCCTGGCCGACGGCTACCAGATCGAGCCCGACATCCTCCCGCCGCTGGAGTAGCACATGTTCGCCGCCGTCGTCGCCGCCGGGCTCGTCACCGCGGCCCAGCCGCCGGACTGCTGCCCGACGTACACGCTCGACCAGCTCGTCCGCATGAACCGCGAGCAGCTCGAAGCGCTGTACCGGTCGGCCGAGATGGGCCAGACGCCCTACGGCGTCACGAACGGGCGCGCGATCCGCAACCCCGGCAGCCGGCTGACGGTGCCGGCGTCGCGGGTGATCCACGTGCTGTGGCAGGGGAAGGTGTTTAAGGACGACGGGATGATGGTGAACCGCGTCCTGGGGCTGCGCGCGGTCCACGCCCGGGTGTACGTCGGCGAGAGCTGGCTGGACGGGCGGCCGTCGGTGATTATGGACTACGCCGGCGCGTCGCGGCTGTTCCCGGACGTGCGCGACGAGGTGCGCGAGGTGAGCCCCGGGGTGTGGCTCGGGGTGATGTACACCCGCAAGCCCGGCGGGCCGGAGCAGACCATGTTCTTCGCGCTGGCGGCGCGGCGGATAGCCGAGCTGGGGCTTCGCGCTTCCCGGCGGGCGAAGCCCCAAGCGGCAACGGAACCACCCGGGCGAACGCTCGCGGCTTCGCGCCGGGGAGCCGCGAAGCCGCGAGTGGTAACTCAGCCCACATAAACCCCGTCGATCGTCGCCGGGTTGGCGAACGGGTTCGCCAGCGCCGTGCTCGGCGTGCTCATCTGGCCGAACGGGATCACCCGCACCATCGCGCTGGTCTTGTTGCCGCTGCCGACGATCAGCTCGGCCTTGCCGTCGCCGTCCACGTCCTTCGCGGCCACCCGGATGCCGGCCCGGTCGTTCTGGTCCCAGGTGAAGAAGTCGGCGAGCGCCGGCAGCGCCGCCATGTCCGCCCCGGGGTTCGCCACCAGCAGCGCGCCGCTCACGATCCGCACCCGCGGGCCGCCGGTGTTGCCGGTGCTGTAGATCACGTCGGCGCTGCCGTCGCCGTCCACGTCCGCGGCCGCCACGTACACCCCGCTGCGGAGGCTCGAGTCGAGGGCGAAGAAGTCGGGCACCAGCCGGTCGGCCTTGCCCGCCGCCAGCGCCGCCCCGTCGTACACCGCCACCCGCGGGCCGCCGCCGATGCCGGCCCCGACCACCAGCTCGTCGGCCCCGTCGCGGTTGATGTCGGCCATCGCCACCCGGCTGCCGCCGCGGAAACTGATGTCGCCGAAGGCCAGGAAGTCGGCGGCCGTCGCCAGCCCGCCGTTCGCCACCCGGAACAGCACCACCCGGGTGCCGCCGCCGGCGTCGGCCGACACGGCCAGCTCGTCGCGGCCGTCGCGGTCCACGTCGCCGGCCGCGAGGAACAGCCCGCCGGAGAACCCTTCGAGCACCGTCGTGCGGCCGACCAGGTCGGCCCCGGTCTTGCCGTCGAACACGCGGACGCTGCCGGCCGTGCCCGCCCCGGTGGCGAAGGCGTAGTCCTGCACGCCGTCGCCGTTGAAGTCGCCGACCACCGACCGGATGACGCCGGTGTACGCGCCGAACGGCGACTGCGGCGGGCCGACCGGGGCCAGCGTGTTGTCCGACCGCAGCGTGTACACCTGGGCGGTGCCGTCGGTCGCGCCGGTCAGCACGACCGGCGTGCCGTCGGTGGCGACGCCCACCGGCGGGGTGAACGAGGCCGACGCGCCCGGCACGCCGGACACGTCGGAGACCGTCCAGCCGAGGTCCTTCAGCGCGGCGAAGTCGAGGGCCGACAGTTCGACGCGCCGGCCGAGGCTGGCGTAGGGGTCCATCGACACCACGTCGCCGCGGACGGTGATCCCTTCGCGCCAGTGGTCGCCGTCGGCGCTCAGCGGCACGGCCCCGCCGAACACCGCCGCCGCGGTCGGGCCGGCGAACGCGCCGGACGCGGTGAGGGCGTTCCACTGCGGGCTCGTGCCGAGGCCGATCGCGTGGGTGATCTCGTGAACGGCCGTACTGTAGAAATCCAGCTGGTTGGCGCCGATGCCGGTCGTGTTGCTGCCGAAGAACCAGTTCGTGCCGTTCGTGTCGAAGGCCAGCGCCCCGCCCCACAGGCCGAAGCCGGCGCGGCCGCGGATGCTGTCGAACCACGCCTGCGAGCCGCCGGCCGAGTACCCGCCGAACCCGCCCTCGCCGGCCTCGGCGCCGTTCAGGTCGCGGCCGCCGGCGAACAGGACGATCGTGTTCGCCCCGACCGCCAGGTTCGGGAGCTGCACCTCGCCGCCGGTTGCCGGGTTGAAGAAGCGGGCGGCCCAGGTGTTGCCGCCGCCGGCGACGAGGGCCGGGAGGTTGCCGTCGAGGTGGGCGCCGATCGAGTCGGCGGCCTGCTGGAGGACGGCCCGGCGGACGGGGTCGTTGAAGAACCCCTGGGAGTCGAACGAGTAGTCGATCTGGAAGACGATCGCCGGGCACTCGCGGGCTTCGAGACCTTCCAGGTTCAGCTTGATGGTGTTCAGCATGGCGGTCCCGCGGTCGGCGCGCACCCCGGACGAGGCCGGCGCGGGGCCGGCCGTCGGGTTGCGGCGTGGTGTTTGGGGTTGGGCGGGGCCGACGACGGGGACGGTCGGCGCCGGTACCGGGCACGCAGCCCGGGGCGGTCGGCCCGCCCGCGGAGGGGAGGGGTGGGGTCAACCGCGACACCAAAGAGGTAGGACGCGGCGCGGAGCAGGGGGTCGGGCGCGGGCGGGGAAAACCGGCGGAAGTGCCGGGGGTTTACGCGCTGTTAACCCCCGGAACGGCGCCTCAGCGGGCGGCCGAAAACGGCCCCCGGATTCGGCCGCGGGCGGAAAGTGTGGCGTGGGGACGAAAGTTGAGGGCTGGGTGCGAATCGGCCCGCGCGCACGGCGCAACCGGCGCTACCCCACCCGGCAGGTCGAGAGGTCCGGCGCGCCGCCGGGTCGGCGGTTGCGACCGCCGCGGACGTGGGTTTACAGTGGGGGTCGTTTCAGCTCGCAGCGGCTCCCACCCCGAGGGCAGCCATGTCGAACCGTCCCGTTCCGGGTTCGGTGTTCCCGCGGTACAAGGTGTGTCTCCACCGCCCCGCCGACCGCGGCCTGATGGCCGTGCTGCGGGCGGTCGTGGACCTGACGCGGTTCGCGGCCGCCGAGGCCGAGTTTCGCATGTGGGAGGCGTTCCACCGCGGCCGGGCGGTGGTGCTGGTGACGCACCTGGAGCGCGCCGAGTTGTACGTCGAGCAGTTCGCCGCCCGCGGGCTGCCCGCGAGCATCGAGCCCGCTTGAGCGAGGACAGAGGACAGAGGACAGAGGACAGAGGTCAGGATTGCTGCCTCTGTCCTCTGCTCTCTGTCCTCTGCTCTCTGTCCTCTGTCCTCACTGCGGCACCGTGAACACCTTCACCTGTGGGTCGCCCTGGCACATCGGCACCACGGTCTTCAGCAGCGTCTCGGTGTGCTTCGCCCGGATGTGCTCCTCGATCGCCGCGACGCTGCGGAACTGCTCGTACATCACGTACGTCGCCGGCCGGTCCGGGTCGCGGTTCAGCTCGTAGCTGATACAGCCGGCCTCCTTCTTCGTCGCCTCCAGGCACGGGCGGAACGCCGCCTCGAAGGCCTTCTCGTTGCCGGCCTTCACGTCGAACGTCACGAGGATGGCGAACGGCTTGGTCGGGTCCTTGACCTTCGACTTGATGAGCTTGACGACCGGGTTCTCGTCCTGGCCGCGGGCGTCGGCGGCGGCGAGGGCGAGGAGCAGCGCGGGGAGCACGAGCAGGCTGAGGCGGCGCACGGGGGGAACCTCCTGGGGCGAAATCGGACCGCCGATTCCACCACACCCCGCGCCCGATTGCACGCGGATTCCCGGCCGCGTCAGCGGCGCAGCAGGAACTCCTTGCTGTTGAGCAGCGCCCAGGCGACGTCCTCCCACGCGGCGCGGCGGTCGGGCGCGGCGGCGAGGTACGCCAGGATGCGCCGCCCCTCCGCGTCCGTCGGCCGGCGGCACAGCGCCGCCAGGTACAGTTCCTCCAGCAGCGCCGCGTCCGTCACCCCCGCCGACAGCCGCTTGCCGACGCGGTTGTCGGGGTCGCTGATGAGGCGGTTCACCACGTCGCCCGAGATCATCTGGAACGCCTGCAACAGCCCCGGGTCGTCGCTCCGCTCGCACTCGCACGTCAGCAGCCGTTCGGGCTTGCCGAACACCTTGAGGAACTGGTCGCCGAGCGCCGACGTGGACCGCCGGCCCGTCTGCGGCGGCGCCGGCACCTGGTTCGCCCGCCGGCCCAGCGGGTAGCCCGCGAACCGCACCGGCACGCCCGTCACCTGCGCCAGCGCGTCGAGCAGCTGCTCCGCCTCCAGCGGCGTCACCAGCGCGTGCGAATGGTGCAACTCGTCGGCCATCACCGCCGCGTCGCGCGTCGTCGCCGACAGCTGATAGGTGCGGCTCGTCATCACGCGCTTCACCAGCGGCTTCAGACGGAAGCCGTTCGCGGCGAAGTCCTTCGCCAGCCAGTCGAGCAGTTCGGGGTTCGACGGCGGGTTGGTGGCGCGGAAGTCGTCGTTGGGATCGACCAGCCCGCGGCCCATGAGGTGCAGCCAGACGCGGTTCACCTGCGTCCGCGCGAAGAACGGGTTGTCGGGCGACGCGACCCAGTCCGCGGCCGCGCCGAGGCGGTCGCCGTCGGGATCGACCGCGGCCGCGCCCAGCAGTTTCGGCGCCGCCGCCAGCTTCGTGCGGCCGCTGATCAACTCGCCGTCGCGCTTCTGGAACACGACCTGCTCGCCGACGAACTCGTGCTTGTCGAGCTCGTCGCGGCGGGTGTTCGACAGCACGCGGTAATCCACCCGCGCGAACAGGGCGGCGAAGCCGTAGTAGTCGTCCATCGTCCAGCGGTCGAACGGGTGGTTGTGGCAGCGGGCACAGCCGATGCGCACGCCGAGGAACACCTGCGCCACCGATTCGGCGCGCTGGAGCGGGTCGCGCACGGCGCGCCAGAAGTTCGCCGGCGGGTGGGCGTAGGTGCTGCCGCGGGCGGCGAGCACGTCGCGGGCGAACTCGTTCAGCGGCCGGTCGGCGGCGAGCTGCGCTGCGATCCACCGGTAGAACACGCCGACGCCCTTGCGGTCGAGCGCCTTCTCGTCGTTCCGCAGTACGTCCGACCACTTCTGCGCCCAGTACTCGGCGAACTCGGGCCGCGCCAGCAGCGCGTCGATCAGCCGCTCGCGCCGGTCGGGCCGCTGGTCGCTCAGGAAGGCGCCGGTCTCGTCCACGGTCGGCAGCACGCCGAGGGCGTCGAGGTAGGCGCGGCGGAGGAAGACGTGATCCGGCGCGAGCGGCGCGGGGGCGAGGCGCATCTCTCGCAGCTGGCTCAGCACGAGCTTATCGATCGGGTGGTCGGCGGGGAACGCGGCGAGGTCCGGGGCGGGGCGGTCCGGCAGGAACACGACGCGCACCGGCACGACGTGCGTGAGGTAGCGGACCATCAGCACCGTCTCGCCGAACTGCTCGCGGACCACCTCGCCGGCCGGCGTGATCCGCGCGACGCCGACGGCGGTGAACTCGAACGCGGCGAGCGCCGTCACGTCGCGGGCGGTGCCGTCGGAGAAGTGCGCGACCGCTTTCACGTCGAATCGGTCGGCCGGGTCGGACAGGATGCGCGCCGCGGGGCTGACGTCCAGCCGCGTGAGGCGGGGGCCGTTCGGCGGGTCGGCGCGGCACCCGGCGGCGACCCACGCCCGCAGCGCGGCGTACTCGGCGCTCGCCTTCGTGAAGCGCACCCCGCCCTCGTGCGGCACGCCGCCGGTCGCCTTCAGCAGAAGGAGGCTGTCGTCCGGCCGCTGCGGGTCGGTACGGCGGCCGAGCATGTCGCGGGTCAGGACGGTGCGGTCGCCGGCCGGGTCCTCGCCGCGGAGCGAGAGTTTGAGGCCGCCCTTGCCGTTGAGGTTGCCGTGGCACGCCCCGGAGTTGCACCCGGCGCGCGACAGGACGGCGGTCACGTCGCGGTCGAAGCTCACCGGCTGCGCGGCGGCGGGGCCGGCGGCGGCGAGCGCGGCGAGCAGCGCGAGGGGCCGGGTCATCGGCGGGCTCCGGGGGTGGGGTCAGTGTACCGCGCCCGGGGTCCCGCCGCCCGCGGCGGGGCGGCGCCCGTTGACCCCCGCCCCGCGGCCGGCTACAGTCGCCGTCAGGCTCACCCCCCCGGAGGCCGCCCCGTGACCCGCCCACTCCTCACCGCCGCCGTGCTCTTCGCCTTGCTCCCCGCCGCCGCCCTCACCCAGGACGCGGACAACGCCGAGTACCTCGCGGTCGCCCACGACAACACCGGCCGGTTCGGCATCACCGTGGTCGCCGGGAAGGAGTCCGGCAAGCGGCTCACCTACGACTCGAACGGCGGCACGAACAACACGGCCGTGTCGGTCAACGGCGCCACCTTCCTGTTGAACGCCGTCGCCCCCACGACGCCGACCGCCGAGAAGAAGGAGGACGACGGCCGGTCGTGGACGACCGTGTGGGACGTGCCGCCGCGGAAGGTGACGGTGAAGCAGGAGGTATCGCTGGCGCGCGGGGCGCAGACCGGGAAGCTGGACACGGCCTTCGTCCGCTACACGCTCACGAACACGGGCAAGACGAAGCAGAAGGTCGGCCTGCGGTTCATGCTCGACACCCTCATCGGGACCAACGACGGGGTGCCGTTCGTGCTCCCCGAGCGGGCCGACCTGGTGACCACCGGCGCGCTGGTGGGGGCGAAGACGAAGGACCTGCCGGACTACGTGCAGGCGTTCGAGCGGCCGGACTTCAAGGACCCCGGCACGGTCGCGCACCTGGGCGTGCGGGTGTCGGCGCACATCGCCACGGTGGAGCCGCCGGACAGCCTGCTGTTCAGCCACTGGCCCGGGAGCAACGCCGCGTGGACGTACCCGGTGCAGAACATGGGCACCGACTCGGCCATCGGCCTGTACTGGGTCGAGGCGGCGGTGGACCCGGGGGCCGAGCGGCGGGTGGGGTTCACCTACGGGCTGGCGAAGGTGATCGCCGGCAAGGCCGGCGGCAAGATGGGCCTGACCGCCGGCGGGTCGTTCAAGGCCGGCGGCGTCGTCACCGTGACGGCCTACCTGGACCGCGACCTGAAGCGGCCGACGGTGACGCTGACCGTGCCGGACGGGTTGAAGCTGGCGACCGGCGTGCGGGCGCAGCAGACGGTGACGATCCGCCCGACCGAGCCGCACGGCCGGGCGTCGTGGCGGGTGGTGTGCGAGCGGCCGGGGCAGTACACGGTGAAGGTCGAGCTGGCGGACGGCGCGACCGAGGAGATGCCGCTGATCGTGCGGTAAAGGGGGGGCCGATGCTGGTGGCGATGGCGGGCCTGCCGGGGGCCGGGAAGTCGGCGCTGGCGGCCCGGCTGGCGGCGGCCCTCGGCGGCGTGGTGATCAGCAAGGACGTGGTGCGGGCGGCGCTGTTCCCCGGCGCCGCCCTCGACTACTCCGCCGAGCAGGACGACCTGGCGATGCGGGCGGTGTTCGCGGCCGCCGGACACCTCCGCCGCACCCGGCCCGGGATGCCGGTGTTCCTCGACGGCCGCACGTTCTCGAAGGCGGCGCAGGTGGCGGCGCTACTGGCGCTCGGCGAGCCGGTGCGGGTGATCGAGTGCGTGTGCCCGCCGGACGTGGCGCGGGCGCGGATCGCGGCCGACCGCACGCACCCCGCGGGGAACCGCACGCCGGAGCTGCACGACCGCTCCCGCGCGAACGCGGAGCCGCTGACGGTGCCGCGGCTGACGCTCGACACGGCGGCACTGTCGCTCGACGAGTGCGAGCGGCGGGCGCGGGACTACCTGGGCGCGCGGCCCGCGTGAGGCGGCGCCCGGGTTGGCTCCGTTGCCGCTTGCGGCTTCGCGTTGTGAAGCGAAGCCCGCAAGCAGCACGGTCGCTCACCGCCCATCAGGTACGCGATCAGGTCGCGCACGTCCTCGCGCCGCAGCGCGTCGAGCTGCCCGTCCGGCATCAGCGACAGCGCCGACTCCGTCACCCCCTCCACGTCGGCGGCGGCGAGCGTGACGCGCTCGGTCGCGGTCTGCACCACCACCCGTGCCGTGGTCCGCTCCGTCACGATGCCCGACACCACCCGACCGTCGGTCGTGCGCACCACCGACATGCGGTAATCCTTCCCCACTTCCGCGCCGGGGTCGGTGAGGTTGGTCAGCCAGTAGTCGAGGTTGCCGCGGTTGACGCCGTTCAGGTTCGGGCCGATGTCGGTGCCCAGGCCGTTCAGCTTGTGGCACGCCTGACACGTCTTCGCGTACACCGCCTTGCCGTTGTTCACGTCGGCCGACCGCAGGTACGCCGGCGTCAGCATGGTCTTGTACTTCGCCAGTACCTCCGGCTTCCCAGCCGTCGGCCGCACCTCGCCCCACACATGCTTCAGCCGGTCGCGCACGGCGGCGTCGTTCAGCGCAAACATCTGCCGGGCGGCGAACGCCGACACCTCCGAGCGCGCCACCCGCTTCGCCTCGACCGCCGCCAGTAGTGACAACGCCGTGTCACGCCGCGCCGCGAGGGTGGCGACGGCGTCGGCCTTCTCGTCGGCGTCGAACCGCGGGTACGCGGCCAGCACTTTCGCCGCGGTGTCGGGGTGTGAGTACGCCGCGAGCCCGCGGAGTGCCGGCCGGCTCGTGGCGGGGTCGGGCAGCAGCTCGAACAGCAGCGGCGCCAGGTCGGCCGCCTTCACGCCGACGAGCGCGTCGACCGCCCCGGCCCGGTCGGCCGGCGGCGCGGCCTTGTCCGCGGCGAGGGCTCGTAGATCGGTCACGGCGCGGGGGTCGCCGAACGCCAGCGCCAGCGACACCGCGTTGTCACGCACCTGGTTGTCGGCGTGGTCGCGCAGCTTCGCGTACACCGCCGGCCACCCCGCGGGCATCGGCAGGTTGCGCCGCCCTTTGATGCCTTCGCGGGCGCCGCGGAGCAGGTCGGGGACCGCGGCCGGCGGCGCCGTCGCCAGCACGCTCACCAGCGGCGCCAGGTCGGCCTTCGCCCCGACGGTCGCGGCGTGGTCGAGGAACCGCCGCACCGCGAACTGGCGGACGAGCGGGATTTGCCCCTTCGCGGCCACGTCGAGCGCCCGCTCCGGGTCGGCGGGGACGAGCGGCTCGAAGCCGTACCAAATCATCAGCGGCAGGTTCGCGTCGGCGGCGTCTTCGGCGCGAGACAGGAGCCCTTCCACGATGGCCCAACGCTTCTCGATCGACAGGCGTTGCAGGGCCGACGCGATTTCGAGCCGGACGACGGGCGACGGGTCGTTCTTCGCTAGCGACACGAACCGCTCCCGCGGCGGGTCGGCTTGCTCGCTCAGGAGCCGCACCGCCCACGCGCGGACGTGTTCGGACGGGTCGGCGAGCAGATATTCCGGACCGTCGCGGTGGAGGCCGCCAGTCGCGTGCAGAGTCCAGAGCGCACGGAGTCGGTGGACGGCGGACGGCTCGGACAGCGTCATTTCCTTCAGCCGCGCGTGTTCGTTGGTCCCCGGGCCACGCTCCTGAAGTACCCGCCGGGCCGTCCGTACCTGCCACTCGTTCGGGTGCTTCTGCAGGCCCACCAACTCCGCGTCGCTCAACTTCGACAAATCGACCTTCGGCAGCTGCGGCTCGCCGTGGCTGATGCGGTAGATGCGGCCCGTCTTCATGTCCGGCTTGTAGGTGTGGCACTCGCCGGTGTCGGACCAGTCGGACACGAGCACGCCGCCGCCCGGGTCGAGCCGCAGCGTCACGCCCATGAACCACGGGTCGGCCGACACCATCAGGTCCTTCCCGTGCGACGCCACGTAGCCGGAGCCCTTGCGCTTCAGGATGTCGTTGTTGACGCGGCGGCCGTGGACGTTGCACGTCAGCACGGTGTTGCGGAACTGTTTCGGGAACGCGTCGCCGAGGTAGACCAGCGTGCCGCAGTGGGCGTGGCCGCCGCCCATCGCCAGCGTCTCGGCCTTGCCGAGCGTGCCGCGGATGTCGCCGCCGGGGTAGTGCAGGTGGTCGGCGATCGTCGGCAGCCGCTCGTAGGCGTACTGGCTGCTCGGCCGGTTCCGCCACGGCTCGTAGTGCCCGCCGGGGATCACGTGGAACAGGTGCGGGTTCACGCAGTTCGACACGAAACACTGGCCGTAGTCGTCGAAGTCCACGCCCCACGGGTTCGTCGTGCCGTCGGCGAACACCTCGAACGTCTTCGTGACCGGGTGGAGGCGGTAGACGCCGCCGTCGCAGTGGATGCGGTCCTTCGCGGGGGTGCCGGGTGCTCCCACGTCGGACGGGCTGGTGCGACCGTGGCCGCCATACAGCCACCCGTCCGGCCCCCAGGTGAAGCCGTTCGCCAGGTTGTGTCGGCTCTCCTTGTAGCCGAACCCGTCCATCACCAGCTCCGGGACGCCGGCTTTGTCGTCCGTGACTGGCACGAAGTACAGTCCGGGGGGCGACATGACCCACACGCCGCCGAAGCCGACCTCGACGCCGGTGATGTAGTTGAAGCTGTCGCAGACGACGGTGCGCTTGTCGGCGCGGCCGTCGCCGTCGGTGTCTTCGAGGATGGCGACGCGGTCCTTGCCGGTCGGCTGCCACGCCCCGTAGTTGAGCGCCTCGGCGACCCACACCCGGCCGCGGTGGTCGAGGCAGAACGACACCGGCTGCGTGACCAGCGGCTCGGCCGCGAACACGGACATGCGGAAGCCGTCCGGCAGCACCGACTGCTTCGCGGCCTGCTCGGCGGGGAGCGGCCCGGGGGCGGGGTCGGCGGCGAGGGCGACGGGCGCGGCAGCGAGAATGGCGACGGGCCAGCGCGGCATGAGCGGCCTCCGGGCGGGTGCGATCAGCCTATCGAAATGCTCAGGGCTTCTCCGCCCGGTAGGGCGGCGGCGTGTAGCCCCGGGTGGAACCCGGGCGGCGTACCGGGTGATTCGTGGGGTGATGCGGCGCGGACTCCGCCGAAGGCCGCCCCGGGTTCCACCCGGGGCTACACGCCGCCGCCCTACCGGGCGGAAGTCAGCGAAGGAACTCGCTCACCGTCGTTACCCTATGCTCGGTCGCGGCGGCGAACACGGCCTCACACAGCGCGATCGTCTCGACGTTGTCGCGGCCGCCGATCTCGGGCTCGGTGCCGTCCTCGACCGCGACGAGCAGCTGCGCCATCGTGCCGACAAAGGCGTCGGGGAACCACACCTCCGGCCAGCGCGGCCGGTGCCACCCGCCGGGCACGAGTTCGCTCCACAGGTCGAGCGTGCTCGGCTCGCGAGCCGGGTAGCGCGGCCAGCCGATCGTGCCGTGCATCAGCCCCGCGGTGCCTTCGACACGCCAGCAGATCGCGTGCGGGTGGTCGTCGGCCGCGGCCTTCGGGCCGGCCCACACGTCGTCCCAGGCGCTGGCGCGGGGGCCGTGGTCGTATT
This sequence comes from Urbifossiella sp., assembly GCA_044220735.1. Classification (GTDB taxonomy): domain Bacteria; phylum Planctomycetota; class Planctomycetia; order Gemmatales; family Gemmataceae; genus Urbifossiella. Next base: position 792 of record JBGAQM010000086.1, on the reverse strand, counting down.
CGAGGATGGTGAGGTTGATGCCGTCGCGGTGGGGGAAGCGGGTGCGCGGGTCGGGGCGGGTGCTGGCGAGGACGCGGTCGGGCGTGCCGAGCCAGTAGCGGAACGTGTCGAGGTGGTGGATGCTCATCACGAACGTGGACAGGCTCGGCAGCCCTTCCGCCCACGGCATCCAGTGCGGCACCGCCCGCATGTCGATCGTCGCCAGCACCGGCTCGCCGACCAGGCCGCGGGCGAGCGCGTCTTTCGCGGCGCGGACGCTCTGGTCGAAGCGCATGTTCTGGTTCACCGCGAGGACGATGCCGGCGGCGGCGCAGCGCGCGACGAGGTCGCGGGCGTCGCGGACGGACAGCGCCAGCGGCTTCTGCGCGAGGATGCCGCGGAGGCGGCCGCGGCCGAGCTCGACGGCGCGGCGGATGAGGTCCGGCTGGGCGTCCGGCGGCACGGCCACGTCGAGGATTTCGACCGCCTCGTCGCGCAGCAGGTCGTCGATGGTGGCGTGGACGGTGGGGACGCCCCGCGCCGCCGCGACCTCGCGGGCCGTCTCGACCTTCCGCGACGCGACGGCGACGGGGTTGAACCCGGCGAGCTGGTAGGCGACGAGGTGGCAGTCGCGCATGATGAAGCCGGCGCCGGCGCAGCCGATGCGCCAGTCGCGGCGGCGCGGGAGGGTGGGGAGGTAGTTGAGGGAAAGGGGGTTGGTCATCGCGGCGTGTGGGTGGGTGAGGGGTTTCGTCGGTCGGGTCTTGGACCAGGTCGGCGGGCCCGGTGTGGGGCCGGTTTCCAACCGGCCGG
>JBGAQM010000085.1:0-18788 GCA_044220735.1 Urbifossiella sp. | reverse complement strand
ACTCGATCTCGATGGGCGTCCCGCGGCGTGCATGGGAGTTCGCGTCCACGTCGAACGAGCGCGACCGGCCGAGCCTCGCGCTGCCGCGCGTGCAGGCGGTGGTGGAAGAGCTCGCCGCGTTCGGCTGGCGGGCGTCGCGCCCCGACGCGACCAGCGCGCGCGACCAGTCGCCCGACGTGCTGCAACCCGCGCTGCTCGCCAACGGCACCGTCGCCGTCTGGCTGACGCGGCTGAGCGACGACCACGCCGTGACCCGACTGTCACTGGAAGCGGAATCGCCCGAGGCACTAGCCGACGCCCTGTTCCTCCGCGTGCTGACGCGCCGCCCGACGCCGGCCGAGCGTGCGGCGCTGGTCGAGCACCTGACGCCGGGGTTCGCGTCACGCGTGGTGGCGAATCCGCCCGCACCGGCACCCGGCCCGCGTGTGCGGCCGCGGTACGTGTCCTGGTCGAACCACCTGGTGCCGGACGCGAACCGGCTGAAGACGGAGGCCGAAGCCGAGGCCCGCCGCGGCGACCCGCCGACGGCCCGGTTGACCTCCGAGTGGCGAATGCGGGCCGAGGACGCGCTGTGGGCGCTGCTGAACGCACCGGAGTTCGTGTACACCCCCTGACGAGCAAGGTGGACGTATGTCACTCTCCCGCCGTTCCTTCCTCGCCGCCAGTGCCGCCACGGTCGCCTCCCGAGGCGCCGCGAACCCAGCGCCGCGCGTCCGCGGGTCGGCCGATTCATGCGTATTCGTCTGGCTCGGCGGCGGCATGGCGCAGATCGACACGTTCGACCCCAAGGTCGTCGGCGACCCGGCGACCCGCAAGGCCGGCTCGGCCTACGAGTCGATCACAACCGCCGTGCCCGGCGTCCGCGTCTGCCGGTACTTGCCGAAGACCGCCGAGGTAATGGACCGCATCACGGTCGTCCGCACCGTCAACCACGACGTGATCGACGAGCACGCCGCCGCCACCCACCGCGTCCACACCGGCCGCGCGACCGCTGGCACCATCGCCTACCCGTCGGTCGGTTCGGTCGTGGCACACGAACTCGGCGCCCGCGGCGAGGGCGTGCCGGCATACGTGCTCGTCGGCTACCCGAACCCGTCGCGCGGCCCCGGCTTCCTCGGCCCCCGCGCCGGCTACGTCTACCTCACGGACACCACCGCCGGCCCCGCCGGCCTGACGCGCCCCGCCGACGTGACCGCGGAGCGGCAGTCGGACCGCGAACGACTCCTCGCCGGGCTCCGTGAGGGGGGCCGGGCGTCGGCCGGGGTCGCGGCCTACGACCAGGCGCTCGCCGAGAGCCTGCGCCTTGCCGGTCCCCGCTTCACAAGCCTGTTCGACCTCGCCACCGAGAGCGCGGCCGTGCGTCAGTCGTTTGGCGGCGAATTCGGCCAACGGCTGCTGTTGGCCCGGCGACTGACCGAGGCCGGGGTGCGGTTCGTAGAAGTGTCGCACAACCTGAACTTCCTCAACGGGACCGGCTGGGACACGCACAACCAGGGGCAGCGGAACCAGCATCTCCTCATCCAGGAACTCGACACCGCGCTCGCCGCCCTCATCCGTGACTTGGAGCACCGACGGCGGCTGGACAAGACGTTGATCGTGATCGGAACCGAGTTCGGGCGCCCGGCCGAGTTCGACGCGGGCGGCGGACGTGGTCACCAGGGAACGGCTTTCTCTCTGGTGCTGGCCGGCGGCGGCCTGCGGCACCGCGGCGCGCACGGCACGACCGACGAGTTAGCGAAGCGAATCGTGAGCGACGCGGTGAGCGTGCCGGACTTCCACGCGACGTTGTACGCCGCACTCGGTATCGACCCGGCGAAGTCGTTGACCGGCGGCCCACGGCCGGTACCCATCACGGACGACGGCAAGCCGATCGCGGCACTGTTTCCAGGCTAGCGCAACTCGAGCGTCGCCGGGATGCCGTACTTCGGCAGCAGCGTGATCTGCGGGTCGAAGTCGATCACCGCCCCGGGGTCGAGCGTGAACCGGTAGCGCTGGCCGACGGTCGCCAGCAAGATCACCGCTTCCATCAGGGCGAACGTGTTTCCAATGCACACCCGCTGGCCGCCCCCGAACGGGTAGTAAGCGTACTTCGGGATGCGCTTCGCCAGCCCGTTCAGCCAGCGCTCCGGCCGGAACGTTTCCGGGTCGGGGAAGTAAGTCGGGTCGCGGTGGTTCACCCACTGGCTCATGAATATCGTGTACCCCTTCTTCACCCGGTAGCCGCCCAGTTCCAACTCCTTCGTCGCCTCCCGGCCGATCAGGTACACCGGCGGGTAGACGCGCATCGCCTCGGCAACCACCGCGTCCGTGTACGGCAGGTTTGGCAAGTCGTCCGGCGTCGGCGAGCGGCCGCCGAGTACCCGCCGCCACTCCTCAACGAGCCGGTCCTCGGCGGCGGGGTTCTGTGCGAGCAGGAGCCAAGCCCAGCTCAGCGTCAGGGCCGTCGTCTCGTGGCCGGCGAGGTAGAGCGTCATCGCCTCGTCGCGGAGTTGTCGCGGTGTCATGGCCGACCCGTCCTCGTCGCGTGCGGCCAGGAGGCGGGTCAGGAGATCGACCGCCTCGCCGTCAGTCTTGCCCTCCCGCTCGCGGTCGGCGGCGTGCGCACGGCCGGCCGCGATGAAGCCGTCCATCACACGGTCGAGGTGGCGGATGGCTCGCTTCAGCTGGAGGTTGGCCGGCGTCGGGAACCAGCGCGGGAACGCCAGCACCGTGCGGAATCGCTTGCTCATCACGTCGAACGCCTCCCGGAGCGCCTCGACAAACGTGGCCCGGTCTTCCGTGGATTCGAGGTCGAACAGTGTCTTCAGCGCGATGGCACTGGTGAGGCCGCTGAACTCGTACTCCACGTCCACCTGCTTGCCGGGCCGCCACTCGGCAAGCATCCGGCGCGTGAGTTCGGACATCACGGGGGCGTACGAGTAAACCCGCTGCTTGAGGAACGCCGGCTGGCTGAGGCGGCGCTGGCGGAGCCAGAAGTCGCCCTCACTGGTGACGAGGCCGTTGCCGAGCACCGGCTTATACATGCGGGCGCCGAAGTGCTTCACATAGTGCTTGGCGTCGGTCACCAGCACCTGCTCGATGAGCGCCGGGTCGGACGCCAGGAACAGCCGCTTCGGGCCGAACCGGAAGCTGGCGAGCGGGCCGTACTCGCGGGCCACGTCGAGGAAGAAGTCGAGCCGGCGGGCCGAGAAGGCGGATAGGTTGCCGCCGAGCCACGAGGTGCTGCGCGGCCCGGGCGGGAGGTCGGTGCGGGGCATCTCAGAACCAGCGAGGTCACAGGACGGAGGACAGCGGTCAGGACAGACGCGACTCGGACTCGGTCCGCAGACCGCTGTCCTCCGTCCTCCGACTGAGCTTGGCGAGGGCGCCGTTCAGCCACTCGGCCTCGGGTACGCCGTAGGGCCGGAACTTCTCCGGCCGCTCCTGCTCCTCCTGGAGGTACAGCGCCCGGTGCCGGCCGAGGCGCGACGCGGCCGGGGAGTCCATCAGCGTGCTGCTGTCGGTCGGGCTCATCTGGAACAGTACCCGCATCCCGAACTCGCGCAGCAGGGGCCGGTCGAACGTGCGGTTCAGGTTCGTCAGCGAGTCGCACCACACCACGACGTGAACGCCGACGCCGGGGCCGTCCTTCAGCAGCGCCGCGAACCGCTCGGCCGGGCTTGGCTCGCGCTCGGCGCCTCGGCGGGCGAAGCCGAAGTCGTCGTCGCCCTTCCGCAGTTCGCGGAACCGGTGGACGCCGAACACGAACAGGAACCGCGGAGCGCGGCCGCCCTGCCCCTTCGAACGCCTTTCCACCTCGGCGGTCAGGTCGGAGAGCGCTGCCGGCAGACCGGGCCGGTCCGGGGCACGCGCATGCCCCGTGAGCCTCGCGGCGAGGCGGCGCAGCGTTTCGGCGTCGTCGGCGTCGTCGGGCGTGCCGTCGAGGAGGGTGAAGACGGGCGTGTCAGTGGGGCGAACCTGCGCCGCAAGCCCGAGTAGCGCAGCGGCGAACAGGCCGCGCGCGGCGTCCTCGTTCTGGCCGATCAGCAGGAGGTTTGCCGAGCCTTGCGGGCGAAAGACGGCCGCGGTCGGCTCCTTGATGGCCACCGGGTCGCCGAGCCACGCCGCGGGCGCTTTCGGCTCGGCCCAGGTCTCGGCAGCCAGCGCGCGGACCAACGCAGGGTTGAGGGCGGGGTCGGCGGCGCTGTTACCTTCGAACACCAGCGGCGGCGAGTACTTCCCCGCCGCACGCTGCCCCAACTCTCGCAGCACGCTCTCGCGCTTCTCCTCAGACAGCCACACCACCTGGAACGGATCGTTCCCCTCGACCAGGCCGTTCTGGTCGTTGTAGATCGCTTCGCCGGGTCGGCTCAACAGGCGGGCCGCGTTGTTGTCCTTACTGAGAATCAGCTGCGCGTCGGCGTCCGAGCACTGGAGCGCGACGCGCACGGCCATCTGGTCGATGGTGCTCCGGGCGAGCGAGTACGCCCCGCCGAGTGTCTGCGACCCGAGCAGCACGTGCATGCCGAACGCACGCCCCTGCCGGACGAGCCGGTCGAGCAGCAGCGCGGCTTCCTGAGCCAGCTTGTCGTCCTCGACGAAGAACTGCTGAAACTCATCGACCACGAGCAGGATGCGCGGACAGGTCGCGGTGCCGTCGCCCTGCCCCTTCAGGTGCTCGCGGTAGCCGGCGAGGTCATTCACGCCGGCGTCGCGGAATCGCTCGCCGCGCTCGCGGAGGATGCCGTCGAGCCGCTGCAACACGCTCAGCCCGAACTCGCGCTCGCTCTGGATCGCCACCACGCGGGCGTGCGGCAACTGGTACGTCGCGTACCACTGGAACTCGACGCCCTCCTTGAAGTCGATGAGGTACAGTTCGGCCTCGTCCGGGCTGTAGTTTAGCGCCAGGTTCGTGATGAGGGCGTGTAGCAACGTGGACTTGCCGGAGCCCGTCTTGCCTGCGACGAGGGCGTGTTGAGCGGTTCCGCGGCCGAGGGCGAACGCCTGCCGGCGTGTCGCGCCGGCGCGGCCGACGGGCACATCGAATCCCTTCGACGCGCTCCGGGTCCACACCTCGTCGGGCTTTGGGGCGATGTACTCGAACGGCACCTCGACGCGCACCGCGTCCTTACTCGCCTGCCCGACGCGGCGCACCAGTTGCGCCACCGTCACGGCAGGCGGCGGCGAGTCGATCGTCAGCGGGAACGGGGCCAGCGCCGGCTCCCTCGGGGTGAACCGGCTGTCCTTCCAGTTCAACACCAGGCTCGGCGCCTCCAGGTCCGACAACTGGAAGTCGCGCGGCATCGCCGCCCGCGCGTCCACGCCGACGAGCACGCATACGCCGCACGACGGGCCGCTCTGCGCGATGCTGACGAGTCGCTTGGCGGCCTCGGGGCTGAAGTTCGTGGGGAAGTTGGCGACCACGAGCACGCGGTACGGCTCGGCCACCTCGCCGGCCACGCGGTTGTACTCCTCGATGCTCTTGTACTGGTTCCGAAGGTACTTCTGGATCACGCTGGCGATGTGGTCCGTCAGGTCGGTCAGTCGGGCCTCGATCTCGCGCGGTTCGGTCCAGATGCGGCTCGTCACCAGCTTCTCGTCGTGGTCGGCGAGGTGCATGAACGACGCGAAGTTGTCTCCGAGCCCGACCGGGTCCACGATCGTGAACCGCACCTTGCCTGGCGGCAGGCCGGTGAGGAACCGCAGCATCATCGACTGGAGCGCCGTCACCGCCGCGGCACGGCCGTCGTCGCGGGCCTTCAGCAACACGGCGCAGTGGTCGGGGAACGGCAGGAACGCAGGGGTCGGGCCCGCAAGGTCGGCAGGGGGCGCGAGCCGCGGGTCGTCCGAGACGCCGTCCGGCAGCAACTTCGGATCGACCGTCATTTCGCCGAAGCGGATACCGGCGGGCACGGTTGCCGGGAGAGGGCGCGAGCCGGCCACCGTGGCCCAGTCGGGGAAGTCGGCGGCGGCCTCGGCGCGAAGGGCGATAAGCGTCGTGGTCGCTTCGAGGGCGACGCCGTGCCACGCGGCCGAGAGCGCTTCGAACGCCGCGTCGCGGGCTTCGGTGGCGTAGCCGATCTTGTCCGCGTGCGTCTCCTGCGCGGCCTTTAGCTCGGCATTGTTCCGTGCCGCGGAGATACGGCGGGCCTGCCGGTGGTCGCTCTCCGCGGTCGCCGATTCGACGCCGCGCTTGTTCTGGATCGCCGCCGCAGCCGCCTCGAATTCTGCGACGATTCGCGCCCGTTCGTTCTCGAACTGCTCCTTCTGCGTCTCCAGCAGCGGCTCGAAGTGCTGCTGTGCCTCCGTGCGGCGACGCGCGTGCTTCTCGTGCGCCCGGCCCACCTCGGCGTCGTGCTCGGCGACTACGTACCGATGGAACTCCTCGACCGCCGCGCCGGCCTCGCCGAGCCTCGCCCCCACGGCATTGGCCTCGGCGAGGAGCCGGCGCCGCGTGCTGCCGAGCAGTACGAACAACTTCCCCCCCACGTCCGCCCGCAGCGTGGCGATGGCGGTCTCGGCGGCGGCGATCGCCTTTTGTACCCGGGTGATGGGGTCGTCGTCGGACGCCGCCGGCGCGGCTGTTCCGCACACTGCTTCGCGGGTGGTCGCGGACTTGATGATCAGAGGTTCGGCCTCGGCCCACAGCCCTTCCAACTGCTCGGCGGCGGCGGCGGCCTTCCGTCCGAGCGCCTCCTTCTGATCGGCCGCGCGCTTCATCGAACCCTCCAGCACGGAGTCGAGCGACCACAGTTTGTCCTGGTACTCCGTCCGACCCTTCTGCTGTGCGGAGTTGAACCGCAGTGACAGCGCCGTCAGTTTGTCGTCGCGGCCCCGCGTGGCGGCGAACAGGGCGGCGTCGGCGCGGCCGGTGAGGTCGGTGACAGTTGCGGCGTAGGTCGCCTCGATGCCGGCCTGCTCTTTCTCGCGCGCGGCGGCGAGTTGCTTCTTGCCGCGGCCGAGTTCGCGGTCGGCCCGGTCCACGGCCTCGCGGAAGGCGGCGGCGGCCGCGGCCTCCGCTGCGGCCCGCGCCTTGGCGGCGTCCGCCAGGCGGGCGAGCCGCCGTTCGCTCGCGGTCGTACTGGTTCGCGGCCATGCGGGCGTTTCCCGAAGGGCGATGGATGACGGTCTGGTCGGACAAATCGGCCGGGAGGGGCTCGTCGCGCAGCACCTTGCCGAGGACGTCGGCAACGTCGGCCGCGGACTCGAATCGACGGGCCGGGTCCGCGGCGAGGAGGCGGCGGACGATAGCGTCGAGCCCCAGGGGCACGTCGGGCCGTCGGAGCTGGAGCGTCGGCCGCGGGTCGGTGGCGGCGCGGCGGACGGCTTCGAGCGGCGTCTGACCTGTGAACGGCGCCGCCCCGGTGAGGAGGTAGTAGAGCGTGGCCCCGAGGCCATACAGGTCAGAACGAGCGTCGGCCCGGCGAGGGTCTTCGGCCTGCTCCGGGGCAACGTACTCCGGCGTCCCGAGGAACACGCCCGCTTCCGTCAGCCCGGCGTCCGCCGGGTGAGCGGACGGCAGGAGCGGCCGCGCGACGCCGAGGTCGAGGAGCTTCACCCGTGCCGGCTCCCCGCCCGAGGCCGGGACGACCATTACGTTCGACGGCTTCACATCGCGGTGGACGAGGCCGCGATCGTGAACGTGCTTCAACCCGTCGGCCGCCTGCCGGACGTACTCAACGGCCTCCGTCCACGGCAGCGGGCCGCGTTCGCGGACGAGCCGTACGAGGTCGTACCCCGGGACGTACTCCAGTACGAGGTACGGGAACGGCGAGTCCAGCCCGGTGTGATACAGGCCGACGACGTTCGGGTGGTGCAATCGGGCGGCAGCCCGGGCCTCGCGCTCGAACCGCTCCCGCACGTCTGGGTAAGCGAGGGCCGCGGGGGCAATCATCTTCAGCGCCACGACGCGATTCAGGGCCGTCTCGCGGGCGCGGTAGACGACGCCCATGCCCCCCTGGCTCAGCACCTCCAACACCTCGAAGCCGGGGACCACGACGCCGGGGTCGGAGTCGGCCGCGGCGGCGGTGCGGAGCGCGTCGGCGGCCGGGAGGAACACGGTCCCCGGGTCGGGAGAGGACATGGGTTCAGAGGTTCCCCGGGTACTCGCACTCGGTCCGAATCTGCGAGAACAGGACGCTCAACTGGTCAATCGCCCGCAACGCCTCACTGACGCCGCCGTCGAGGGGCGTCCACACGCTCTCGTCGTGGTCGCGGCGGGCGGCGTCGTTCCACTCGTCCTGCACGGCAAGCCAGTGAGCCTGGGCCGTTTTTTGAGCGTCGTAAACCTGGCTACGTGTGGTGCCGAACCTCACGGGGCGGCCTCCGGCGGTGGGGGTTGGGGCGCGGCGCCGGGGGCGAAGTCGGTCCGCAGGCCGGCGTAAGTCTCCAGCGTCTCGACCTTCCGGACGAGGGTTGCGAGTCCGCGCGGCAAATCGGCTTCGAGAAACCCGCTCAGCCGGCTGGCCGGGCCACGGTAAAGCTCGTCGATCAGCTTCGGCAGTCGCCCGATCCAACCCCGCACGACGCGAACCTGATCCTCGGCGTATTCGAGACGCGACTTTGCGCGGCGCAGCGCCCGCTCCTGCACGGTGGTGTCGGGTTCGCGGCCGTCCCAGCCGGTGAACTTGCGGGCCGCCAGCTCGGCCTTCGCCTGCACCACGTCTTCCTCGCAGTCGCGGACCGCCTTCTGCCAGCGGCCGAGTTGCTCGTCGAGCCAGTCGAACCCCCGGCGGAGCTCCAACTCCACGCCGGCTAGCGACTCGGCCAGCGTCTCGCCGTAGCCGGTGAGGGCGGCGTACCAGTCTCGCAGCGCGGCGATCGAGCGGACGTCGGCCGTCATGGGCGATTACCGCTGCGACAGGTATTCCTCGAGCCGCTCGGCCTTGCGGAGGAGGAAGGGGAGGTATTCTTCGGCCGTAGTGAGGAAACGCTCGAGGAGCTGGTTGACCTGCTCGAAGTCCTGCTTGAACCGCTCGTATTCCTGGTCGCGCCAGGTGTCGCCGAGGGTGAGAATCTGGCCGTGCATGCCGGCCATATTGCTCTGGAGGTCGGCGTTGAACCGCTTGAAGTTAGCGGCAAACCGGCGAATCTCGCCGGGGTCGGCCATCGCCTGCGACATGAGATCGGCTCCGGGGACGTGTCCTACGAATTATACCACGACGGGCGTGAAAGCGGGCGCGGGCTTCCGTTTGGTGGGACCGGCGGGCCGCCGGTCCCACCAAACGAAATCTCCTCAACTTCGCAGGAACCACCCCCCGACTGCGATCAGCAGCGATCCCGTGAGCAGGCAGACCGCCTCCGGACTGATTGGAAGATCGACGCCCGGTAGTGCGGCGAGGCTCGGCCGCCAGCCGAGACAGACGATGCCCGTCAGCATCAGCAGGAACCCGGCTACCGGCGCCGGGTAGCCGCTCAGCGGCTTCACCAAGTCGTCCGGCAGGCCGAACAGGTCCAGTTGCTTACCTGCAGCCTTGTCGAGCGATGCGCCCGCACCAGCAAAGTCGAACGCGGTGAGCTTCGATAGGAGGTTGTTGTCCTTGCTCAGCAGGCCGTTCTGATTCATCCAGAGGAGCCCGGCGGCGAACACCGCGGCGCCGAGGACGAACCGCGTGCGCTGACCGATGACGGCGTTCAGGAAGTACTTCGGCCCCATGCTCTTGAGCTTCTTGCCGGCGATATTCTTCCCCGGCTTCGGCCGGCGGCGCTCCTTCGCGGCGGCGACCATCTCGCGGACGCTCACCTCCCGCCCGGCCTTCCGCGCCTCCGTCGCCTCGGCCGCCTGCTCGACCATGCCGTCGGCCATCTCTGCCGCCTTCGCCTTCGCCTCGGCCTTGCTCACGCCCTCGGCCTCCAACGCCGTCGCCTCAATCTTCTGAAGGTGCTTCCGCTCGCGCGCCAGCCGACGGCCTTCGAGTCGGGCGTCGAGCGCCTGTACCACCGGCTCGCGCCAGGTGCCGTGCTTCGCCCACGGCTCGCCGGTGTCGCCCTTCCGGTACGCCCGCGCGGCCAACTTCGCCTCGTACCCGAATAGGCCCTCGTAGAACGGCTCCCAGTTCGGCCCCGCGAACTTACACGCGAACTGCCGCAGAGACTCCTCGTCGAGCCCCTGGAGGCGCATCGACCGGAACAGGCTGCGGGCGTCGTCCAGCGGCTCCTTCTGCCCCTTCTCGGCGGCGCGGTCGGCGACGTACCACAACCCCGCCGCCAGCCCCACCGCCGCGACCGCGAAGCCGATCCAACTCCACAGCAGGCCGAACAAGAACAGCGTCGACACGAACAACAACCCGCCACCGACCACCGTCAGCCAGTCGAAGATACCCATCCCGAAAACGAGCGCCCGGACGCGGGCGAAGACGACGTTCCCGGTCAGGACGCCGTGCGTGACGAAGTAGGCCAGCGGGGCCATCAGCAGCAGCCCCAGGAAGCCGCCGGCCAGCGCCGGCATCCCGGCCACGCCGGCGGCGACGACGCCGACGCCGCACACCGCCGCGAACGCGAGCGCGGCCAGAGTCTTCACCTTCCCCTTGCCGCGGACGTTGTACTGGCAGCAGAACTTTTCCAACTCGTCAGCCTGAGCCTCCTTCGGGTTGAACGTGCCGCCGCGGTCCACGCCGAGGAAGCCTTCGAGCGCGGCAATTACCTCGTCCATCGTGGCGTACCGGTCCTCGGGGCGCTTCGCCATCATCTTGAGCAGGATGGTGCTCAGCGTCTTCGGCACCCGCTTCACCACGACCTCGGGCGGCACCAGCGCCTGCGTCTGGTGTTTGCTGATGATCTCGAGCGCCGTCTTCCCCTCGAACGGCGGCTTGCCGGTCAGTAGTACGTAGAGCGTGCAGCCGAGGGAGTACACGTCGGCCCGCTGGTCCACGGCCCCGCTGTCCTTCCCCTGCTCGGGGGCCATGTACGCCGGCGTGCCCATCACCGCACCGACGCGCGTCAACTGACTGTTGCCGCCGTCGTCGTCCTCCAGCGCCCCGGCCTGCGACGGGAGGTCGCCGTTTCCGAGTTTGACCAGCCCGAGGTCGGCGACCTTCACCACTCCCTCGTCGTTCACCATCAGGTTGTCGGGCTTGATGTCGCGGTGAACCATCCCTTGTTTGTGCCCGTAGCGCAGCCCGCGAGCGGCCTGCAGGATGAAACCGACCGCGGCTTCGGGCGCGAGCTTCCCCTCCTCCTTGAGCCGCTCGCCGAGCGACTGACCGTTCACGAACTCCATGCTGAAGAAGTGCTGCCCGTGGTCTTCGCCGATGTCGTACACCTGCACGACGTTGTGGTGTGTGAGTTGGGCCGCGGCGTACGCCTCGCGGGTGAACCGCGCCACGAACCCGGGGTTCTTCGCCACCTTCGGGTGCATCACCTTGAGTGCCACCTTGCGGTCGAGCGAGATTTGCCGGCCGAGAAGCACCGAGCCCATACCGCCCTTCCCAAGCACCTTGAGCACCTCGTAGCCGCCGAGCCGAGCCGGTGCGTCGTCGCCGACCACCTCGCTCGCGTCGCCGGACTTTGCCGCGATCGGCTTCGGCTTGTTCTTCGGCGTTAGCGCAGGCTTCGGGCCGACGCTGAAGTCGTCGTTATTCGTGCCGCCGGAGGCCGCCGTGAAGTCACCGGTGGCGAGGGCGTTTGTATGATCGGGAGCGCGGCGGGCGGCGGGTGCTTCGGCCTCGGTAAAGTCGCCCGTCGCGCCGCCATCGTGCGGCGGGTCAGAAAACTCACCGGTCCGCTCGGCAACCGCTGCCGGGGGCGAGAAATCGCCAGTTCCGCCGGCGTCCGGGTCGGTGAAATCGCCGGTGATGTTCGGGTTCAACTTCGCGGCGCCGACGACCACCGACCGCGCTGCAGGCCGCGACGGGGCGTCGGGTTCGGTGAACATCCCGGTCGTGTTCGGGTCGGAGGCCTTCACGGCCACCTCCGGTCGGGCGAGCGCGGCAGCCAGCGCCGCTGCGTCCGGGTACGTCGCCCACTGGACGTGGAGGACGAACGAAGTCTGACACTTCAGGCACTTGGGGGCGTAGCGGCCCGGCTTCAAGTCTTTTGGCGCGAGCCCGGCCCCGCAGTGGGGGCACTTACTCGACATGAGAAAAACCCTCGCGGACCCCCACCCCGCCAGGAAGGGAATGACCCGGAATCCCGGGATGACGCGAACGATAGCGGCGGGGAGGAACCCGCGGGCGATTATAACGCCGGTCAATTTGTGTCTGGTATCACAAACCCCGCCAGTTCACGACCTCCACTTCGGCCGGATTCCGAAAATGCGGTCGCAGACTGGACGAACACCTGGACAGCGGACACGATTACAACATGATATCACTACGATATCCAAGGAGACTGCTGTGGAAGAGCGTGAACTGCGCCTGGGGTCGGGGTGGATGGGGCTCGCCTGGGTGTTCGCCCTGTTGGGGGGCATCATCGGGCTGATCGCGCTGGCGGCGGCGTGGCGACAGCCGTTGCTGATCTGGGTCATCGTGCCGCTGGGGATGGTGTGGTTCGTCAGCCTGTTCGGGTTCATCGTGAACGGGCCGAACCAGGCCCGGGTGGTGCAGCTGTTCGGCACGTACGTCGGCACGGTGCGCGAGACCGGGTTCTACTACGGCAACCCTTTCTACTGGCGGACGCGCGTGAGCCTGCGGGTGCGGACGTTCGAGACGGGCCTCCAGCGGACCGAGGAGCGGAAGGACGCCGCCGGGAACGTGACCGCGTCGGCGACGCAGCGCCGCCAGCCGCTGAAGGTGAACGACGCCGACGGCACGCCGATCGAGATCGCCGCGGTGGTGGTGTGGAAGGTGGTGAACGCGGCCGGGGCCGTGTTCAACGTAGACAGCTACGAGAGCTACGTGGAGACGCAGGCGGACGCGGCCCTGCGGGCGCTCGCCAGCCGCTACCACTACGATGCCCCGGCCGGCGAGTCGCACTCCCTCCGCGGCCACATTGAGGAGGTGGCGCTCCAGCTCAAGCAAGACATCCAGGCACGGATGGCGCCCGCCGGGGTGGAGATGATCGAGGCGCGGATCAGCTACCTGGCCTACGCCCCCGAGATCGCGGCCGCGATGCTGCAGCGACAGCAGGCCGGGGCAATCGTGGCGGCCAGGGCGCAGATCGTGGCCGGGGCCGTCGGCATCGTCCAGCACGCGCTGGAGCAGCTGGAACAGTCGAAGGTGGTCGAGTTGGACGGCGAGCGGCGGGCGGCGATGGTAAGCAACCTGCTGGTGGTGCTGTGCGGTCACAACACGCCGCAGCCGGTACTCAACACCGGCACCCTGTACACGTAAGTCGGGGGGGCGGCCGTGGCGAAGAAGGCGTTCCTGTTGCGGGTCGATCCGGCGGTACTGTCTGCGGTCCAGAAGTGGGCCGAGGACGACCTGCGGAGCCTGAACGGGCAGATCGAATACCTGTTGCGGCAGGCGCTGGCGAAGCGCGGCGTCAAGCTCGCCCCGCCGGGGCAGGACGCGCCAACGCCCGCGGTCGAGGACGGAGCCTGATCGAGTTCTCACCCGCACGGGCACGGATGTACGCTGACAGCGGCCGGGCGTGCGGGTACGATCGCGGGATGCCGCCCGTCCCCGACGTGGTCCGCGACCACCTCACACTCGCACTGGTCCCCGGCCTCGGGCCGAAACTCACGGCCGCATTGCTCGACCGCTTCGGGTCGGCGGCCGCGGCCCGGCAGGCGACCGCCGCGCAGTTGCGCACCATCCCCCACATCGGCGACAAGACCGCGGCCGAGATGGCAACCGCACTTCGTGCCGTTGACGTCCGGCGCGAGCTCGAGTTGATCGAGGCGTTCGGCGTCACACCGGTTCCCCTCGGCGACGCGGCGTACCCGCCGCCGCTACTCCCGCTCTCGACCGCGCCGCCGCTACTGTACTTTCGCGGAGCGTGGATCGACGCCGACGCGAACGCCGTCGGCATCGTCGGCTCGCGCGCCTGTACGGGCTACGGGAAGCGGGTCGCCGCCGAGATCGCCCGCGGGCTGGCGCGGGCCGGCGTGACGGTCGTGTCCGGCCTCGCCCGCGGGATCGACGGTGCAGCCCACCGTGGCGCCCTGGAGGCGGGCGGCCGTACGATCGCCGTGCTCGCCGGCGGGCTGTCGAGCATCTACCCCCCGGAACACACGGAACTCGCCGACGAGGTGGCGAGTGCGGGTGCGGTCGTTACGGAGACGCCGATGACGGTAGCCCCGCAGCCGGGGATGTTCCCGGCGCGGAACCGCATCATCAGCGGGCTGAGTCGCGGCATCGTGGTCGTGGAGGCGAACATCAAGAGCGGGGCGCTCATCACCGTGGGCCACGCCCTCGAGCAGGGGAAGGAAGTGTTCGCCGTTCCCGGCCCGACCGACAGCCCGGCGAGCGCCGGCTGCCTCGAACTCATCCGCAAAGGCGCCCGGCTCGTGCGCAACGCCGCCGACATCCTCGACGACCTGAAAGGGATCGCGACCCCCGAGTGGAAGCGGGCACCGTCCGCACAGCCGATGCTGTTCGTGGAGCCACCCCCGCCGCAGCCCGGGAACCTGGAGCCGACGCAGCAGGCGGTGTGGGACCAACTCGCCACGAAGCGGCACGCCGACGAGTTGGCCCGCGACACCGGCCTCGGCGCGGGCGAGTTGGCGAAGGCGCTGATGCAATTGGAACTGAAGCGGCTCGCGCGCCGGCTACCGGGCAACTACTACGAGCGCCGTTAGCCGCCCGCGAGTCGCAGCCCGATCGGCAGCGACTCGCCGAACAGCCGCGCCTGCTCGTCGCCGACGGAGCGTGTCACCTCCTCGACCATCGTGCGCCAGGCCTTCGGCCCCGGGTTGCCCCGCAGCACCCTCAGCACCCGCTCGCGGGTCGTCTCCGACACGTCCACGGCACGCAGCCCGCTCTGTCGCGCCAGCTGCGCGAGCGCGAACAGCCAGCCGTTCCGCTCGTTCTCGCTGCCGGGCTCGAAGTCGAGTAGCTGGTCGATCCATCCCTCCACGACCTCGGGGTGAACGAGGCTGTTGAGTGGCCCGTACAGTTGCACCCGCGTCCCGAGCCGGGTGAGGCTCCAGAAGGTGTACACCGGCACGGGCGACTTCTTCACCTCACGCAGCAGAGCGGCGGCGAGGTGTTCTTTCGTCTTGGAGTCGAGGCGTTCGAGGCTCGCGGCGGCGCGCCACATCTCGGCGAACTCGTTCGCCGGCGGCCGACTGTACGCTTTCCCTTTCGCCGGCAGCAGCGCCGGCCGCAGCCGCGCGAACAGCGCCTGTTGCAGCGCCGTGTTCAGCCCGCCGCTGACACGCCGCCACATGATCCAGTAGTCGGCACCGCCCTCGGGCACGGTCGGCTTCTTCGGCCCGGCGGGGGCGCTCGCCGCTGCGGTGATGAGCTTCCACAGCCCCTCGATGCGGTAGCGGTCCACCGGGTCGCCGAACCCGGGGCGGAGGCAATAACCGACGAGGTTGTACCACCGCCCGAGGTGCTGCGGCGACCGACCCCGGCCGGCGGCGTGTTCCTCCAAAAAGTCCCACAGCCGGCGGATCAATCCGGTCGGCCAGTCTCCCCGTGGCGACTCCAGCGCGGCCTCAAGAAGCTTCGGTAACTCGGCGGGCGCGGTGCCCTCGGCGAAGGTCGTGGCGACCGCGGCGCCGGCGGCCTGCACCTTCTCCTCGGGGAACACGTCCACGACGCCCGCCGCCGCGTCGTCGTCCTCGTCGCCCGCGGCCGTCGGCTCGCGGAGCACGTCGCGGACGTTGAATTCCAGGCGCCAGCGGTTCCCCTCGCGGGACACGCAGTACAGTTCCAGGGTGCCGATTTCGGTACACTTCGCGGCCAGCGTCACCGGCACCCGCTTCGCGCCGGCGCGCTTGCCCCCGCGCAGGACGGTATGCAGTGGCGGGAGTTGCAGCAGCGACTCCGGCGGCAGGCTCAGTACGGCGCCGGGCGGGTCGTCGCCGCGGACGGTGGACGTGTACAGCGGGAACAGGACAGGCTCGCCGAGCGCCAGTTCGAGTTCGGGCTGCGCGAGTCGGATTTCCTCGCCCTCTTGCAACCGCCGCGGGACGACACAGAGCACGGAGAGCTTGCCGCCCTCGGCCGGCACCCCCTCGACGCCGACGTAATACGACCGCGGGATGCCGCCGCCAATGCGCTTGCCGCCCGAGTGCTTCAGCCACGCGAAGTACGCCGCGCCCCACGCCACCGCCAAGTCGAGTGACGGGCTGGTCAGGATGAGCGGCTTCCACTCCCGGCCCGGCGCCTCGAACCACGGCCGCATCACCTCGACCACGCGGTCTTGCAACACCTTGGGCTGGAAGACCCCGCCGTTAAAGAGGATGGCGTCCACCGTCGTGCTTTCGTCCTGTTGCTGCCGCAGGAACGAGGCCAGGTGCCGCGTCACCGCCGGGTCGGCGACGTACGGCAGGCCCATCTCCTGCAAGCCGAGGCGGGCGCCGCGGGCCAGCTCGGCGTCGAACGGCACCGCCGGGAAGAACCCGTCGTCGATCGCCGTCGTCACGTCGGCCGGCGTCACGTTCACCGACACCGTGCCGCCGACCACCGACCGGCCCTTCCCCATCACCGTGACCGGGACCGTCGGCGGCGGGTTTGGCGCCAGCAGCACCTCCTTCGCCGCCCGGCACGCCTGCACCAGCGACCCGAACTGCGCCGCGTCGAGCTTCCCGCCCGGCAGCTTCGCCTCCACCGCCTTCGCCAGCGCCAGGTCCATGTTGTCGCCGCCGAGCAGCAGGTGGTCGCCGACCGCGTCGCGGACGAACCCGAATTCGCCGTGCTCCTCCGTCGCGCGGATCAGGCTGAAGTCGCTGGTACCGCCCCCGACGTCCACCACCACGCAGCGCATGCCCGGCTTCAGCATCCCGGCCTCCTGCGCCGAGTGCGTGCCGAGCCAGGCGTAGAACGCCGCCTGCGGTTCCTCCAGCAGCATGACGTGCTTCAACCCGGCCTGCTTCGCCGCGTCGGCGGTCAGGTTGCGGGCCACGTCGTCGAACGACGCCGGCACCGTGATGACCACCGATTGCTCTTCGAGCCGATCCTCGGGCTTGCGGTTGGGGACGGCGTTCCACGCCTCGACGACGTGGCGGAGGTAGCGGGCCGACACGTCCAGGGGCGACAGCCGCGGCACGTCGGGCGGCCCGGCCCACGGCAGTAGCGGAGCGGTGCGGTCCACGCCGGGGTGGCACAGCCACGATTTCGCACTGCTCACTAGACGGCCGGGAATCTTCGCCCCGTGGTTGCGGGCGAACACGCCGACGACCTCGCCTGGATTCTCCTTCCACGGCAGATCAACAGCCCCGGGGGCGAGGTCGTGCGGCCCCGGCAGGTACAGGAACGACGGCAGCAGCGGCTTCTCCGCCACCTGCCCGGCGGCGACGACCTGCGCGACGTTGAACGTGTGGAGTTTCGGGCCGCCCGTGTTGCGGGCGTGGGTATCGACGTACGCCACCGCCGAGTTCGTCGTCCCGAGGTCGATCCCGACCAGAAACCGCGGCATGTCGTACCTCAGTCCAACCAGTCTCATTGGTTCTGGCAAAGGGAGGGACTCCTGGCCAGACGCAATAAAAGCATTGACGAGTCGGTAAGAAAGTCCGTTCCAACCAATCCTCGGACCACCGCCGATCCGCAGTCTCCGGCCCACGCTGGAGTTCAGTCGAGGTTGCAGTCGGGATCGACCCGAGCGGACGAACACTCGCACCGCGGCTTGTCTCAATAACAGCGGGCGGTGTCCGCGGGCCGGCCGCGCGGCTATCCTCCGGGAATGGACGCCGTGGTTGTTTTAGGGCTAGACATCGGCGGGGCGAACCTCAAGGCCGCGACCCCCGATGGTCGGGCGTTGTCGGTGCCGTTCGCCCTGTGGAAGCAACCGGACAGGCTCCCCGCCGCTCTCGCCGAACTGGTGGCAGGATTCCCGGACGCGACGGAGTTCGCCGTCACCATGACGGGCGAGTTGTGCGACTGCTTCGAGACGAAGCGGCAGGGCGTGAACGCCATCCTCGACGCGACCGAGCACGCCGCGGCCGGCCGGCCGGTACGCGTGTGGGGGACGGACGGTGCGTTCCACACGGTCGCGGATTCGCGGGCGAATCACCCGACGGTCGCGGCCGCGAACTGGCACGCGCTGGCGACGTTCGCCGGCCGCTTCGCCCCGACCGGCGGGGGGATTCTGATCGACATCGGAAGCACCACCAGCGACCTGATCCCGCTTCGGGACGGGAGGCCGGCCGCGGTCGGGCGGACGGATGCGGAGCGACTTCGGCTCGGCGAACTGGTCTACGTCGGGGTGCGGCGGACGCCGATCTGCGCGCTGTCGGGCGACGAGCCCTGGGCGGCCGAATACTTCGCCACGACGCACGACGTGTACGTCGTCCTTGGCCACCATCCCGAGAACGCCGACGACCACGATACCGCCGACGGCCGCCCCGCAACGACGCACTACGCCTTGGCCCGGTTGGCTAGGATGCTCGGGGCCGACGCCGAGACGATGACGACCGAACAAATCCGAGGGTTCGCCGAGACGGTAGACCGGGTGGTAGACGACCGGCTCGGTCTGCGATTGGAGGCAGCCTACGCCGCGAACGACGATCCACCTCCGGTCCCGGAAACGGTGATCGTATCGGGGGCCGGCGAGTTCCTGGGGCGACGGCTCACCCGACATCAATGGGGCGGTTACCAGCGGCTCCGCGTCGTGTCGCTGAATACCGAACTCGGCCCGGCGGTGTCGGCGTGCGCGCCGGCGTACGCGGTCGCGGTGCTGGCGGCAGAATCGATTGGTTCGTAGCCCGGAGGGCGTCGGCGTGTAGCCCCGGGTGGAACCCGGGGCGGCCTGCCGCGGAGTTC
>JBGAQM010000084.1:0-18633 GCA_044220735.1 Urbifossiella sp. | reverse complement strand
CTGCGGCTACCAGCCTCCAGCCATGACCCTCGTCACCTTCCCGTCCGGCGGAGCGGCTACAATGGCGGGAGCTCTGGCAGCTCATCCAGTTCCGTCGCCCGCGGCAGCGCGAAGCGGAACGGCTGCGCCCTCGTGCCGCTCCCCGTGCGCACCGCCAACTCCGCCGACACCGCCCGCCGCAGCCACCGATACAACACCGTCGGCGCCGGCGCGGTCTCCGACGGCCAGTGGGCAAGCAGCTCCTGACACGTCGCCGGCGCGGTGCGGTCGGCCAGCTGCGCCCGCACCTGCTCCCAGTTCTCGCGGAACACCGCGTCCTCGTCGGTCGCCACCGCCCGGAACTCGGCCGTCCCCGGCACCCACTCGTACACCAGTTCCTCCACCGCCCCCGGCCGGCGCGACCGGCTCGTCAGCCGCCGACGATTCCCGAGCCCGCCCCGGCCGACGACGTGGAGTTCCAGGATCGTGTCCACGTACCCCAGCAGCGCCCCGCCGCCGCGGGCCAGGCTCCCCTCCGCCGCCTCCTTCCGCCGCGGGTGGTGTAGCACCAGCACCGCCGTCCCGCCCTGGGCCAGCAAGCGGAGCGGCTCCAGGAACCGCAGTAGCGCGCCGGAGTCGCTGTCGCTCCACCCCGGCAGGAACGGGGACAGCGGGTCCACCACGAACAGGTCGAGCGGCCCGGACTCGCGCAGGCCGTCCACCGCCGCGACCAGTTCGGCCCACTCGGACGCGGTCGGCCGCCCCGGGAACGGCCGCGACACCAGCCGGGCGTGGTCCCCCGCGACCGGGATCGTCCGGTGTCGTTCCGCCCAGTGTGCCCGCGACTCCTCCGACAGCACCACGACCCGCCCGCGGGCACACGACCGGCCGAGGAACTCGCCCCCGTCGCCGAGGGCGTGGACGAGGCCGGCCAGGAGCGTCGTCTTGCCCGACTTCCACACGCCGGTGAGGAGCGAAATGTCGCCGCGGGCCAACACGCCGTCCCACACCCACGCGGTGCCGTCCGGGTGGGCGTCGGCGTCGGGGTCGGCCATCGGTCGCAGGTCGAGTGCGAAGGTGCTCACGGGACGTGCCTCGATCTGATGATCTTTTGTGGCATCGACTCAATTCGTGCCTCGACCCCCCGGGGGGGAGGCGTACACACAATGAGACTCGGCCGGACGGCAGAACGCGAGGTCGGTAGCGCCGTGGCGTGAGAACTCGCTACCGCCGGGTGCGTGCCTCGATTATCCTGGGGCGATCCGACCGAGGTCGCGCCCCATGCCTCGCCCGCCCGACCGCCGCGCCTGGATGACGCTCGGGGGGCTCCACCTCGGCGCCCTCGCCACCGGCGCCGGCCCAAACCTCGCGACGCTCCTCGCCGCCGACGGCGCGGCGCGCGACTTCTCCGTCATCCTGTTCTGGGCCAACGGCGGGCCGAGCCACCTCGAAACGTTCGACCTCAAGCCCGACGCGCCGGCGGAGGTCCGCGGGCCGTTCAAGCCGATCCGCACGAACACCGTCGGCGTGCAGATTTCCGAGCAGTTGCCCCGGCTCGCGGGAATGGCCGACAAGTTCGCCCTCGTCCGCAGCCTGCACCACAACCGCGCCGAACACTCCGGTGGGTCGCACCGCTTCCTCACGGGCTACCCGTCCGTCGCGGCGAACCTCAACGACGCCGAGTACCCGGACGTCGGCTCGATCGTGTCGAAGGCGCTCGCCGGCCGCGACGCCGGGGTGCCGACGTTCGTTGCGAACACGAAGGCGTACGGCAGCGGCCCCGGCTACCTGGGGCCGGGGTACGCGCCGTTCATGCCGAACCCCAACCCGATCACCTCGACCGGCGCGAACGCGTACGACCCGGTCCCGCTGCACCTCGCCGCCGGCGGCCCGGCCGGGTTGAGCCTCGACCCGGAGGGGACCGTCACCCTGCGCCGGCGCGACGACCTGCGGCAGTCCCTCGACGCGCTCCCCCGGGCGCTCGACGACCGCTACGGCCTGGCGGCCGAGTTCGGGCGGCACCAGCGCCGGGCGGTAGAACTCTTGTCCGGCCCGCGGACCCGCGCCGCGTTCGACCTCAGCCGGGAGGACCCGCGGGTGCTGGCCCGGTACGGCGACTCCGACTGGGGGCGCGACCTGCTCACGGCCCGGCGGCTGGTCGAGGCCGGGGTGCGGTTCGTGCAGTGCCAGGCCAACGTGCGGTTGCGGCCCGGCACCGGGCGCATCACGACGTGGGACGACCACTCGGTGAACTGCGACATCTTCAAGGCGTACGAGGAGCGTATGCCGGTGCTCGACCGCGCCGCGGCCGCGCTGATCGACGACCTGTACCAGCGCGGCCTGGACCGGCACGTCCTGTTCGTCTTCTGCGGCGAGTTCGGCCGGACGCCGCGGATCGCGTACCAGGACCCGAGCCGCCGGCCCGGGCGCGACCACTGGCCGCGCGCCATGAGCGTTCTGCTCGCCGGCGGCGGGCTGCGGATGGGCCAGACGGTCGGCGCGACCAACGCCCGCGGCGAGGAACCAACCGCCCGTGCGATGGACAGCAACTGCCTGCTCGCCACCCTCTACCACCGGTTCGGGATCGACACGGCCCGCCTGGAACACGACCGGTCCGGGCGGCCGATCCCGATCCTCCCCGAGTGCGAGCCCATCGCCGAACTCGTGGGCCGCTGACCGCCGGAACGCAGCGCGCCGACGGGCGGTCGCGGCGACAACACCTGCGCGACTCGGGTCGCTGGACGTGTACCGGCGGGTGCTCGCCGAGGCGGACCGGGCCGTCCTCGCGGACGTGCTCGCGCACGTCGGCGGGATTCAGGTCCACGCCAGCGAGTTGCTCGGCATATCGCGGACGACCCTCCGCGCCAAGCTCCAGACGATGAGCGGCTCGATCGCGTACCCGGATTGATCCTCCTGCAACTCCCCCCACCAAGTCGCGGAATCACCTCACGCCGTCCGATCGGTGTCGGTCGAAACAAGCCCGTCCCGACTGCCGTACTGTTCAGACGGTGAACAGCGCTGTGCATGTTCTGAACCGCGATCTCGACGTATCTCCTTGCCAGTCATCTTGTTTTGTCGATGGCGCCACGGTAGTTTCCCGCCTGTCGCGGCTCCCCGATGCAGCCAAGGAGGTCGAGATGCGACGCCGTTACGGGTGGGTGGTTGTCCTGGGTGCGGTCGTCGGTCTGCCGGGCGTCGGCCGGGCCGGGTGGCTCACGCTGACGGCCGGGGCGTTCGGCTCGGTCGAACCGCTCGCCACCGCCGACCTGTGGTTCAACTTCCCGGGCGGGACGCCGACCGTCGCGGTCACGCAGGTGCAGGGGACCGGCACGGTACAGGCGAACGCCGGCGGTGCGGTCACGCACTTCGGCGGGCTCGGCGTCCCCGTGTTGCTGACCCTGGCCGATGGCACCGCGTACCTTGCGGCCGGCGCGCTGCCGGACGGGGCGACGGCCCGTACCCCCGCGGGCGTTCCCGGCGGGTCGGCGACGTCCGCCGCCCCCGTCACCGGCGCGGCAGTGCCGTCGAACGCGGTCCTGCTCGGCGTCGCCTCGGCCGGCGACGGGCTGACCTTCACGCTCACGGACGGCACCGGCGCCGCCCTCGGCTCTGGCTCACTGACCGTGCCGGCGGGCGGGTGGTGGGTGGCCGGCCTCGGGGCGGACGCGAAGCCGAACAGTGGCCCGCTCGACCCGCCCGACGACCCCGATCCCGCCCCCGGCGACGGCGGGCCGGCGGACCCCGGCGGCGTGCCGGGCGTCCCGGAGCCGACGACGCTGGTGCTCGGCCTGCTCGGCGTCGGCGCGGCACTCGGCCGGCGGCGATTCGGCCGCCGGTCCGCGTGACCGGCTGACCGCGGCGGCCGACTCCCGGTACAACGATTGGTCGTTACCCCGCGGAGTTTGGCATGGCGAAGGGCGAGCCGTTTCACGACCCCCACCTGCCGGCCCCGCCGATCCGCCGGATCGTCAGCCCGCTGGCGCGGTTCCTCCGGATCGAGTCGGCCAGCGGGGTCGTGCTGCTCGTCTGCGCTGCCGGGGCCTTGGCCCTGGCCAACTCGCCCGCCGCCGGGTGGTGGGAGCACCTCTGGCACACGCACGTCGGGCTCGAAATCGGCGCGTTCCGGCTCGGCGGCGACCTCGGGCACTTCGTCGTGAACGACGTGCTCATGACGATCTTCTTCTTCGTCGTCGGGCTGGAGATCAAGCGCGAACTGGTGGCCGGCGAGCTGCGCGACCCGCGGAAGGCGGCCCTGCCGGTGGCGGCCGCCGCCGGCGGGATGCTGGTGCCGGCGCTCATTTACTTCACCCTGCGTCGCGGCGAGCCGGACGAGCGCGGGTGGGGCATTCCGATGGCGACGGACATCGCGTTCGTAGTCGGGGTGATGGCGCTGCTCGGGAAGCGGGTGCCGGTCGGGCTGAAGGTCATGCTCCTGTCGCTGGCCATCGCCGACGACATCGGGGCGGTCCTGGTGATCGCCGTCTTCTACTCGTCCGGCCTGTCCGGGGCGATGCTCGCGGCCGCGGCCGCCGGGGTGGCGGGGGTGGTGGTGCTGAGGCGCCTCGGGGTGAGGCCGGTCGGGGTGTACGCGGCCGTGGGCGTGCTGGCGTGGCTGGCCATGCACCAGTCGGGGGCGCACCCGACGATCGCCGGCGTGGTCTTCGGCCTGCTGACGCCGTCGGGCAAGTGGGTGAGCGAGGCGGCACTGAAGAAGTCCGTAGCCACGTTCCACGCCCGGCTGGAAGCGGCCGACGTCCACCAGGACGGGCCGGAACTGGAGTCGATGTCGTTCGCCGCGAAGGAGAGTGTGTCGCCGCTGGAGCGGTTGGAGCGGCACCTTCACCCGTGGGTCGGGTTCGTCATCATGCCGCTGTTCGCGCTGGCGAACGCCGGCGTCGCGGTGCAGCCGGCGGCGCTGCTGAACCCGGTGGCGCTGGCGGTCGCGGCCGGGCTGTTCGTGGGGAAGCCGGTGGGCGTGCTGCTGTTCAGCTGGCTGGCCGTGCGGTGCGGGCTGGCGCGGCTGCCGACGGGGGTGACGTGGCCGGTGGTGCTGGGGGGCGGGTTCCTGGCCGGGATCGGCTTCACCATGTCGCTGTTCGTGGCCGGTCTGGCGCTGGACCGGGAGCTGCTGGCGGCGGGGAAGATCGGCACGCTGTGCGGGTCGGTGGCGAGCGCCGCCGTCGGCGCGGCGATTCTCGGTGTCGTGCTGCGAAGGACGTGAGGCGTTACGACCCGCGGACGCCGGCCGGTTCGCCCGGCTCGGGTGCCGCCCCTCGGACTCGCTCCGCCCGTCTCGCACGCCGTTGTGGAGGCGCGATGTCGGCCCAGGTGCTGCTGTTCGCCGTCGGGCTGGTCGTCCTCGCGGCGGGGGCCGAGGCGCTCGTCCGCGGCTCGGTGCGGGTGGCCCGGGCGCTGGGCGTCAGCCCGTTCGTCGTCGGGTTCACGGTGATCGGGTTCGGCACGTCCGCCCCCGAACTGGTCGTCGGCCTCACCGCGGCCCTCGAGGGCCGCTCCGAGATCGCGCTGGGCAACGTGGTCGGGAGCAACATCGCCAACGTCGGGCTCGTGCTCGGGGTCGCGGCCCTGGCGGCCCCGCTCGCCGCCCACATGCGGCTGCTGAAGGTCGAGGTGCCGCTCGTCATCGGGGCGTCGCTGCTGCTGTGGGCGCTGTGCCGGGACGGGCACGTCGGGCGGGCGGACGGGGCGGTCCTGCTGGCCGGGTTCTTCGCGCTGGCGGCGTACATGTACCGCGGCGCGCGGGCCGAGCCGCCGGCGGTGAAGGAGGAGTTGGGGCTGGCCGTGGCCGAGAAACTGCGGGTGAGGGTCGCGGCGGTGCTGGTCGTGGGCGGGCTGTGCGGGCTGGTCGGCGGGGCGCACCTGATGGTGACGGCCGCGGTCGGGCTGGCCCGTGAGTTGGGGGTGAGTGAGTGGCTGATCGGGCTGACGGTGGTGGCCGTGGGCACGTCGCTGCCGGAGTTGGCCGCGGCCGTCGCCGGGGCGGTCCGGGGGGAGGCCGACATCGTGGTGGGCAACATCGCCGGGTCGAACCTGTTCAACGTCCTGCTGATCCTCGGCTCCACCGCGGTGGTACGACCGATGGACGTGCCGGCGAGCGCGCGGGCGGTCGACCTGCCGGTGATGACCGGGTTCGCTGTGCTGCTGATGCTCGTCGTCGCCAACGGGCAACGCGTGCACCGGTGGGAGGGGGCGGTGCTGCTCACGGCCTACGTCGGGTTCGTCGCGTGGCAGGCCGCCGCGGCTTAACTTCAAGGACGATGGCCCGCGTCGGCGCGGGGCCGCCGGGCCTACGACCCGTGGACGCTGGCCAGCGACTGGATCGCCCGGATCAGGTGCCGTACCTCGGACTCGGCCCGCCGGCGCGCCCGGGCCCGGCTCGCCGACAACGCCGACGCCACGAGGTAGGCGTGTGCCCCGAAGCGGTAGTAGTGGACTACCGTCCCGCCCGTCTCGTACGCCACCCGTACATTCTCGCCCTGCCGGGCCGGCCGGATGTCTGCGGACAGCCGCGCCATCGCCGCCGGGAGCTCGTCCAAACACGTCTGCCACCGGGCCTCGTCGAGCGGGGGTCGGGTCACCGTCGTCGCCACCCGGTCGCCGCCCCGCACCACGACGTAGCTCGCCGCCGACAGCCCCCGCCGCACGCCGTACTCGACCGCCTCGCGGACGTCGCGGAACACCTCGCGCCGGCCGTACACCCGGCACAGCAGGCCGGCCGCGACGCACCCCACCGCCATCGCGAGCAGGCCGACCCGCAGCCCGGCGAGCGTCCGCAGGTCCAGGTGGACGCCGGCCGCGTCCAGCACCTCGGGCACGTCCACGCCGTTGTTCGCCAGCAGCTCCACGGCGTGCGGGTACTGGCGGACGACCTGCCCGAGCACGCCCCACACCGACAGGAACACGCCGGAGCACTCGAACGCCAGGAGGTAGGCCCGGCGGTTCCGCAGCGCGGCC
The DNA here is from genome assembly GCA_044220735.1 of Urbifossiella sp. Classification (GTDB taxonomy): domain Bacteria; phylum Planctomycetota; class Planctomycetia; order Gemmatales; family Gemmataceae; genus Urbifossiella. The sequence goes on along the minus strand of JBGAQM010000084.1, from coordinate 11,682 downwards.
CGGAACCACTGCCGGGAGTGACGCTTCACCCACGGGATGAGAACGTACAGGGCCGTGCCGACGACGGCGAGCAGCGACGCGGCGGTGTCGAGGGTGACCGCGAACCAGTGCACGGGGTCACTCCACGTCGGCGGCCCGGTGGGCGCTGGTCCGCAGGGTGATGGCCCGGACCAGGGCGCGGACGTCCCGGTCGCACGAGTCGTCGTTCATCACCGCCTGGTCGAGGGTCGCGGCGAACAGGAACCGGGTCGGGTGGATGCGGGTGAAGAAGAACCCGCCCATGTCGATGTCGAACACGGCCCGGACGTTCTCCCCCTGCCCGGTCGCGACGAACGCCCGGTCGAGCGCCGCCAGCCCGTCGTGCAGGTGCCGCGCCGCCCGGTCCCACTCCGCCACCTGGCTCGCGGCCGCCGTGTCGTCGGCGTCGGCCGGGACGAGGGCGAACCGGCGGAGGTGCCGGCCGAGGTGCGGGTCGGTGGACGACAGCACCTTGACCGGCCCGTCCGGGGTCACGTCGTACAGGGCGGCGTACTCGATCGCGTCCGACCACTGCACGACCTCCTCGAACGCCTCCGGGAGCGTCAGGTACTCCTCCCGCGCCCGGTGCGCCAGCGCCGAGAGCCCGGCCACGAACCCGACCCCGCCGCCGACCCACAGCAGTTCCTCCCACGCCGGCAGGACGAACGCGGCGGCCAGCGCGGCGCTGATCCCGAGCGGCCAGAACAGGCGGTTCTGGGTGCGGTGGAACATCCGCGACGGCATCGCCGCCAGCCACGCGACGCCGAGCACCCCGCACGCGACGGCGAGGTACAGGGCAGCCATCTGGCCCGCCGGCACGGCCCCGATGATGAACAGCATCAGCCCGACGACGCCGGTCGGCCCGGGGGGCACGAGCCGGAGCCAGGCCAGCGGCGGGACGCGGAGCAGGAACATCGACGGCGGACCCGGGCCGGTGGGACGAGGGCTATTGAACCACTGTCGGGGGCCTGGTCAAGGACGCGGCCCCCGACAGGTCGTTCGCCCGGGACGGTCGGGGATTGCGCGGAACCCGCACGGACTGGGTGAGGTCGGCTTGCAGCCGCCCGGCTCGGGGCGTCGTAGGTCGAGTCGGCGCGAGCCGACGCAGGGGATGAATCGCGCTACGGACCATCCCGGAACGGACGGCGTGTCAGGAGGATTGCCCGGCGTCGGCCGCGCGCCGCGTCGGGTCGCGCCGACTCGGCCTACGACACCCCGAGCCGAAGCTCCGTGTCGGCCGGCGCCCCGAGGACGGCGTCGAGGTCGGCGGCGCGGACCGGCTTCGACAGCAGTGGGGTACGGGTCAGCCGGCGGAACGCGGCGACGGAGTACGGCGCGAGGCCGGCCGACATCGCCACCCGCGCCAGCGCCGGGGCCACCGCCCCGAGCCCGGCGAGCACCCGCGCCCCCTGCAACCCCGGGAGTTGAAGGTCCACCACCGCGGCGCGGAACTCGGCCGGCCGCTCCTCGCACAGCCGCACCGCCGCCGCCGCGTCCTCGGCCACGCACACCCGCCAGCCGTGCTCCTCCAGCTCGCGCCGGAGGCGGTCGCGCTCCACCGGGTCGGGGTCGATCAGCAACATGCCCGGTGCCGCACTCATCGCGCCCCCTGGTGAATCCCGTGCGCCGCCCCGCTCGCGCGCGGCGGTCCGAACGCCGCGCCGCCGCACAGCCCCGCGGCCAGGCGGTACAGCCCCGCCTCGAACTCGGCCTGGTCCGCGACGCGGACCCGAACCGCGTCCGGCGCCTCCGGCCCGACGCCGACGGTCAGCCCGCCGCGGGCGTTGACCGCCGCGACCGCCTCCGCGTCGTTCGCGGCGTCGCCGGCGAACACGACCAGCGCGCCCGCGCCGGCCAGCCGCTCCACCGCGTCGCCCTTCGTCCCCGACGACGTCCCGCCGCGGCTCACCCCGGCCCCGCTCATCACCTATCCCGCGTGAGGGGAGACCGGATGCGTACGCACGACTGGGCGACGGCGGCCGCGGCCGGCTACCGCGACGGCCGCCCGCGATGGCGTCGAACGCGGCCGCCGCCGGGTCGATCACGTCCTCTTCGCCGAAAGACAGGTGCATCCCCCCGGACCCGGCGTACCGGAGGCCGGGGAGGCCGACGAGCGCGCGGACGGCGTCCAGGCTCCGGCCGCTCACCACCCCGACCGTCGCCCGCGGCAGGGCGGCGAGGCCGGCGAGCGCGTCGCGCGTCGCCGGGGGGAGTGTCGCCAGCGCCGGGTGCGCGGCGATCGGGGCGAGGGTGCCGTCGTAGTCGAACAGGAGGGCCAGCGGGCGGCCGTCGCGGTAGCCGGCCGCGGCCGCCGTCGCCCAGTCGTGCGTACGCATCCGGTCTCCCCTCACGCGGGATAGGTGATGAGCGGGGCCGGGGTGAGCCGCGGCGGGACGTCGTCGGGGACGTACGCCCGCGGCGCGCCGACCCGCCCGGCGGCCGGGCGCGGGGCGTGGTCCATCAGCTTCGACGCCTCGCAGAGCATCGTCCCGGCCCACCGGTAGATGTTGTGGTCGGCCACCTGCGCCCGCATCCGCCGCATCCGCCGCTGCCGCTCCGCCGGCGGCATCGTCAGCGCCGCCAGCAGGCCCGCCGCCAGCCGGTCCACGTCGAACGGGTTGACCAGCACGGCGTCGGTCAGCTCGCGGGCGGCGCCGGTGAACTCGGACAGGACCAGCACCCCCTGCTCGTCGTCGCGGGCGGTCACGAACTCCTTCGCCACCAGGTTCATGCCGTCGTGCAGCGAGCTGACCACGCACCCGGCCGCGGCGCGGTACAGCGGGTAGATCAGCTCCGGCCCGGCGTGCTCGTTCACGAACACCACCGGCCGCCACCCGGGCGTGCCGTACCGCTCGTTGATGTCGGCGGCGAGGCCGTGAATCTCGTCCGCGAGGGCGCGGTACTCGGGGAGGTTTGTCCGGCTCGGCGCCCCGATCTGAACGAGGTGGAACCGGCCGGCCAGCGCGGGGTTCAGGTCGAGGAGCCGGGCCACGGCGCGGAGCCGCTCGGGGATGCCCTTCGTGTAGTCCACCCGGTCCACGCCCAGCAGCAACAGCCGGTCGCCGAGGCCGTACCGCCGGCGCAGCGCCGCCACCGGCGCCTCCCGGTCGCCGGCGAGGTACCGCGTCGCCAGCTCGGGATCGACGCTGATCGGGAACGGCCGGACGCGGGTGGTGCGGCCGCCGCGGGTGACGCTGAACCGCTCGCGGCACACGCGCGACTCGACGGTGCGGTCCACCGACTCGAGGTAGTTGTTGCAGTGGTGCTGGGTGTGGAACCCGAGCAGGTCGTTGCCGAGCATCCCGTCGAGCAACTCGGCGGCCCACGGGCAGACGCGGAACGTCTCGGGGTTCGGCCAGGGGATGTGCCAGAACTGCGCTACCACCAGGTCCGGCCGGGCGCGCTTGAGCAGCCGCGGCAGGAGGGCGAAGTGGTAGTCCTGCACGAATACGAGCGCCGGGCCGCCTCGCGCTTCCTCGAGGACGGCCGCGGCGAAGAGGTCGTTCACCTCTTTGTACGCGGCCCAGTGGGCGGGGTCGAACGTGGGCCGGTGGTACACCTGGTGGCACAGCGGCCACAGGCTGCTGTTGGCGAACCCGTAGTAGTAGCCGGCCTCCTGCTCGGGCGTGAGCCAGACGCGGCGGAGCGTATATGCCGGGTCGTCCGGCGGGACGCGGACGCGGCCGCGGGCGTCGGCGGTGAGGCGGTCGGCGCTGCCGGACCCGTGCGCCACCCACGTCCCGCCGCAGGCGCGCATCACCGGGTCGAGCGCGGTCGTGAGCCCGCCGGCGGGCCGCATCAGCTCGACGGCCCCGTCGCGGAGGTTGTGGATGTACGGCTCGCGGTTGGCGACCACGATCAGCTTCGCCCCGCCGAGGCGGGTGCGGGCCGCGTCTTCGAGGCGGTCCTTGGTCCAGGCCACGCGGCCTCCGGGGTGCGGGAACGGGTGCGGCCGTGCTCGGCGGCGGTCCGGGCATTCCAGTTGCGTTCACCCCTCAGGCAATGGCCGTACCGGAGGCCGCGGGTCGGCTGGCTGACGCGGGAGTTCGGCCCCGCGAGAACCCGCCCGCGGGACGTAACCCGACACCCGGCCAACCGGTTATGATGTACCCGCGTGGACGCGCTGGGGCCGGCCACTCGGCCCGTGACGGACGCCCGGACTGACCCGGATGTGGGCGCCCCGCCCGGAATCTGTTCAGGAGACCGCGTGAGCATGCAGCCCCGCCTCTGGACCGGCATCGCCGCCCCAGTCGCCTTCGTCAGCGTCCTGCTGCTGGTCGTGGCCGTCGGCACGGCGTGGTACGTCCGCAACATGCAGGCGACCACCGCCGGGATGCTCGCCGAGAACGTCACCAGCATGCGCGCCGCGCAGGAGCTGGAGGTGAGCGCCCGCAACCTGCGCAGCCAGGGGGTGCGCTACCTGCTGACCGGCGACCCGAAGATGCTGGAGCCCATCCCCCGGCTCCGCGGGCACACGATGGCCGCGCTGGCCGAGGCCGAGCGGCTCGCCACCACGCCGCCGGAGCAGGCGCTGATGCGGAAGACCCGCGCCGGCCTCCAGGCGTTCGTCGCCGAGTACGACCGCATGACCAACGGCCGGCCCGACCGCGCCGACTACGTCAAGACGCTGGAGCTGGTGGACACCCTGCTGGCGAACGAGGTGATCGAGCCGACCCGCGAGTACCTGCGGCTGAACGAGGGCGGGCTGGCCCGCGCCAACGCCGAGAACGAGCGCGCCGCGTCCCGCCTCACCACCGGCCTGATCGTCCTCGGGCTGTGCGGGTCGGTCGGCGGCCTGCTCGGCGGGTGGGTGATCGCGTCCGGGCTGCGGCGGGCCATGCTCCGCACCGAGGAGCGGCTGCGCACCACCGCCCGCCAGCTCGACGAGGCCGCCCGCACCGCCGAGGACAACGCCCACCGCGCCGGCAAGTCGGCCGACGCCCTCGACGACGTGGCCCGCAGCGCGACGGCCGTGCTGGACCGGTTGCGTCAGACGGAGCGCGACGCCCTCCGCGCCGAGCAACTGGCGTGGGCCGGGCGCATGGCCGCCGGCATCGCCCACGAGGTCCGCAACCCGCTGATGGCGATCAAGCTGCTGATCCAGGCGCTGGCCGACGGCCGCACCGACAACCGCCTCCGCCCGCGCGACATGGAGGTGCTCGAAGAGGAGATCATCCGACTCGAACAGGCCGTCGGGTCGTTCCTCGACTTCGCCCGCCCGCCGCGGCCGGACAAGAAGCCGGTCGAAGTCGGACCGCTGGTCGAGCAGGTCGCCGACCGGGTGCGCGGCCGGGCGGCGCTCCAGCAGGTGGCCGTCGAGGTGAGCACCCCGCGCCGCCCGGTCGTCGCCGAGCTCGACCCGGGGCAGTTGCAGCAGGTCCTGTACAACCTCCTGTTCAACGCCCTCGACGCGCAGCCGACCGGCGGGCGGATCGCGGTGACGGTCGGCGGCGAGGACGACCGCGTCGTGCTCCGCGTCGAGGACGAGGGGCCGGGGCTGCCGCCGCGGGTGCGCGACCGGCTGTTCGAGGCGTTCGTGAGCACGAAGGACGCGGGCATGGGGCTCGGCCTGTCGATCTGCCGGCGGATCGTGGAGTCGCACGGCGGCGAGATCGCCGCGGCCGACCGCCCCGGCGGCGGGACGGTGTTCACGGTCCGCCTCCCGGTGTCCGCCGGCCGGCGCGTGCCGGCTGTTCCCGCCACGGCCGCATCGTGAGGTTCCCATGCCCCGGCTGCTGCTGGTGGACGACGAGCCGAACGTCCTCTACACCCTCGAACTCGGCCTCGCCGCGGACGGGCTGGAGGTCCTCTCCGCCCGCACCGCCCGCGACGCACTCGGGCTCGTCCGCACCGCCGCCCCCGACGCGATGATCCTCGACCTGCGCCTCCCCGACGGCTCCGGCCTCGACGTGTTCGACGCCGCCCGCGCCATCGACCCGCACCTGCCGGTCGTCGTCATCACCGCCCACGGGACCACCGACACGGCCATCGAGGCGATGAAGCGCGGGGCGTTCGAGTACCTCCTCAAGCCGGTGGACCTGCACCAGCTCCAGGAGGTCGTCGGCCGCGCCCTCGGCGCCCGGCGGATGCGGGCGGTCCCCGCCGTCCCCGACGGCGCCGCCGCCGACCCCGACGCCGACGTGATCGTCGGCCGCGGCCCGGCGATGCAGGAGGTGTTCAAGGCCATCGGCCGGGTCACCGCCCAGGACGTGAACGTCCTCATCACCGGCGAGAGCGGCACCGGCAAGGAGCTGGTGGCCCGCGCCGTGTACCAGCACAGCCGCCGGGCCGACCGGCCGTTCCTGGCGATCAACTGCGCGGCCATTCCCGAGGCGCTGCTGGAGAGCGAGCTGTTCGGCCACGAGAAGGGCGCCTTCACCGGCGCCGACCGGCAGCGCGTCGGCCGGTTCGAGCAGGCCGACGGCGGCACCATCTTCCTCGACGAGGTCGGCGACATGGCCCCGGCCGCGCAGGCGAAGGTGCTCCGCCTCCTCCAGCAGCAGCAGTTCGAGCGCGTCGGCTCGGGCGAGACGCGGACGGTGGACGTGCGCGTCATCGCGGCGACGAACCGGAACCTGGAGGCGATGGCCGCGGCCGGCACGTTCCGGGAGGACCTGCTGTACCGGCTCAACGGGTTCACCATCCACCTGCCGCCGCTGCGCGACCGCCGCGAGGACGTGCCGCTGCTGGCCGAGCGGTTCCTGCGGGCGGCGACCCGGAAGCTCGGGAAGGCGGTCCGCGGGTTCGCCCCCGAGGCGCTGCGGCTGGTCGAGGGGTACGGCTGGCCCGGGAACGTGCGCGAGCTGCAGAGCGCCGTCCGGTACGCGGTGGTGCAGTGCGCCGGCGACGTGATCACCCCGGACTGCCTGCCGCGGTCGGTCCGCGGGGCCGGGCCGGAGCCGGCGGCCGCGGCCGACCCGGGCCTCGACGTGACCGGGCTGACGCGCGAGCTGCTGGCCCGCGGCGAGGAGAACGTGTACGAGAAGGTGATTCGCGCGGTGGACCGGGCCGTGCTCGGCGTGGTGTTGGCGCACGCCGACGGGAGTCAGGTGGCGGCGAGCCAGCTCCTCGGCATCTCGCGCACGACGCTCCGGGCCAAGCTCCAGGCGCTCAAACTGGTGATCGAGAAGCACGTCCGCCCCGACGCCGCCGCGGACGGGTGAGGCGGGCCGCGGCGGGTTCTCGGAACCCGAGTCATCCGGGTCGGGTTGAATCGTGACCGTCCGGCGCCGCGGCGCCGGACGGTCACCGATGAAGACGATCTGGTATCAGTCGATCGCCAGGCTTTCGGCGCCGTTCCGGCTGGCCGCGGCCGAGTAGTTCGCCGGGGCGACCGAGTCGCGGACGAAGCGCGTCGCGCCGTCGCCCAGGAGGAAGTTCGCCCCGCCGGTGTGCTGGCTGCCGAAGGTCGCGGCGTTCTGGGTGTTCGACGGCGCCGTCCGCCACATGTTCAGCGGGAAGGTCGTCCCCTCGGCGAGCTTCAGCGCCGGCTGCCGGTAGAACCCGTTACAGCTTTGCGTCGATGACGTCCCGGCGTTCCGCCCGGCCCACCCCGGGAAGTTCGCGTCGGCGGTGTTGGCGAGGGTGACGTTCTGGCTGATCGTCACCTCGCCCGCGGCGAACGTGTTGCTCAGCCCGTCGGTGATGTCGGCGAAGCCCACGACCCACGTCGAGGTGTTGTCGTTGGCGTACAGCAGCAGGCCGTTCTGGACGCTCCCCTTCGCGCTGGCGCACCCGTTCCACGTCGCTGACCCGAACCGCGCCCGGCTCCCCGAGTTCCCCGCGTAGTTCGACTTGGCCGCGCCGCGGCTGCTCAGGTCGGGGAGGATGTCGCTCGGGCAGACGTACGGCGGGATCACCCGCTGCGGCGCGTTACTCCCCCACGTCCCCTGCACCGTCGGCCGCGACCCCCAGGCCGAGTCCACGTTGCCGCCGTTCGGCCCCCCGCCCACGGGCGGGAGCCACATGCCGCTGGCCAGCAGCCCCTGGAACATCGGCTGCTGCTCCATGAGCGGCAGGATGTGGACCCGCCAGCACCAGCTCTCGGCGTCGTCGTCGTGCATGCCGGTCGGGAGCCGGCCCTGGAGGTCGTGGTAGGCGTGGAGGCCGATCCCGATCTGCTTGAGGTTGTTCTGGCACTTGGCGCGGGCGGCGGCCTCGCGCACCTTCTGCACCGCGGGGAGGAGCAGGCCGATCAGGATCGCGATGATGGCGATCACCACCAACAGCTCGATGAGCGTGAACCCGCGCCGACGGACGAGTGTGGGCATGGAACCGACTCCGAAGCTGGGTTGGTACGGACCGTGGGCGGCGACGCCGACAACGCGTCGGCGAACGATCGAATGGGGAGAAAACGGAACCCCGCTCCTCCGAAGGGAGGAGTTGGTGTCCGGCCCTGGCCCGTGTGGATGGGGATTGAGTGCGAGTCTACCCCGTATGGCTCACCGTTAGCAAAGCTCAGGCCCGCGGCGGCGACGGCGGACGGCGGGGGTCGATGCGGTTCGGGGCCGTGAGTGGCACAAGAGTCGATCCGAAAAGTACTTACAAAATCGTGAATACCACGCAACGGTCTCCATTTTTCTCTCATAACTGCCGACAGAGTTCACCTCCTGAACAGACCTCCTGGCTAGAATTCAATCGCGGCGTCCAGTTTCCGATCAGGACTGCGAACCCCCGACAAGGCCGTCGGGATATTCCCCCGTCGTCGCCGCGCCCGACGGAAACACCCGTGGCCCGTATCCGATGTTCGACCCGCGGACCGGCGACCCGCCGCTGACGCTCACCGACCTCGACCCCGCGCACGACCCGCCCCACCCCGGGCGGTCGAACTGCTTCACCATCGCCTGGGTCGCTGACGGCGGCGTGTACTGGGTCAACGACCGCCGCCACCCGTTCGCCGCCCCGTGCCTGCTGTTCGCCAGCCCGTACCAGCACACCCGCCTGGCCCCCGACCGCCCGACCCGCGGGGCCGTCGTCCGGTTCCACGCCAACTTCCTGTGCGTCGAGACCGTCCACCACGAAGTCGGGTGCAACGGCGTGCTGTTCAACGACCCCTACGGCGTCCCGGTGGTCGCCCTCGACGGCCCAGCCCACGCCGAGGTGGGCGACCTGATCGGCCGGGTCCGGCGGGAACTCGCCGACGCCGGGCTCGCCCAGGCCGAGGTGCTGGTGGCGTGCCTGAAACTGCTCCTCGTCCTCGCCACCCGGCTAAAGGTCCGGCAGGGCGCCGCCGGCCCCGCCGCCGGGCGACTCCCGCCGGTCCTCGGCGCCCTGCGCGACCTGATCGAGGCGAACTACCGCTCCCTCCACGCCCCGGCCGACTACGCCGCCCGCCTCGGCGTCACCCCGAAGGCCCTCGGCCGGGCCGTGCGCGCGCACCTGAACCGGACCCCGACCGACCTGATCCGCGACCGGGTGCTGAAGCACGCGCGGTGGGAGTTGCTCCACACCCTCCGGCCGGTCAAGGAGATCGCCCGCGAGGTCGGGTTCGACGACGAGTTGTACTTCAGCCGGGTGTTCCGGAAGGCGACGGGGATGTCCCCGACCGACTACCGCGAGTTCGAGACGGCGGTGCGCGGCGGGAGCAATCTGTCCATGCCTTCGGCCGACCCGTCCATTCCGCCGGCGGCGCCCGCGACGCAGAATGCTGACACGCCCGCGAGCGGCCCCCGGTTACCGGGGGCGTGACCGCGGGGCACCCCGCGGGAGACGGCGATGAGCACGGTGCTGAAACTGTTCGAACTGGCAGCGAGGGCGGACCGGGTCGGGCTGACGGTCACGCGCGTCGGGCTGGTGGTGGTGCTGGTGTGGATCGGCGGGCTGAAGGTGTACCACTACGAGGCCGACGGGATCGCCCCGTTCGTCGCCAACAGCCCGGTCATGAGTTTCCTGTACGCCGACGCGGCGAACTACAAGGCGCACATGAACCCCGAGGGGGCCGTGGTGCCGGCCAACCGGGCGTGGCACGAGGCGAACGGCACGTACCCGTTCGCCCTGGGGCTCGGCTCGGTGATCGTGCTGTACGGCGTGCTGATCGCGCTCCACCCGTGGCGCCCGCAGGCGGCGGCGGTCGGCAGCTTCCTGGTGGCCGTGATGTCGGTCGTGACGCTGTCGTTCCTGGTGACCACGCCGGAGTGCTGGGTGCCCGACCGCGGCGGGCCGGAGCACGGGTTCCCGCTCCTGTCGGGGGCGGGCCGGCTCGTGGTCAAGGACGCGATCATGATGGGGGCCGCCCTGGTCACGATGGCCGACTCCGCCCGGGCGTACCTGCGGCGGCGGGCCGGGCGGAGCCCGGTGGCGACGGGCCGTGGGGCGGACGCGGTCGCGGCGTAACACGCCCGGGCGGCTCTTGCCGCCCGCGCGCCGTCGGGGTACGGTGCGACGTCGTGGACGTCGGCGCGGCCGGCACGAGCCCCGGGTGACCCCATGACCGCGACCCCCGACCGCCGGGCCTTCCTCGCCGCGCTCGCCGGCGCGTGGGCCGCGCCCGCGCAGGACGCCCCGCCGCCGACCGGCCTCGTCACCGGCCACCCGGACGGCACCGCCGCCGGGAACGCGGTGCTGGCCGCGGGGGGGAACGCGGTCGATGCGGCGGTCGCCGCGGCGCTCGTGGTCGGGGTGACGGCCCTGCCGTCCACCGGCGTCGGCGGCTACGGCGGGCACCTCGTCCTGGCCCGGCCGGACGGCACCACCGCCGCCATCGACTTCAACACTACCGCCCCCGCCGCCGCGACCGCGGACATGTTTCGCGCCGACGCCGCCGGCCGCGTCGAGGGGAACGCCCACCTCCACGGGTGGCGGTCGGTCGGCGTCCCCGGCGTGCTCGCCGGGCTGCAACTCGCGCTCGACAAGCACGGCACGAAGCGCTTCCCCGACCTCGTCGGCCCGGCGGTGCGGAAGGCCCGCGACGGGTTCCCGGTCACCCGCGGGGTGGCCGCGGCGCTCCGCGCCTCGGCGACGCTGTTCGCCCGCGACCCGGGCTCGGCGAAGCTGTACCTGAGGAACGGCGAGCCGCTCGCCGAGGGCGACACGTTCCGCAATCCGGACCTGGCCGCGCTGCTCGACGGCCTCGCGGCAGCGGGGCGCGTGGACGACTTCTACGCCGGCCGCCCCGCCGCCGCCGTCGCCGCCGCGTTCCGCAAGAACGGCGGGCTCGTGACCGAAGCGGACCTGGCCGCGTACCGCGCTGTCGAGGTGGTACCGGCGGCGGTCGAGTGGCGCGGAAAGACGGTCCACACGCCGCCGCCGACGGCCGGCGGGCTCACGGTGCTGCAAGCCCTGGCGGCGCTGAAGGCGCTCGGCTGGGAGCGGCTCTACCCGGCCGACCCGGCGACGACGCGGGCGAAGGTCGAGGCGCTGCGGGTGGCGTGGACCGACCGGCTGCGGCTGCTCGGCGACCCGCGACGGGTCGAGGTGCCGGTCGCGCGCCTGCTGTCGGACGCCTACGCCGCCGACACCGCGACGCGGGTCCGGACGGCGCTGCGGACCGGGCGGCCGGTCGAGGGCGCGTCCGACGGGCGGTCCGCCGGCGGCACGATTCACCTGTCGGCCGTGGACCGCGCCGGGCTGACGGTGGCGCTCACCTTCACCCACGGGGAGTCGTTCGGTTCCCGCGTCACGGTGGACGGCCTGGGGCTGACGCTCGGGCACGGGGTGAGCCGGTTC
>JBGAQM010000083.1:0-18742 GCA_044220735.1 Urbifossiella sp. | reverse complement strand
CGCCCCCAGCCAACCCGTCCCCGACGACGTGCTCGTCGAGCGGAACGTCGAGTACGCGAACGCCGGGGGCGAGTCGCTTCAGTTGAACTTCGCCCGCCCGAAGGCCGGCGACGGGCCGTTCCCGGCGGTGGTGTGTATCCACGGCGGCGGCTTCCGCGCCGGCAAGCGCGAGAGCTACGACCCCCTCACGGTGAAGCTCGCGCAGCGCGGCTATATCGCCGTCACGGTCAGCTACCGGCTGGCGCCGAAGCACCAGTTCCCGGCCGCGGTCCACGACGTGAAGGCGGCCGTGCGCTGGGTGCGCGCCAACGCCGCGAAGCTGAAGATCGACCCGGACCGCATCGGCGTCACCGGCGGGTCGGCCGGGGGGCACCTGGCGCAGTTCCTCGGCGTGACCGGCGACGTGAAGGAGTTCGAGGGCACCGGCGGCAACCCCGGCGTGTCGAGCAAGGTGAAGTGCGTGGTGAACGTGTACGGCCCGAGCGACTTCACCAAGAGCTACGGCAAGAGCGTGGACGCCGCCGAGGTACTGCCGCTGTTCCTGGGCGGCAACCTGGAGACGGCCCGCGCCGCCCACGTCCGCAGCAGCCCGTTAAACTGGGTGACGCCGAACGCCGCCCCGACGCTCTGCATCCACGGAACGGATGACAAGTACGTGGCGCACGAGCAGGCGGTGTGGATGATCGACCGCTTGAAGGCGTGCGGCGTGGAGGCTGAGTTGCTGACGCTGCAAGGTGCGGGGCACGGCTTCCGCGGCGCCGACGCCGAGACGGCGGAGCGGGCGCTGTTCGCGTACTTCGACCGACACCTGAAGTCGAAGTGAGCCGGACCTACTTCCCCGGGATGGGCCGCCCCATCTCGCGGAGGAGGAGCTTCATGTCTTCCCAGGTGTCCTTCCGCATCGCCGTTCCACCCGCCGACTCCTCCCGCAGCAGCGCCGACGGGTGGTACGTGCACACCACCGGGATGTCGCGGTAGCGGTGGACGCGGCCGCGCATCCGGCCGATGCCGAGGGTGGTGTTCAGCACGTTCTTCGCGGCCGTCGCCCCGAGACACACGATGAATTTGGGCCGCACCAGCGCCAGCTGCCGGTCGAAGTAGTCGCGGCAGTTGTCGCGCTCGTCGGGCGTCGGCGTGCGGTTGTTCGGCGGGCGGCACTTCAGCGTGTTGCAGATGTACACGTCGGGGCGCTGGAACCCGCACGCGGCGATGATCTTGTTGAGCAGCTGACCCGCCCGGCCGACGAACGGCTCCCCCTTCGCGTCTTCGTCGGCCCCGGGGGCTTCACCGATGAAGCACACGTCCGGGTCGATCGGGCCGACGCCGAACACCGTCTGCGTGCGGGTACTGAAGAGTTCCGAACAGCGGTCGCACCCGGCGACCTGCCCGGCGAGGACGAGGAGTTCCTGGCGACGGTCGCCAGGGGTGCTGGGAAGCGCGGTCGGTGTCGTGAAGAACTCGGCAGCGGCCGGGGCCGGAGGGGGTGGGGCGGGGATACCCTGCTTCACCGCCTCGCGGACCGGCGGGAACGGCTGAACGACGACGGAGGCACGGGGAACGAACTGCACCCCCGCAGCCTTCAGCGCTTCGAGGTGGATCACGAGTTGGCGGCGCAGGTCGTCCGGTGACATCAGCGGCGCCTCGGACACCCTCGCGAGCCGGGGAGCTCACGCCCCCGGCTCGCCGGTCGGTTACTTCGCCCCGGCCAGCGCCTTGAGTCGCTCCAGCCCCACGCGCTCGCAGTAGTCGCCGAACAGTTCGCCCGCCTGCCGCTCGTCGCGGAACGCCGCGAAGACCGGCTTCAGCTTCGGGGCGATCTGGTCGATCGGCACCGAATCCTGCAGCTCGACGTTCATCCGCCGGCCGTAGGAGTCGCCGCCGATGTACAGCGTGTACTTCGTGCCGCCGCGGCCGACCAAGCCGATCTCGCTCTGGTACGGCCGGGCACACCCGTTCGGACAACCCGTCATCCGCACACTGATCGGCTCGTCGGCCAGTCCCAGTTCCGTGAGGATCGGTTCGAGCTGATCCACCACCGCCGGCATCGACCGCTCGCTCTCGGTGATTGCCAGCGGGCACGTCGGGATCGCCGGGCAGGCCATGCTCCACTTCTGCACCTGGCTCAGCCCCTCGGGCCGCGGGATGCCGTACTCGCTCAGCAAGGAATCAACGGTCGGCCGGTCCGCGGTGGCGATGTCGCAGAGGAGAACGTCTTGCTGCGTCGAGACGCGGACGCTGCACCCGACGCGCGTCACGATCTCGCGGAGGCCGGCGCGGAGGCGGAAGGGCCCCTCGTCCTTGACCCGGCCGTTCTCGACGCTCAGGCCGAGGAACCACTTGCCCTCGCCCTGCGGCTGCCAGCCGAGGTGCAGGTCAAGCCCGGTGATAGGGGCGTCCACGACCGGCCGGAACGGCGTCTTCAGGTAGTCGCGAGCGAACACCTCGCGGAACTTCTCGACGCCCCAGTCCTTCATCACGTACTTGAGGCGGGCGCGCTTGCGGTCGGCACGGTTGCCGTGGTCGCGGAACAGCTTGATGACCGCCTCCGACGCCGCCACCACCTCGTCGGGCTGGACGTAGCACACCGGCTGTGCCAGCAGCGGGTACGTGTCCGGCTTGCTGTTCGTTTGCCCCTGCCCGCCGCCGGCGTACAGGTTGTAGCCGACGGGGTTCCCGTCCGCGCCGCGGACGCAGAGGAAGCCGAGGCACTGGGCCAGGATGTCGGTGCAGTTGTCGTCCGGGAGGGCGAAGCCGACCTTGAACTTCCGCGGCAGGTAGGTCGGGCCGTAGATCGGCTCGTGGTCCTTCGGGCCGGCCGGGGCCGCCTGCTTCGTGCCGTTCACCCACATCTCGTGATAGGCGTGGCCACCGGCCCGAGGAGCGAGGTGCGCCGCCACGGCACGGGCCAACTCCTGCATCTGCTTCCGCGCCGGGTCGTTCAGTGGCGCCGGGCAGGCGACGACGTTGCGGTTCACGTCGCCGCACGCCCCGAGCGTGGACACGAGCGCGTCGTTGATGCCGCCGATGATCGTCTTGAAGTCGCCCTTCAAGATGCCGTGGAACTGGATGCTCTGCCGCGTCGTGAAACGGAGGGTGCCGTTCGCGTACTGTTCGCCAAGGCGGTCCATTTCGAGGTACTGCGCCGGCGTCAGCACACCACCCGGGAGCTTGAGCCGGATCATGAACATGTACGCCTTACCGACGCCCGGCTTGTCGCGCCGCTTGCGGGCGTCGCGGTCCTCCTGTTGGTAGCTGCCGTGGAACTTGATGATGTTCTTCGCCTCGTCCGACAGGTGGTCGAGGCCCGGGTCGGCCAACTCGGCGAGGATTTTCCCGCGGAGGAAGTTGCTGCTCTCCTTCATCGCCTCGACGGGCGACACCTTCGGCTCGGCTTCGGCAGTCGGGGCGGGCGGGGCGGCCGTGGTGGTGGACATGATCCTTCGGTTCCTGAAGGCGGGGAGCGGTCCCCGCCGGTGGGTCGCGGTGAAACAGCATCGTCGGGCGTAACACCCCTGTTGTAGCGGAACCACCCGGAATCGGAATCCCAATCGAGGCAGAAGTTGATCGGATAAGTCAGGTATCACGGCCGGAACAACCCACCCGTTGTCCCGAGTAGCGGTTAGAGCAACGTCGAAGGCGGTGATGCGACCCGCGGGTGGGGTCCGATACAGGGGTGCGACTGACGCACACCGGGGCTTCGAGGACACCGCGTGAGTGACCGCACCGCCTCGCCGCCGACCCTCGGGTTTTTGACCGTTCAACTGGAACCCGCGGGCTGGGCCGGGTACTACCTCGTGACGAACGCCTGGGGCCGGCCGCTGGAGTTCCGCATGTCGTCGGCCGTGCAGCCGAACCGGGTGCAGACCGCCCTGTACGGCCCGACACTGCTGGTGCAGACCGCGCTGTACGGGCCGACGCTGCTCGACTACCTGCACGCCGACGTGATCGGCAAAGCCCTCGTGGAGAAGACGACCCTCAAACCCGACCTGATCGTAACGGACACGCCGCCGGCGCTGGCGCTGCGGGGCCGGGTGGAGGTGCCGGTCGTGGCGCTGCGGCCGGGCGCGGCGGTCCTGCCGGCCGATACGCGCACACTCACCCACTCGCGCAGCTCGCAGGCGCTGCTCCTACCCGCCGCGTTCGCGGCCGACGAGCCCGACGTCGTCGCGCGGCTCGACGCGGTAGACCCCTCGGTCGATCTGGCGGAGCCGTTCGCGCGGATCCGCGAGGCGGTGGCCGAGGCCCGTAAGCTGGGGGTGAGCGGCCGTGTCGCGTGACGATCAACCGGTGGTCGAAGAGCTGCGCGAGGCGCTAAGTGAGCAGCCGGCTGACGCCGGCCGCCCGCCGGGTGACGGCGTGCCCGTCGAGATCCTCCCGTTTCCGCGCTTCGACCGCCCGCTCGACGCGACCGTGCGCGAGGCGCGGCTGCTCACCGACTCGCCGTGGGTCCGCTCCGTCGGCCAACTCACGCTCGGCGTCACGACGGAGGGGTGGAAGTTCCCCGCCCCGCCGCCCGAGTACACGCCCCCGCCGCGGCTTCCGACCGAGCCCGCGGTCGGCCGCCACGCGGTCCACCTGCCAACGCTCCCCGACGACCCGAACGCCCCACCGAAGGCCCGCATCCGCCCGAAGCCGACGGCGGACACGGTGCTGTTCAAGGACCGGCTACTACTGCTGCTGCAGCCACCGCTCGACGGCCTGTTCGACGGCAAGTCGCTGGCGGTGCCGTTCGAGCCGTTTCCGTACCAGCTCGAAGGGATCGCGTTCCTGATGCCGCGGCACGGGGCACTGCTGGCCGACGAGATGGGACTCGGCAAGACCGCACAGGCGATCCTGTCGTTGAGGCTGCTGTTCCACCAGGGTCAGATTCGGCAGGCGCTGCTGATCTGCCCGAAGCCGCTGATGCACAACTGGGCTCGCGAGTTGAAGCTGTGGGCGCCCGACGTGCCGTTCGAGACGTTCGAGGGCGACGCCGAGCAGCGGCGGACCACGTGGTTCGTCTCCAACTGCCCCCTCAAGCTCATCAACTACGAGACCCTCACCCGCGACGCCGACCACGCCGCCGACCCGCGCGTCTACTTCGACGCCGTCGTGCTCGACGAGGCCCAGCGGATCAAGAACCGCGAGTCGAAGACGGCACAGACCGTGCGATCGATCAAGCGCGGCCGCAGCTGGGCCATCTCGGGGACGCCGATCGAGAACAGCCACGAGGACCTCGTGAACCTGTTCGCGTTCATCGACCCGCTGCGCATCCCGCCCGACACGCCGCCCCGGCACCTGCCGCGGTACACCGCCGACTGTATCCTCCGCCGCACGAAGGACCTCGTGCAGTCGGACATGCCGCCGAAGATCTACCGCGACCTCGAGGTGGACCTCACCCCCGCCCAGCGGCAGGCGTACAGCCTCGCCGAGGAGGAGGGCGTGATTCACCTCAATGAGCTCGGCGAGACGATCAGCGTGCAGCACGTCTTCCAGCTCGTGATGCGGCTGAAGCAGATTTGCAACTTCGACCCGCTCACCGGCGAGAGCGCTATTCTCGAACAACTCGTCACCGACATGGAGGAGGTGGCGGCCAGCGGGCGGAAGGCAATCGTGTTCAGCCAGTGGGTGGAGCCGCTGGAGATTCTGGCGAAGGCCCTGGAGCCGTTCGGGCCACTGCAGTACCACGGCCGCATCCCGCAGCAGGAGCGCACGCCGATCCTCGACCGGTTCAAGAGTGACCCCGACAAGCACGTCATCCTGATGAGTTACGGCACCGGCAGCGTCGGGCTGAACCTGCAGTTCACGAACTACGTGTTCCTGTTCGACCGGTGGTGGAACCCGGCGATCGAGGACCAGGCGATCAACCGCGCCCACCGCGTCGGGCAGCGCCACCCGGTCACCGTCACGCGGTTCACCGGGCTGGACACCATCGAGCAGCGCATCGCCACGCTGCTCGACGCGAAGCGGAAGGTGTTCCTGGACCTGATGGCGGCGGCCGACAAGCCGACGACGATGGGGCTGACCGAGGACGAAATCTTCGGACTGTTCGACCTGAAGGCGCGGCCGAAGCGAGGGGCCGCTTAGAGGGTCAGCTCCAGCACCGGGAACCGCCCCTGCTCCTTGAAGTAGCGGGTGTAGAAGCCGATCAGGTGCGGCGCGTCGGTCGGGCACTGGGCGGCCAGCGACGTGACCGACCCCTCGGTCAACTCCTGGCTCACCTCCGCGAGCAACGCCAGCCCCGCGGGGAGGGCGTGCTCCGGCTTCGTCACCACGTAGCTGAACAGGCCGTTGACGCGCTTGGCGTTGAGCCCTTCGGTGCCGAACGCCCCGAGGCGGAAGCACGGGGCGAGCGGGTCCACCTTCTTCACGTCCGGCCAGTTCGGGTTGTCGAGCCCGATGCCGACCGCCACCGGGCCGGTGCTCCCGTCCACGACCCAGTACGCCTCGGCGGGGAAGTACGGGCTGTTGAATACGTGTTGCTCGAGTTGCTCGGCCGACACACGCACCACGCCGCGGCCCATCGCGACGAGAGCGGGGAAGTCCGCCCGCGTCAATCGCCGCACGGGGTTGCCGCCGCGGCTGGCGATCGTCGGCAGGTCGACCGGGTCGGCGGCGTAGTTCACCACGTCGCGGGCCTTCTGAAAGCCGCGGTCGGCGAAGAACCCGAGCACCCGGTCCCAGTCGCGGCGGTAGGCGGTGAACAGGGTCCGTAGGCCACGATCGCGGGCACTCCCGAGGGCCGCGTCGTAGAGATCCCCGACGGTTGATTCGTACCCTCTTCGGCACCAGGGATAGCCGATGCGCCCCTGCTCGGGCTCCAGTATGCAGTATCCGACCACCTGATCGTTTTCGACGGCGTAGAACCGGCTCATCGGGTCGAACCCGCGGGCGCGGCTGCGGCGGCGGACGTCGTCTTCCGTAGCCGGCTTGAACCCGGGGAGCGCGAACGCGGCCCCGTTGAAAAGAGCGGCTTGCGTGCGTTCGTCGCCAGCTTGGAAGGTGCGAATGGTCACGAGGAGGGAAACCCACTGGCGAGTCGGGGGTGGGATTCCGAGATGCTACCACGGATCAGCAACTGTGACAACACGCGACCGGTCGTTGGGGTTGACCGATCGTTCCGGGCAGGCGTAGCATCCGCGTTCGGCCGCGCCGCCGGGGGACGCGGGCGGCCGCCGCACGGACGCCGCACCCATGCCGACGATCAACAGGCGGTTCCTCCTCAAGCTCGTACTGGTGGCGCTCGGCCTCGGCGGGTCACTCGCCGGCGCCCACGCGCTCCAGGCTCGCCGCATCCCGGACGCACTCCGCCGACAGGCCGACCGTTCCGCCGACGCCGGCAAGACCGACGCCGCGATCAGCTACCTCCGACAGTACCTGGAGTTCGAGCCGGCGGACGTGGACGCACACGTCCGCCTTATCGACCTCGTCCGCACCCGCGCGACCACCGGCCGCGGTCTGAACGAACTCGTCTTCCTTTACGACAAGGTTCTCCGCCTCGACCCGGACCGCGACGACACCCGCCGTGAGGCACTGGCCCACTGCCTGAAGGTCGGTCGCTTCTCGGACGCCGCCGCCCACGCCGACGCGCTCTTGAAGAAGTTCCCCGACGAGGGGGCGTTGTGGCAGCAACTCGGCACCGCGCAACTCGGCCTGAATCAGATCGCTGACGCCCGCCGGTCGCTCGAGTCGGCCGTCGCCAAGTCGCCGGGGGTGATGCTGAACTACCAGCGGCTCGCGCAGCTTCTGTGGAAGAACCAGTCCGACACGGCCGGCGCCCGCGCCGCCCTCGACCGCATGGTGGCGTCCGTGCCGCTGGAACCGCAGGCGTACCTCGTGCGCGCCCGGTTCGAGACGTTCGCCGCCGAGGACGACGAGCGGGCGAACCGGCCGGTGAACCTGGACCCGGCCTGCCGCGACCTCCGCCGTGTCCTCGAACTCGACCCCGAGAACGCAGAGGCGTCGCTACTCCTGGCCGACGTCCTTCAGAAGGGCCGCGACATCCCGGCCGCGCACGCCATCCTCCGCGACGCGGCGAGTCTGTACCCGCGCGAGTTGAAGCTGGTGCGGGCGCTGGCGTGGCTCGAACTCGTCCGCGGTAACGTCCCGGCGGCGCTCGCGGCCCTGGAGGACGGGCTGAAGCACACGCCGGACGGCTTCGACCTCCTCGTGCCCCTCGCCGATCTACTCGTGCAGCAGGGCGACACGGCCCGCACCGCCGACATCCTACGCCGCCTCGAAGCGAAGCGACTGCCGCCCTCGCAGGTGACGTACCTGAAGGCCCGCCTCGCCATGCGGCAGGAGAAGTGGGCCGACGCGATCGAGTCGCTGGAGAAACTCCGCGGCACGGGCGGGAGCCCGCCGGGGCTTCAGACCCAGGCGAACCTCCTCCTCGCGACCTGCTTCGAGCGGACCGGCGACAGCGAAAATCACGAGCGGGCGCTGCAGCGCGTCCTCGCCGCCGACCCGGGCCACGTCGCGGCCCGCGTGGGGGCGGCGGTCCTCTACCAGAACCTCGGCCGGTTCGACGACGGCCTGCGCGAACTGGACGTGGCCGTCGCCTCGCCGCTCGCCCCGGGGGCGGTCTTCAGTCAGTGGGTGAAGATGAAGGCCCACCGCCTCCGCCACGGCGTCGCGAGCCCTGACGACTGGCGGAAGTTGGACGCGGCGATCTCGGCGGCGGCGCCGCGGTTCGGCCTCGGGTCGAGTGAGCCGGTCATCCTCCGGGCCGAAGTGCTCGCCGCACAAGCGAAGTACATCGAGGCCGCGCAACTACTCCGCCGCGAGGCGTCGCGCCGGCCCGGCGACACCCGGCTATGGGCGGCCCTGGCGCACGCTGCGGCCGATGCCGGCGGCACGGCCGCCGGGCTGGCGGTAATCGACGAGGCCCAGGCGGCGGTTGGGGACGGCCCCGAGGTGCGGATCGCCCGCGCCCGGTTGTACGCCCGCGAGCCGGGCCGCGTCCGCCCGCTCTCACCGCTCGCGGAGCGGACGGACGGCTGGGCCGAGGCCGATCAACTTCGACTCCTGTACGGGCTCACCGACGTGGCCGACGAAATCGGCGACCGGGCGCGGGCCGTGGAACTCCTCCGCACCGTCGCCGCCCGACGCCCGAATGATATCGCTGGCTGGTTGCGGCTCGCCGAGCGCGCGGCGGACGCCGGCAAAGTAGACGTTGCCGCCGAGGCGCGGGCCGCACTGGCGAAGCTCGAGGGGGAGAACGGTCCGTCGGTACAGGTCTGCGACGCGCGGGTGTCGCCGGCAGCCGCCGGGAATCTGTTGGCCGCCGTGGGTCTGTCGCCGAACCGCGCCGACGCCTGCCTGGTACTCGCCAGCGCGAAGGCGGACGCCGGTGACGTAAAGGAATCGCTGCGACTCGCCGAGCGCGCCTACCGCTTGGAGCCGACCGGCATCGAGTCCGCACGGGCGTGGGTGGTGGCGCTGGTGAAGGCCGGTCCCGACGACCGCGCGGCGAAGGCCGTGGCCCGACTCGCGGCCGACTCGCGATGGGCCGGCGAGCCGTTCCGCCGCCTCATGGCCGGGGTCGTCGAGCGAGTACCGCCCTCGGCCGCGGCGCAGGTGGTGGCGTTATGCCGGCCGGTCGTCGAGCGCGAGCCCGGCGGCCCGGGGTGGCTTGCCGCGCGGACGCCGGCGGCCGCGGCCGCGATTCTCACGGCCGCGACGACGGCGCCCACCGCGACGGCCGACGACTGGCTGCGGCTCGCACTGTACCAGACGGGTGGGAAAGGCCCGCCGGACCTCGCGGCGCCGACGTTCGAAGCCGCCCGCACGAAGCTCGCACCGTCGGCGTACTTCGCCGCCGTCGCCGTCTTCGCCGAAACCCCTGACGGGTATGGCTGGAGCCCGCCCGCCACCGACCCGGCCGAGAAGCGGGCGATCACCCAGGCCCGGCTCGCAGTCGCGCTATCTCGGGCGGACACCGAGCGGGCGGTCAAGGTTCTCGACGCGTTTGTCGCCGACCCCACCGCCCGCCCGGCCGACGCCGGTTGGGCGAAGCGGAACCTCGCGATGCTGTTGGCTTCCCGCGGCACGCCCGAGGGTCGTGCCCGCGCCGCGCAGTTGCTCGCGGAAGCGAACGAGGGCGGGGCGACGGTCGAGGACCTCCGGGCCACCGCCGGTGTCTTAACCACACTGGCCCGCTACCTCGAAGGCGACGACCGCCGTGCCGCCGTCGGCCGCGCGGCGGTGGCGCTGGAGAGCGTTTACAAGACGACGCAATCGCCGCGCGACCTGTACAACCTGTCGCAACTCCACCGCGTCGCCGGCAACCGCAAGGCCGCTCGCGAGGGGCTCAACGCGCTGATGAAGGCCGACCCGCAAAACCTCTACTACCTCGTCGCCGCGCTCGACGAACTAACCGAGGACCGCAACTTTCCCGCGGCCGACGCCTTCGCCGGCCGGCTGCGGTCGCTGTACCCAGGCGAGTTTCGCGCGGTCGCGTCCGTCGCTCGCTACGAGGCAAGGGCCGGGAAGGCAGACCGGGCGCTGGCCCTGGCCGAGGCGTATGCCGGAGCCGCCGACGCGGGGGCCGGCGACTACCTGGCCCGGTCCGCCCGCGTTGCCGAACTGTTGGACGAGTTGTGCCGCCTCCCCGGAGTGAAGGGGACTCCCAGCGGCCGTGCGATGGCGACGGCGGCGGCGCAGCGGTTCGCGGCGCTCGTGCCGTCGCGGCCCGAGGCGGTGGTCGGCGTCGCCGGCGTGCTGGCGAGCGACGGGCAGACCGCCGACGCGCTGGCGAAGGTCGAGCAGTTCGGCCGCTACCTCCCCGACCGCGTCCGCGCCCAGGCCGGGCTCGCGGTGCTACGGGCCGGCGGCGCCACCGACCGTCAGTTCGAACTCGTCCGCGGCTGGCTCGACAAGGCCGTCGCGGCCGCCCCCGCCGACGTGCCGATGAAGCTGGCAGAGGCCGAGTTCCTGACACTGCGGCAGGAGCCCGAAAAGGCCGCCGAGGTGTACACGAGGGTGCTCGCGCGCGACCCGCGGAACGTCGTGGCCCTGAATAACCTGGCGTGGCTCCTCGCCGCGGACGGGAACACCGCCCCGCGGGCTCTGGAGTTGCTCGACCGCGCCGCCCGCGAGGCCGGCATCTCCGCCGACCTTCTCGACACCCGCGGCCGGGTGAGGATCACACTACGCCAGTTCGAGGCCGCCGAGCGCGACCTGATGGAAGCGATCGGGTTAGACCCGAGCGCTCTGCGCTGGTTCCACGTCGCGGTGATGCGACTCGCCCAGTCACCGCCCCAACCGGAGCGGGCGGCGCAAGCGTTTCGGGAAGCAAAGTCGCGCGGCCTGGACGCCCGAATGAGCCATCCGGCCGACCTGGCGACGTTCCGGATGTTGGAGGCGGCGAACCCGTGACCGAAGATCGACGGCCGGCGGGTCGAGGCTGAGCGCCGCAGGACCCAACGGCGAGCCGCGGGCCGAGTCAAACTGCCCGCATCGCGGGCGAGTCGCCCCCATCGGCCGCACGCTACGCAGGCACCCGCCACCCTGTTGCCACACCTCACAACCCAACTCACGAAAAAAACACAGGCTGACGACGCATTCATTCTGCCTACGGAATGACGTGGTTTTCCACGCATTCACTCCCCGGCTCTCCACCTGACACGGTACGAATCGCGGGTGTGGTCCGCGCATTGCTATCACCTCTCAGCACACCGCTCTGCCTGTCTCACACGGACCATCCGCCCCCGCGGGGGTATGCAGGGCTCATTGTTCGCCGAACTTACCGCCCTGACGATCGCCGCAACGTTCGCGTCGCGGCCGAGGAGATTCTGCGCCTGTGACGCCGACCGAACGCACACAACCTGGCACGGTCTATCTCGTCGGCGCCGGCCCCGGCGCTCCGGACCTCGTCACCGTCCGCGGGCTGAACGCCCTCCGCCGGGCCGACGTGGTCGTGTACGACGCCCTCGTTCACCCCGAACTCATCGCCCACGCGCCCGCCGACGCCGAGCGTGTGTACGCGGGCAAGCGCGGCTACTGCGTCGGCTCGACGCTCCAGGAAACGATCCACGAGGCGATCGCGAACCGCGCCCGCGCCGGCCTGACGGTCGTGCGGCTGAAGGGCGGCGACCCGTGCGTCTTCGGCCGCGGCGGCGAAGAGGCCGAGTACCTCGCCGAGCGCGGCATCCCGGTCGAGATCGTGCCGGGCGTCACGACGGCGGTCGGGGCGTGCGCCGCGGCCGGCATCCCGCTGACGCACCGCGACGAGACGCAATCGGTCACGCTCGTGACCGGCCACTTCGACCCGGATTCGCCCGACTGCAAGCTCGACTGGGCCGCCCTCGCCCGCGCCGGCACGCTCGTCGTGTACATGGGCCTGCGGCACCTCGACGCCATCGCCGCCCGGCTGATCGGCGCCGGGCTCGCCCCCAACACGCCGGCCGCCGTCGTCTGCCGCGGCACCCTCCCCGACCAACAGGTGGTTGCCAGCCCGTTGTCACTCCTGCCCGCCGCCGCCCGCGCCGCCGGCGCCGCGGCCCCCGCCATGATCGTGGTCGGCGAGGTCGTCGCCCACCGTGCCCGAATGCTGTCCCTGGCCGCCGAAGGAGCCGCCGCGTGACCACCCGCCAGAAGCTCGTCGTCATCGGCAACGGCATGGCCGGCGCCCGGCTCGTCGAGGACGTACTCGCCCTTAACCGCGACCGGTTCGAAGTCGTGATGTTCGGCGACGAGCCGTACGGGAATTACAACCGCATCCTCCTTTCGAACGTCCTCAACGGAACGCAGGACCCGAAGGAAATCTTCCTCAACCCGCTCGCGTGGTACGAGGAGAACAACGTCACGCTCCACGCCGGGAAGAAGGTGACGCGGATCGACCGCGACAACCGCGTCGTCCACGCCGACGGTGTTGAGCAGCCGTACGACGTGCTCGTTCTCGCCACCGGGTCGAAGCCGTTCGTACCGCCGGTGCCGGGCGTCACGCTCCACGGCGTGTTCGTATTCCGCACGCTCGACGACTGTCGCAACATCGCCGACTACGCGAAGGGGAAGACGAACGCCGTCGTGATCGGCGGCGGGCTCCTCGGGCTGGAGGCCGCGAAGGGGCTGATGACGCACGACCTGGCGAGCGTCACCGTCGTCGAGATGGCGCCCTGGCTGATGAGCGTGCAACTAGACGAGGCCGGCGGCAAGGTTCTGGGTCAGACGATCGAGAAGCTCGGCCTCAAGGCGTTGACCAAGACGAGCACCGCCGAGATTCAGGGGCACACCCACGTCACCGGCGTCAAGTTCGCGGACGGGTCGACCGTGCCGGCCGACATCGTGGTCATCTCCGCCGGCATCCGGCCGAACATCGACCTGGCGAAGGAGTGCGGGCTGACCTGCGAGCGGGCCGTGGTCGTGGACGACCAGATGCGAACGAGCGACCCGCACGTCTTCGGCGTCGGCGAGTGCGTCCAGCACCGCGGGATGGTGTACGGTCTGGTTGCCCCGCTCTGGGAGCAGACGAAGGTGCTCGCCGAAGTGCTGACCGACACGGCGCCTGAGAAGGCGTACACGGGCTCGAAGATCGCCACGAAGTTGAAAGTGATGGGCGTCGAGCTGGCGAGCATGGGCCGCATCGGCGACCTGAAGGACACCGACGAGGTGGTGCAGTACAGCGAGCCGGCGCGGCAGGTGTACTGGAAGGCGATCGTCCGCGACGGCAAGCTCTCGGCCGCGTGCCTCCTCGGCGACCTGGGGCCGGCCGACAACCTGATGGAGCTGTTCAAGCACGACGCCCCGGTGCCCGAGCGCCGCCTCGAAATCTTCTTCACCGCAGGCTCCGCGAAGAAGGACGTATCGCTCGCCGACCTACCGGATTCGCACCAGATTTGCGACTGCAACGGCGTCAGCAAGGGCTCCATCTGCACGGCCATCAAGGCCGGCAAGTGTACGGTCCCCGCCGTCGGCAAGGCGACACGCGCGGGCACCGGTTGCGGCAGTTGCAAGGGACTCGTCAAGGGGCTGATCGAGGCCGTCGCGGGTGCGGTGAAGGCGGACCCGTCGGAGGGCTGGTACGTCCCCGCGGTGCCGATGGACAAGCCGACGCTGGTGGCCGAAGTGCGGAAGCGCGGCCTCAAGAGCGTGTCGGCGGTGTTCCGCGAGTTGGGTACCGGCGTGGACGAGAAGAGCAAGATGGGCCTGGCGTCGATGCTCAAGAGCCTGTGGAACGACGAGTACATCGACGAGCGCGACGCCCGGTACGTGAACGACCGCGTCCACGCCAACATCCAGAAGGACGGCACGTTCTCCGTCATCCCGCGCATGTACGGGGGCGTCACGAGCGCGGACGACCTCATCAAGATCGGCGAGGTGGCGAAGAAGTACGACGTGCCGATGGTGAAGGTGACGGGCGGCCAGCGTATCGACCTGCTCGGCGTGAAGAAGGACGACCTGCCCAAGATGTGGGCCGACCTCGGCATGCCGAGCGGGTACGCGTACACGAAGGCGCTGCGGACGGTGAAGACGTGTGTCGGCAGCGAGTTCTGCCGTTACGGCACGAACGACTCCACGTCGCTCGGCATCGCCATCGAGAAGCGCTACCAGGGCTTCGAGTTCCCGGCGAAGGTGAAACTCGCCGTCAGCGGTTGCCCCCGAAACTGCGCGGAAAGCACGGTGAAAGACGTGGGCGTGATCGCCACCGAGGGCGGCGAGTGGGAGGTGTCTATCGGCGGCGCCGCCGGTGCGAGCGTGCGGAAGACGGACGTGCTGTGCCGGGTGAAGACGCAGGCCGAGGCGCTCACGGTGATCGGCCGGTTTCTCATCTACTACCGCGACAACGCCAAGTGGCTTGAGCGGACCTACGACTTCGTCCCCCGCGTCGGCCTCGACAAGATCAAGCGGTTGATCCTGGAGAACGAGTCGGGCCAGTGGGACTACTTCGACCGCGAGGTCGAGGCGACGGTCGCCGCGTACCGCGACCCGTGGCTCGAGCGCGAACAGCCGGTGTACGCGGGCCAGTTCGCGGAACCGCGCATGGTGGCGCTGCCGATGCTGACGTGATGCCTGGCGAGCCGGGGGCGTCAGCCCCCCGGATTCGCGCGGCGCGAGACACGATCCACAGAATCCGGGGGCTAATGCCCCCGGCTCGGGAGGTGACACGATGCAAACCCTCGCGCTGAAGTCCCCGGGCCGCAACGGCCGCGCCGCCCGCGTCCGCCTCTGCGACCTCGACGACCTCCCCGTCGGTCTCGGCCGGCCGTTCGTCGTCGCCGGCCACACCGTCGCCGTGTTCCGCGCCCGCGACGGCAAGGTCTTCGCCACCGAGAACAGCTGCCCCCACAAGGCCGGCCCCCTCGCCGACGGCATGCTCGTCGGGCATCAGGTGGTGTGCCCGCTGCACGCCTTCCGATTCACCGCTGAGAGTGGCGAGTGCGACCAGCCGAACGTCTGCGCCGTGACGACGTACCCGGTCGAGGTCGAAGGCAACGCCGTGTTCCTCACCCTCCCGGCGGTCTGACCCGATGACGGCTCTGCCACTCGCACCACCGCTGTCGATCCGCACCCACTGCCCGTACTGCGCGTACCAGTGCGGCATGCTGGTCGGCGACGGCAGCTCGGACGCCCCCGCAGGCGTGCAGGGCGACCCGCACTTCCCCGTGAACAACGGCCAGCTCTGCATCAAGGGTTGGACCGCGACGACGCTGCTGCGTCACCCCGAGCGCATCACGACGCCACTGCTACGCCACCGCGGCAAGCTGCTGGAAGCGAGTTGGGACGCGGCGCTGGACGACGTCGCGGATGCGATGCGCCGCACGAAGGCCGAGTACGGCGCGGACGCCGTCGGCTTCTTCGGCTCCGGGGCGCTGACGAACGAGACGGCGTACCTGCTCGGCAAGTTCGCCCGCGTCGTCGTGGGCACGGCGAACATCGACTACAACGGCCGCTACTGCATGTCGAGCGCCGCGGCCGGCGGCAACCGGGCATTCGGCATCGACCGCGGCCTCCCCTTCCCGATCGACGACCTGGAACGGGCCGACGTGATCCTCCTGGTCGGGGGAAACCCGGCCGACACGCTTCCGCCCATCACTCAGTGGTTCGAGCGGCAGAAGAAGGCCGGCGGCCGCCTCGCCGTGATCGACCCGCGGAAGACGGCGACGGCCAAACTCGCCGACCTGTTCCTACAAACCACCCCCGGCACCGACCTGGCGCTGGCCAACGGGCTCCTCTACCTCGCGCTCGAAGACGGGCTCGTCAACGAGGAGTACGTCGCCGCCCGCACCAACGGGTTCGACGCGGTTCGGCGCGTGGCGTTGCAGTACCACCCGGCGCACGTCGAGCGGCTGACCGGCGTGGGCGAGCCGACGTTGCGGAAGCTCGTCCGCTGGCTCGGCACCGCTCGCTCGGCGATGATCCTGAGCGGCCGCGGGGCGGAGCAGCACAGCAAGGGTGTCGATACCGTTCACGCCTTCATCAATCTGGCGTTGGCGCTCGGGCTGCCCGGCAGAGCCGCGAGTGGGTGGGGCTGCCTGACCGGCCAGGGGAACGGCCAGGGCGGTCGCGAACACGGGCAAAAGGCCGACCAACTCCCCGGGTACCGGTTAATCGAGGTGGACGCCCACCGCCGGCACGTCGCCGACGTGTGGGGCGTCGATCCGGCGTCGCTGCCGCGGAAGGGGAAGAGCGCGTTCGAACTGCTGGACGCCTGCGGCCCCGCCGGCGGCATCCGCTCTCTGTTCGTGATGGGTTCGAACGTCGCTGTCGCGTCGCCGGACCTGAACCGCATTGACACCCGGCTGTCATCGCTCGACCACCTTACCGTCTGCGACAGCTTCCTGAACGACACCACGGCTCACGCCCACGTCGTCCTCCCGGTCTACCAGTGGGCCGAGGAAGAAGGGACGATGACGAATCTGGAAGGCCGTGTGATCCGCCGCCGCCGCGTGGCGCGCCCGCCGAGCGGCGTCCGCGGCGACCTGGACGTGATGCGGGAGTTGGCCGACCGGCTCGGGCACCTGGACAAGTTCGACTTTCCTGCGCCCGCCGACGTGTTCGACGAGTTCCGCCGCGCCACCGCCGGCGGCACGGCCGACTACGCCGGCATCACCTACGAGCGAATCGACCGCGAGGACGGCGTCTTCTGGCCGTGCCCGGCAGAGGACCATCCCGGCACCCGGCGGCTGTTCGCGGAGCGCTTCCACCACGCCGACGGGCGGGCGAAGTTTTTCCCCGTCGAGCACCGGGCCGCAGGCGAGGAGCCGGACGCGGGCTTCCCGTTCTTCTTCACCACCGGCCGGTACCGCGAGCATTACAACTCGGGCGCCCAGACGCGGCTGGTGGGCGCGCTCGCGAAGGCGAAGCCTAGCCCGGTGCTGCAAATTCATCCCGCCGCCGCCGGCCGTCACCGCGTCCGCGCGGGGTCGATGGTGACGCTGGAGAGCCGCCGCGGGCGGGCCGAGTTCGCGGCGGACGTGACGCCCGAAATCCGCCCGGACACGCTGTTCGCGCCGTTCCACTGGGGCGGCAGGGAAGCGGCGAACCGCTTGGTTGGTGGGTTTCTCGACCCGGTGAGTCGGATGCCGGAGTTCAAGCTGGCGGCGGTGCGAATCGTGGGGGCGGCGGGATGAAAAAGCGCCTGGCGATCATCGGCAATGGCATGGCGGCCGGCCGGCTGCTCGACGAGTTGCTGCGCCGCGGGGCGGCCGAGCGGTTCGACATCGCCGTGTTCGGGGACGAGCCGCACGGCTGCTACAACCGCATCCTCCTCGGGCGCGTGTTGGGCGGCGGCAGTGCCGACGAGATCACGCTGAAGACGACCGCGTGGTACGCCGAGCAGGGAATCGACTACCACGTCGGCATCCGCGTGTGCCGGTTGGACACGGCCGCCCGGGTGATCCACGCGGCAGGCGGGAAGACGTTCCCGTTCGACGTGGCCGTGTTCGCCACCGGCAGCCGCGCGGTCGTACCGCCGATCGACAACCTGCTCAGCCCCGACGGCGCGCCGAAGGCCGGGGCGTTCGTGTACCGCTCGATCGCCGACTGCGAGCGTATCCGAGCCGAGGCGCGGCCAGCGAGTTCGGCGGTCGTGCTCGGCGGCGGCCTGCTCGGGCTCGAAGCGGCGAAGGGGCTGTGCGACCTGGGGATGCACGTCACCGTCGCTCACCGCGCCGACACGCTCATGAATCTCCAGGTGGACCGCACCGGCGGCATGTTTCTGCGGCAGGCCGTCGAACAGGCCGGCGTGTTCGTCCGCACCGGGTCCGAGGCCGCGGCCGTGCGCGGCACCGACCGCATCACCGGCGTCGTGCTCAAGAGCGGCGAGGTTCTCCCCGCCGACATTCTCGTGCTGGCCTGCGGCGTGCGCCCGCGTACTGACGCGGCCGAGGCGTCGAACGTGCCGGTGAGGACGGGCATCGTCGTGAACGACCTGCTGGCGACGGCGGTTCCGGGCGTGTTCGCCGTGGGTGAGTGTGCCGAGCACGCCGGGAAGGTGTACGGCGTCGTGCCACCGATCTGGGAGCAGTGCGGGGTGCTGGCCGACATTCTGACCGGCGCGAACCCGATGGCCCGCTACCGCGGATCGAAGGTGTACACGCGACTGAAGGTGGCAGGCGTCGAGGTCGCCAGCATGGGTGCGGTCGAGCCCGCCGGTGACAGCGACGAGGTGATTCAGGTCATCGAGGACCGCCGCGGCATTTATCGCAAGCTGATCATCCGAGACGGAAAGCTCGCTGGCGCGGTCGTGGTGGGCGAAGCGGATTCGGCCCCGGCGCTGGCCCGGTGGTTCGACCGCGCCGACCCGCTGCCGCCGAACCGG
>JBGAQM010000082.1:0-19544 GCA_044220735.1 Urbifossiella sp. | reverse complement strand
CCAGCCGGCCAAGCGTGAACCGGCCGGCTGGAAGCCGGCCCCACGGCGGGCACCGGCGCTACTTCTTCCGGGTCAGCTGGATCAGCGCGTACCCCTGGTCGTCGGCGCGGAACGACTTCGGGTCCTTCGGCGGGGCGGCCTTCAACTCGGTCGGCCGCGGCTGCCCCTCCCCGGCCTCGACGCACACGGTGAGGGTGTCGCCGTCGAGCTTGTACACCCCCACCATCGGCGGGTGCGGGCCGTGGTCCGTCACCGTGTTGGCCTTCCCCTTCCCCGTGCTGCGCGACTGCATCCGCCGCGGCTGCCCCTTCGCGTCGGCCGGGATCACGTCGACGTGCCGGGGCGTCTTGGTCGAGTCGAGGACGAGGAGGGCGTGGACGCTCTCCTCCTTGCCGGCCAGCTTGCCGATGAACTCGGCCGTAACGCGGTTCTCGCGGACGGTGATCTTGAGGCTCGTCAGCAGCTCGTCCGGCGGCCCCTCGCCGCGCGGCACTTCGACCTTCGTGACCACCCACTCGCCCTGGAGGCGGACGAGGTCGCTGTCGGTCTTCTTCGCCTTGTCCGGCGGCTGGCCGGTCGCGGCGGAGAAGCCGACCAGCCCGGCGGCGGCGGCGAACGCGGCGAGCAGCGGGGCGATTCGCACGGTTACCTCGACACGCGGACCAGGGTGACGGCGGGCGTCTGGGGCTCCGTCAGCGCCCGCGGGCGGGTGCCGCCGTCCCACGCCGGCGCCCGGGCGATGCGCAGCTCGTCGCCGCGCAGCTCGTAGACGCCCACTTCCTTCATCTCCACGCCGACGGCGCCGCGGGTGAAGGTCCGCGGCCGGCCGTCCGGCTCCAGCGTCGTCAGGTCGATCTCCCGCGGCGCCGCGTCGGCGTTCAGCGCGATGCGGAGGCGGCCGCGCTCCTCGTCGCCGACGTGGTACGTCCACACGTCGCCGCGGATCCGCACCACCGCCCGGTCGCGGCCGTCGGGCCCCTTCAGCACCCAGTCGCCCTGCATCTGCCCCAGGTCGTCCGGGGGGCTGCGGAGGAACGCGTACCACACGACCACGCCGGCGACGGCGAGGAGCGGCAGCGCCACCAGGAGGCTCCGCCGCAGGCGGCGTCGCGGGCCGCTCATCGCCGCCCCGTTTGGAGGCGGCGGACCAGGTACTCGCCGAGCGCCGCCACCAGCGGCCGGCTCGTCATCATGCGGACGTAATCGACGCCGCTGCCGTCGCAACCGCGCTGCATCCGCTCCAGGTAGTTCCCCACCACCCGCAGGTACGCCGGCCGCAGCAGGTGCGGCCGCGTCATCAGCTCCTCGAAGCCCTCCAGCCCGATGAACCGGATGTTGCCGTCGAGCGGGAACTCGACCTCGTCGCGGTGCAGGACGTGGAACAGCATCACCTCGTGGCCGCGGTAGCGGAGGTGCCGCAGGCCGGCGAGCGTGCTGTCCACGTCGTCGAGGGCGTCGGTGATGACGAACACCAGCCCGCGGCGGCCGATGCGGTCGGCGACCTCGTCGAGGAGCGGCCCGATGCGGGTGCGGTCGCGCGGCTGCGTCTCCTCGAGGGTGTGCGTGATCGCGTGGATGTGCCCGAGCTGGCTGCTCACGGGGAGTTCGGCGGCCCAGCCGGCGTTGAACACCCGCAGCGACACGCTGTCGCGCTGGCGGAGGATCAGGTAGCTGAGCGACGCGGCCAGCAGCTTGGCGTATTCGAGCTTGTTCGTCTCGCCGGCGCCGTAGCGCATCGAGTTGCTGTTGTCCACGAGGACGTGGGCGATGTAGTTCGTCTCCTGCTCGTACTGCTTGATCGTGTAGCGTTCCGAGCGGCCGTAGCTCTTCCAGTCGATGTGGCGGATGTCGTCGCCGGGGACGTACTCGCGGTGCTGGACGAACTCGACGGAGAACCCCTTGTATGGGCTCTTGTGGTCGCCGACGCGCAACCCCTCGACGACCTGTCGGGCCATCAGGCCGAGCGACTCGGCCCGGGCGAGGACGTCGGGTTTGAGGTAGGAAGGCATGGGCTGAACCAGAGGACAGAGGACAGAAGTCAGAGGACAGACGGCAGAGAAGACGGCGGCTGGTTTCTGCCGTCTGTCCTCTGACTTCTGTCCTCTGTCCTCTGCTACGCCGCCACCGCCCGCGCGGCGGCCTTGATCAGCTGGCGGATCACGTCGTCGATCGTCACGCCCTCGCTCTGGGCGGCGAAGTTGAGGATCAGCCGGTGCCGCAGGATCGGCAGCGCCACCGCCACCACGTCGTCCCCGGCCACGTGGTTGCTGCCGCGCAGCAGCGCGTGCGCCTTCGCGGCAAGGATCAGGTTCATGCTCGCCCGCGGGCCGGCGCCCCACGTCAGCCACTTGCTCACGAAGTCGGCGGCTTCGGGCGTGCCCGGCCGGCTCAGCCGCGTGATCCGCTTGGCGAAGTGGAACACCTTGTCCGACACCGGCACCCGCCGCACGATCTGCTGCAGCCCCAGGATGTCGTCGCCGCTCAGGACCGACGACACGCTCGTCTTCGTGTCGGAGGTACCGATCCGCATGATCTGCTCCTCCTCCTCGTCGGTCGGGTAGTCCACCTTGATGAGAAACAGGAAGCGGTCCAGCTGCGCCTCGGGGAGCGGGTACGTCCCTTCCTGCTCGATCGGGTTCTGGGTGGCGAGCACGAAGAACGGGTTCCGCATCGGGTGGTCCACGCCGCCGATGCTCGCCTTCCGCTCCTGCATGGCTTCGAGGAGCGCCGCCTGCGTCTTGGGCGGGGTGCGGTTGATCTCGTCGGCGAGGACGATGTTGGCGAACAGCGGCCCGGGGAGGAACTTGAACATCCGCTCGCGGGTGACCGGGTCGTCCTGGATGACCTCGCTGCCGGTGATGTCCGACGGCATCAGGTCGGGGGTGAACTGGATGCGCTTGAAGCTCATGTCGAGCGCCTGGGCCAGGGTGCTCACCATGAGCGTCTTGGCGAGGCCGGGCACGCCCATGAGCAGGGCGTGCGACCGGCAGAAGATCGCCATCAGCAGCTGATCGACCACCTGCTCCTGGCCGATGATGACCTTGCCGATCTCCTTCCGCAGCCGCCC
This sequence comes from Urbifossiella sp., assembly GCA_044220735.1. Lineage (GTDB taxonomy): Bacteria > Planctomycetota > Planctomycetia > Gemmatales > Gemmataceae > Urbifossiella. The sequence goes on along the minus strand of JBGAQM010000082.1, from coordinate 16,477 downwards.
GTGGGCCGTGCGGAGCTTCTCGATCATCTGGACGTCATTCGTCTCGGCGAGCTGGCTCATAGTCGGCTCGGGTGGGCTCGGGACGGGAAGCGGGGCGGGGAGGGCAAGGTGTTATGGTAACTGCGCCGCCGCGGGATGCAACGGGTGAGGGGAAGTTTGACGGCCGGGTCAGTCGTCGTCGTTCAGCTCGGGCGGGAGCGGGGCGGCGGTCAGGATCGCGGTAACCGTGCGGCGGTCCGCGGTGAACGTCAGCCGCACCGGCATCCGCTCCTTCAGGTCGGTCAGTGCCACGTCGCGGCCGGCGCGGCGGACCTTCGCCCCGGCCGCCACCGCGAACCCGATCGTCGCCACCCGGTCCGCGCGGAAGCCGGCCGCCCGCACCTCGACCAGCAGCGTCCGCGTGGCCGCGTCGTAGCGCTTCACCAGGCCCGGCAGCGTGTCCGGGGCGCCCTCCGCTTCCAGAGTCCGCACGACCGTCCGGTCGAGGGCCAGTTCGAGCCGCACCTTCCGCCCCGGCGGCACGTCGGCGACGCCGGCGGGGAGCTCGTCCACCGTCATTTTCGCGGCCGGGTCGAGCGTCAGTACTTCGTCGGCGTCGGTGCGGAACGACCGCCCCGCCGGGTCCGCGGCCTGGAACACGACCTCGCGGGGCGGCCACGCGGCCTTCACCGCCAGCAGGTCGGTGCTGTTCCCCCGGTACGACAGGGCGACGTGCATCCCCGGCCGCAGGTCGCCGAGCGCCACCGCCTCCGACCCGAACAGCACCTTCGCGCCGCCGGCGGTGACTGTGCGGTCGGCGCGGACGTCGCCCTCCTCGACCGTCACCACCAGTTGGTTCTTCCCGGCGGCCACCGCCTTGACGACGCCCGCGACCGTTTCGACGGGCTGCACCGCCGCGGGCGGCGAGACTGCAACCACGAGCGCGACGGCGGCGGCGAGGCGGGTCATGGCGCGGGCCCCGGGTCGGGTGAGGCGAGCGGGTCCGGCGCCACCGTCACCGGCTCGGCGGTCCGCTCGTACCGCGCCCGGCCGACGGGCGTCCCCTGCGCCCGCGCCTTCCGCTCGAAGTTCGTCTCGAAACCGCCCTCGGCGGTCGTCTCGGCGGCCAGCTCGCGGAACGCCGGCATCGCCCGGAGGATGCCGGTCATCACGCCGAAGTACTCGGCCACGTCCGACGCGACGTGCAGCACCCCGCCCGCGGGGAGGGCGCGGGCGATGTCGGCGGCGAGCTCGGGCGTGAAGACGCGGCGCTTCTTGTGCCGGGCCTTCCACCACGGGTCGGGGAACAGGACGTGGACGGCCGCCACGCTGCCGGGGGCGACGAAGTCGCGGAACAGCGCCTTGGCGTCGGCGCAGGTGGTTTTGACGTTCGTCAGCTTGCGGACCGCGAGGCGCGTGGCGGCGTACCGCTGGACCTTCCGTACGACCTCGATGCCGAAGAAGTTGACGCCCGGCCGGGCGAGCGCCTGGGTGAGGAGGAACAGCCCCTTCCCCATGCCGACCTCGACCTCGACCGGGTTGGCGTTGCCGAACAGGACGGGCCAATCCAGGTGGGAGGAAGAACCGGGCTCGCTTCCTTCCACCTGGCCGACGCCCCACCGGCCGAAGCGGCGCGGCGGCTGCCACTCGTACGGGGCGAGTTCCTCGGGGGCCAACCGCCGCGGCTTACGCACCCGTCAGCTCCTCCAGCTTCCCGATCGGCACGCCGACCACGGTCGCCTCGAACACCTTCTCGTTCCGCACGTACCCGACGACGCGGAACCGGGTCAGCCGGCGGTGGACCTTCAGCCCGGTGCCGACCAGCACCAGCCGGTCGCCGGGGCGCACCGGGCGGACGAACTTGGAGTCCTCGATCCCGCCCAGGCCCATCAGCTGGCCGGGGGTGCTCACCCCCTGCGTGACGCTGTAGTAGCAGCACAGCTGCGCCGCCGCCTCGACCATCAGCACGCCCGGCATCAGCGGGTAGCCGGGCATGTGGCCGCGCGCCCAGAACTCGTCCGGCCCCAGGTCCTTGTACCCGACGATCAGCTTGCGGGCCGGGTCCACCAGGACGATCGCCGACAGCATCTCGAACTCGAACCGCTGCGGGTTCGCCGCCCGGATCTCCTCGATCCCGGCGATCGGGCTCGACAGGTCGAACGTGGAAACGTCGTACTCGGCGGCGTCGGCGGGCATGCGCCCCTCCGGGCGGGCCACGGGGGTCAAGCGAATACTTCTATCACCTGGGTGAGCTCGGTCAACAGCACGTCCGGCCGGAGGGCGGCGTCTTTCAGCTGGTCGCCGCTCGCGGCCAGCGAGTTCTTGTCGCCGGCGAACAGGGCGGTGCGGAACCCGTGTTTCTTGGCGGGGGCGATGTCGCGGGCGATGCTCGACCCGACGTGCAGCGTCTCGGCGGGGCGAATCCCCTTCGCGGACAGCGCCGCGGCCGCCGCCTTCCAGACCCCGTCGGCCGGCTTCTTCGCCTTCACCTCCGCCGAGAGGATGCGCAACTCGGGGCGGACGAACAGGTTCGGCTCGAAGTCCGGGTCGTCCTTGCGGAGGCAGCGGCGCAGCTGGCCGAAGGTGAAGCTCTGGCCGTTGTCGAGGAGCCCCTGCTGCCGGCCCCCTTCGGCGACCATCCGCAGCGCGTCGGCGGCGCCGGGGTAGGCGCCCGTCCCTTGCAGGCTGGCGTGGAAGAAATAGGCGATTTTGCGGCAGTACTCGTCGAGGCTGCCGTACTGCCCGGCGTCGTAGGTGTACTCCTTCTGTTGCAGCTTCCGGACGATGTCCTCCCACACCTTCTCGGCGGGGGCCTCGCCGCCGTGCGTGAGGCGGATGGTGTCGCGGGCGGTCTTCAGCAGCGACGCCATGTACTCCGACGGCTTCCCCGGCTTGCGGCTCATGGAGTTCCACATGCGGAACTCCTTGATCGTCTTCTCCAGGGCGTTCTCGTAGACGAAGTCGCCGAGCGGGCCGGGCGGCGGGTCGGCCAGCAGCTCGCCGTGCGGGATCGCCACGAGGGTGCCGTAGACCGTCCACAGGACGGCCTTCACGGGGAGCCGGGTGACGTGCGGCTTGGCCTTGGGGGGGTCGATCTTCGGGGCCGCCGGCCAGGGGAGGTCTTTCCGCCCGTCGAGGTCCTCGATGTACTGGTCGAGCGAGAGCGGCATGGGTGGCCCGGGACGCGAGTGTACGGCCGACCTGTACCGTACCCCGGCGTGCGGCGCGATTCAAGCGGCGCACCCGCGTTGACCCGCGGCGGCGCGCCCGGGTAGCCTGCGGGCATGGAACCGGTGACCATCGTCGGCGCGGGCGGGATCGGCTGCGCCGTCGGCTACGCCCTGCGGGCCGGCGGCGTGCCGGTGACGTTCGTGGAGGCGAACCCCGCGAAGGTCGCCGCCGGCCGCCGCGACGGCGTGCGCGTGGACGACCGGCCGGCGGTGAGCGCGGAGTTCGTGCCGTACGCGGGGTGGGCGCCGGCGCCGGGCACGACCGTGCTGCTGTGTACGAAGTGTTACGACAACGCGGCCGTCCTGGCGAAGCTGCGGGCGGACGTGAACCTGATCCCGATTCAAAACGGCTTCGACCCGCGGCTCGCGGCGCACGGGCACGAGTTCGAGGGAATCGCGTCGTTCGTGTCCGAGTGCGCCGCCGACCGGCCGCACACGCGGATCACGCGGCCCGGGGAGTTGCCCGGGGGCACGGCCGTCCGACGGGCCGTCCCGGACGGGCACCGACCTGTTCCGCGTCGTGCGGGTGAAGCACATCGAGCCGTTCAAGCACACGAAGCTGATGTACAACGCCGCGATCTCGCCGCTGGCCGCGGCCGCGGGGATCGACAACGGCAAGCTCCTGTCGGTGCCGGCGGCGCGGCGGCTGTTCTTCGCGCTGCTCCAGGAGAACTACCGCATCCTCTCCGTGGCCGGGGTGCCGCTCGGCAAGGTCGGCCCGTTCGCGCCGCGGACGGTGGCGTGGATTCTCCGCCGGAAGTGGCTCGCGGGGCTGATGGCGAAGCGGTTCGAGCCGTCGCTGCGCGGCACCTACTGCTCGATGGCCGGCGAGATTCCGAAGGGGCGGACCGAACTCGACAACTACACCGGCCACCTGCTGCGGCTGGCCGACGCGGCCGGGGAGCCGGCGCCGCTGAACCGCGCGGTGTACGCGCTGGTGAGCGGCATGACGGCGGCGCGGGCGGCACCCGGAATCGATCGCCTGACGGGGCTCGGGTCTCCGCCGCTTGCAGCGCGTTGGACAACCCCAACGCCGCAAGCGGAGAAGCCCCATACCTCCATGCTCCGCCTCTTCCCCCTCCTCCTCGTCGCGACCGCCGTCGTCGGCGCCCGCGGGCAGGACAAGGCCGCGCCCCCAACCTACGACTGCGCCGCGGCCGTCGATGCGTACTTCGCCGACGAGGTGTGGGCGAAGGTGGCGCTGCCGAAGTGCCTGACCTGCCACTCGGCCGGCGGCGACGCCGAGGAGAGCAAGCTCGTCCTCCGCGACCCGCGCAAACTCGCCGGCACCGCCCGCGACGAGGCCATGCGCCACAACCGCACCGCGTTCGCCAAAATGGCCGCCGCGAAGGAGAAGGACCAGTCGCGGTTGCTCGTCAAGGTGACCGGCGGGCTCAACCACGGCGGCGAGGACGTACTCCCCGTCGACTCCGCCGGCTACCGGGTGCTGCAAACCTTCGTGAAGCGCATCAACACACCCGCCGCGCCCGGCGACCTGACGAAGATCGACCCGAAGGCGCCGCCGTTCTTCGCCGGCGTCGTGATGCTCGACGACGCCCGCCTGCTGCGCCGCGTCACGCTGTCGCTCGCCGGCCGGCTGCCGACCGACGCCGAGCGCGCCGCGATGACCAAAGACGGCCTCAAGGCGCTGTCGGGCCTGATGGACAAGCTGATGACGGAGGACGCCTTCTACCTGCGCCTCCGGGAAGGCTTCAACGACATCTTCCTGACGCTCGGCGTGGACGGGAACGCGGACCAGACGGTCCTGTCCTACGACCACTTCCCGAACCGCCACTGGTACCAGAAGCACGACCTGACCAAGTTCGGCGACGAGAAGGCGCAGACGCAGGCCCGCTACAAGCTCGCCGCCGACTACCGCAAGTCGCTGCTCGAAGAACCGCTGCGGCTCGTCGAGCACATCGTGAGAACGGATAAGCCCTTCACCGAGGTCGTGACCGCAGACTACGTCATGCAGTCGCCGTACACCGCCCGCGGCTACGGCAACTTCGAGGACGTGAAGGGGCGGTTCAAGAACGCGGACGACCCACTCGAGTTCGTGCCGGTGAAGCTGAAGGCGCTGGTCGGCCGCAACAAGCAGGACAACCAGGAATCGGCGACCGGCTTCTTCCCGCACGCCGGCGTGTTGGGCACCTTCCAGTACCTGACGCGCTACCCGACGACCGAAACGAACCGCAACCGCCTGCGGGCGCGGATGTACTACCAGCACTTCCTCGGCGTGGACGTGCTGGAGTTGGCGGCCCGCGTGTCCGACGCCGCGGCGGCGCAGGCCAAGTACGCGGTGCCGACGATGCAGGCGGCCGAGTGCGTGGTGTGTCACAAGACGCTCGACCCGGTGGCGGGGCTGTTCCAGGACTACTGGCGGTTCGCCGACCGCGGCGTGTACGGCAAGCGGAAGGGCGGCTGGTTCACCGACATGTTCCCCGCCGGCTTCGAGGGCGAAGACCTGCCCGCGGCCGAGCGCTGGCGGGCGCTGGCGTGGCTCGGCGAGCGCACGGCCAAAGACCCGCGCTTCGCCGTCGCCATGACGGAACACGTCTACTTCATCCTGACGGGTCGCAGGGCGCTGCTGCCGCCGAAGGACCTGGACGACCCGTTGTACCCTGCGAAGCGCCGCGCCTACGCCGAGCAGCGCCGCGAGGTCGAGCGCATCTCGGCGGCGATGGTCGGCAGCGGATTCAACCTCAAGACGGCGTTCAAGGAGTGGGCGCAGTCGCCGTTCTACCGCGCCGACGGCCTGCAAACGGCAACCGCCGACCCGGCGCGGCGTGCGGAACTCGACGACGTGGGGCTGGTGCGGCTGCTGTCGCCGGAGCAGACGGAGCGGAAGGTGTTCGCCGTGTTCGGCGAGCGGTGGGGCCGGCTGACGGAGCAGACGGCGATGCTGTACGGCGGCATCGATTCGCAGGAGGTGACGGAGCGCGCCACCGACCCGAGCGGGGCGATGGGGGCGATCCAGCGCATCCTGTCGAACGACGTGGCGTGCCGGCACGTGCCGAAGGACTTCTCGCGCCCGGCGAACGAGCGCAGGCTATTCCCGTTCGTGGACCCGCAGACGAAGCCGGGCACGTCGGCGGAGTCGGACGGGGCGATCCGCAAGCAGGTGGTTTTCCTGCACGAGCGCATCCTGGGCCGCGCCGACGCGCCCGACGTGGACCGCACGGTGAAGCTGTTCGCCGGAGTGGTGTCGGACGCGGCGGGGAAGAAGGGCATTGAAGGCCGCGAGACGTACCACTGCCGCCGCGAAGATACGACCATCCCGGCCGACCCGCACTACACCATCCGCGCCTGGCGCGCTGTGGTGACGTACCTGCTGCGGCGGCCCGAGTTCCTGTACGAGTAGCGACCGAGTGACGTTGCCGCTTGCGGCTTCGCGTTGGTCGTCTTCAACGCCTCCGGCGGGTGGGACACGACGTACCTCATGGACCCGAAGGGCGTCAACAACATCAACCGCCTCTACCGCGACGGCGACATCCTCACCCGCGGCGCCCACAAGTTCGCGCCCGTCAAGAAGCACGTCACCGCCGGAATGGCGAACGAGGACTTTTACGCCGAGTTCGGCAACGACCTGCTGACGTTCAACGGCCTCGACTACTCGGTGAACAACCACTCGCCTGGCGCCCGCTACATGGCGACCGGCAAACTCGACAGCCTCGCCTACCCCACGTTCGCGGCCTTGGTCGCCGCCTGCCGCGGCAGCACCTGCCCGCTCGCGTTCCTGACGTTCGGCAATTATTCGAACACCGGCAACCTCGTCGCCATGTCGCGGGTGCCGTACCTGCCGTCGCTCCGCACCATCGCCAACGCCGACGCCGTCGGCGGCAACGAGCGCGCCCCGTACCACGACCGCTTCGCCCTCGACCGCATCGAGGAGGCCCTGCGTGACAACAACGCCGGCCGCGCCGAGCAGCCGCGCCTGCCGCGGGCCGAGCGCGGCGAGAACATGCTCTACGCCGCGCAGGCGAACTCGAAGGCGCTCGAGCGCGTGACGCAGTACATCCCCGCGAACGTGCCGCGGGAACGCCTCTCGCAGCAGGCCGAGATCGCGCTGGCGTCGTTCAAGGCGGGCGTGTGCGTCAGCGCGAACCTGAGCATCGGGCAGTTCGACAGTCACGCCAACAACGACCCCGACCAAATGCGGTTGATCCCGGAGTTCCTCGCCGGCATCGCCTACCTCGTCCGCCGCGCCGGCGAGTTGGGGCTGCGCGACAAGCTGGTCGTGGTCGTGCAGAGCGAGATGGGCCGCACCCCGACGTACAACGCCGGCAACGGCAAGGACCACTGGTCCGTCGGCTCGGCGTGGTTCTTCGGCAGGGGGATCAAGGGCAACCGCGTGGTCGGCGAGACGGACGCGGGCCAGTTCGCGGTGCCGATCGACCCCGCGACGCTTGCGGTGAAGCGCGAGGGCGGCGTGAAGGTGCGGCCGGAGCACGTCCATCAGGCGCTGCGCGAGCTGGCCGGCATCGCCGACCACCCGCTGAGCAAGCGCTTCCCGCTCGGCGTCGCCGACCGCGAAGCGCTGAAGGGGCTGTGGGGCTGAGCCGCGGCGCGGTCACTACTCGAGTTTGAAGTTGTCGAAGAACGCGACCACGACCGGGTCGGTGTGGTCGAACAGCTCGTCCCCCTCGACCATGACGCCGGCGATGCGGTTGCGGCCGGCCCCGATCGTCAGGGACGCCTTCGACCCGCCGCCCTGCTGGATCGCCACCCGCTTCCCCGGGTAGGCGCCGACCTTCACGTCGTCCTGCACCTTCACCTCGACGCCCTCGCCGATCTGCACCCGGCGCTTGGCCAGTGCCTGCTCCGCGAGGTTCGGCGGCGCGTCGGCGACCGACGGGCCGGTGAACAGGAACGCCGTGTACTTCCGCTTCCCCACGGTCCGCTCCCACGACTCGATCCGCCAGCCCATCCCGATGGCCTCCTTCGCGCCGGCCAGCTTGGCGAGGTTGTCCGCGTTGAACGAGATGCGCTCGTACTTCGCCTTCCCGCCGGGGAAGTAGGCCGTGAGCGTGAGGTCGTGGTCCTCGGCCTTGTACCAGCCGACGCCGGCCATCTCCTTGTCCGGCGGCGGCGTGGTGTCGCGGAACCCGAAGTACAACCCGAGCAGGCCGCCGACGAGCAGCACGAACGCCCCGCCGCCGACGAGGCCCCACTTCAGCAGCGGGTTCGTTCGCGGCTTCGGCGGCGGCGCCTTCGCCTTCTTCTTTTTCTTCTTTCCCTCCGCCGGCTTCGACTTCTTCGTCGGCCCGGCGTCGCCGGGCGCGGTCGGGTCCGGCTCCGGCTCGATTTCGACGGCCTCCTCCTCGGGCTCGATCTCGACCGGCTCCTCCTCGGCCTCCTCCTCCATCGGCTCGAACTCGTGCAACTCCTCCTCCGCCGGCGGCGCGGGGATGACGACCGGGGCGGCGCACGACCGGCACTTCAGGGTGCGGCCGGCGGCGCGGTCGGCGGCGGTGTGGACGGCACCGCAGGCGGGGCAGGCGACGGTGATCGGCATGGGGGCGGGTTCCGGGGTAGCGGGAAATTCGCCACAGTAGCCGACCGCCCGTGCGACCGCAAGCGGGTGGGAGAACGGGGGTTCGTCACAGCTCCCTTGCCGCTTGCGGCTTCGCGCTGCGAGACGCGAAGCCGCAAGCGGCAGCGACCCAGATAGGATAACCGCCCGCGTCATTTCCCCGGGTCCGCTATGCGCCCGCTCCGGCTCGCCGTTCCGCTCGCCGCCCTCGCCTTCGTACTCCCTTCAACCGCGCAGCCGCCCGCGCCGCTGGTCGTCGCCGGCGACGGCAAGGCGCCGGCGGTGGTGGTCGTGTCGCCCACGGCCGGGCCGTGGGAGAAGAAGGCTGCCGCCGAGGTCGTCCGCTGCGTCGGCCTCATGACCGGCACCGAGCCCAAGCTCGCCGACACCGCCGACGCCGTCGATGCGGCCATCAAGGGCGGCGGTCGCGTGATCGTGGTCGGCGTCGCGGCGCTGAAGATCGATCCGTCGCTCGCCGCGGCGCTGGCGAAGGTGGCGAAGATGGAGCCCGTCCTGCGCGCCGACGCCATCGCCCTGCGCCGCCAGGGCGACCGCGTCCTCGTGGTCGGCACGAACGACGACAGCCACTACTACGCCGCGGTCGAGCTGCTGCGCCGCTGGGGCTGCCGGTGGTACCTCCCCACGCCCATCGGCGAGTGCATCCCGGAGCAGAAGTCGCTGACGGTGGGCGAGCTCGACACCGCCTACGCCCCGCCGTTCGAGGTGCGCAACTACTGGGTGTCGTGGAACGGCGCCAACGACGGGCAGGACGAGTTCATGCGCCGGAACTTCCTGAACACCGGCGTCGGCGTCCCGAACGGCCACGCCATCGGCGGCTACGTCCAGGAACTCATCCCGAAGGGGAAATCCGTCTTCGACATCCCCATCGCCGAGGACGCCACCGCCGACCACGTCGTGAAGAAGGTGGCGCCGCTGTTCGCCAAGGGCGAGTTCTTCTCGCTCGGCATGGAGGACGGCGTGTACCGCTCGGAGTCGAAGGTGGACAAGGAATTGCAGGCCGGACTGAAGGACAAGTACTTCCTGGCCGCGTCGCTGACGGACCCGTTCCTGACGCTCTACAACAAGGTCGCCGACAAGCTCCTGAAGGCGCACCCGGACAGCAAGTCGAAGATCGGCTTCCTCGCCTACGGCAACCTCACCATCCCGCCGCAGCGCAAGATGACCGCGGCGAAGCCGCTGGTCGCGTACCTCGCGGCGATCGACGTGGACCCCATCCACGGCATGGACGACCCGAAGAGCCCGCCGCGGCAGGAGTACCGCGACATGATGTACAAGTGGGCGGAGGTGATGCAGGGCCGCGTCGTGATCTACGACTACGACCAGGGGATGCTGGTGTGGCGCGACGTGCCGAACCCCTCGATCGGCGCCATCCGCCAGGACGTGAAGCACTACAAGAAGGCCGGCATCCTCGGCGTCAGCACCGAGAGCCGCAACGCGATTGCGACGACGTTCCTGAACCTGCACGTCCGCGGGCAGCTGTACTGGAACCCGGACGCGGACGTCGATGCGCTACTCGGCGAGTTCTATGAGCGCTTCTACGGCCCCGCGGCGAAGCCGATGGCGGCGTACTGGACGGCGATTCTCAAGGCGTGGGACGACAGCGTCGTCACCGAGCACGAGCACTTCGTGATCCCCGCGGTGTACACGCCGGCGCTGGTGGCGCAACTGCGGGGGCACGTCGCGGAGGCGGAGAAGGCGGTGGCGCCGCTCGCGGGGAAGGCCGGCCGCAACGAGAAGCTGTACGGCGAGCGGGTGCGCTTCGCCCGCCTCGGGTTCGACGTGCTGGATCATTACACGGCGATGGTGAAGGCCGCGGCGGCGGACGTGGACTACGGCGCCGCCGTGGCCGCCGGCGAGAAGGGGCTCGCGGCCCGGCTGGAGCTGGCGAAGATGAACCCCACTTTCACGACGCGCGTGGTCGGCGTCGCGGCCGAGGGGAAGGACACCGGCCCGGCGTGGTTCCCCGGCGAGGTGCAGCAGTACCGCGACCTGAAGGCCACGACCGACGGCACGAAGGGGGCGCTGCTGACGACGCTGCCGCTGGAGTGGGCGTTCCGCCGCGACCCACACGACACCGGCGTCGTGAGCGGCTGGGCGCAAAAGCCCGTGGATTTGACGTGGTGGAAGGGCCGCAAGGACGCCGGCAGCGTGGACAGCCACCGCGAGAACCCGGGCCACTGGGCGACGCTGCGGACGGACGTGTACATGCAGGCGCAGGGCGTGGTGAGCCCGGACTACCACAGCTACACCGGCTACGCCTGGTACCGCACCGACGCCCAGCTACCGGACGCGGCGGGGAAGGTGCACGTGCGCTTCCCGGGGCTGTTCAACGAGGCGTGGCTGTACGTGAACGGGCACCTGGTGGCGCACCGTGAGTACCGCGAGCCGTGGTGGCTCTCGGACTACAAGTTCGAGTGGGACGTGGACCTGACGGGCCACCTGAAGGCGGGGGCGAACACGTTCGCGGTGCGGGTGAACAACCCGCACCACTTCGGGGGAATGTTCCGACGGCCGTTCCTGTACCGGCCGCGGTGACTGTCCCTTGCGGGCTTCGCGTCGGGAAGCGCGAAGCCGCAAGCGTTCGCTCGGGTAGTTCCGTTGCCGCTTGCGGCTTCGCGCTTCCCCGCGCGAAGCCCGGCGTCGCCGAGGGTCTCGGCGGCGTCGATCGCCTCGCGGGTGCTCTTGCCGAGGGCCGCGTACCGAACCGCCAGCGCCTCCACGACCGCCGGCCCGGCGAACGTCTGGCTCGGGAACTCGGGCAGCCGGCTCCGCTCGACCGCCTGCCGGGCCGTCCCCTCGGCCACGCCGCCGAGCGCCGTCGCCCGCTCGGCGGCCGTGTCGGTCAGGTCGTCGAGCTTCTCGGCAAGGTCATCGAACAGCTCGTGCAGGGCGATGAACGTCGGCCCCTTCACGTTCCAGTGGGCGTACTTCGTCTGGGCGCGGAGGTCGGTCAGGTCGGCGACGTGGGCGTTCAGCAGCGCGACGAGGTCGCGGCGGTTGTCGGCCGGGAGGTCGTGACGCGTCGGGAAGCGCGAAGCCGCAAGCGTTCGCTCGGGTAGTTCCGTTGCCGCTTGCGGGATAGCGCGTCCCCGCGCGAAGCCCGCAATCGGCGGCCCAGGTCACCCCCGCAGGGGCGGCGCCCGGACGTACAGCGCCGGGGCGTGCGCTGGCAGGGGCATGGCGGATGATCCGGAGCGGGTGATGATGAGGGAATATACACCCGACGGCGACCCGGACTTCTTCGGGGCTGCCGGCGCGAACGATCGGCGGAACCGATCACGCCGTGGGGCCGGCTTCCAACCGGCCGGAGCCGACACGGTCGGCTGGAAACCGGCCCCACAATATGCGCCCGCCCGCCCGGGCGGGCGGGCGGTCACGACTTCACAACTCCGGCGTCAGTCGCCGCCGCCCGGCAGCAGCGGCACCCGGGGCAGCCGCACATCGCGGCCGCCCGTCGCGAACACCGGGCTCGCCGACACGCTGTACGTCTGACGGTCCGGGTTGAGCCGGTACGTCGCCCGTACGTCGGCCGACGCGCCCGTACCGCGGATCACCTGGTCCCACGGCTGCACCACCAGCGGCAGCCGCGAGTCGGGCCCGGCCGCCGACCCCATCGCCGAGTTCGTCGCGCTGCCGGCCGCGGCCGTGCCACCGCCGAACCCGCGGGTGCCGGTCGGCGTCGCCGCCTGGGTGTTCATGGCGGCCGTCCGCAGCGTCGTCACGTCCGGGTTCACCGGGGCCAGTTCCGTCCGGCTGCCGCCGTCCAGGCGGACTTCCACCGGTGTCGCCGAACCGAGGTCGATCGTCACCAGGTCGTGCGACTCGCGGGGCGTCCCCTTGAACTTCGTGACCTTCAGCGTCGCGGTACCGCCGACCGGCCGGCCGAACGCCGTCCGCGCCGTCACCCGGTACACGCCGCTGAAGGCGCTGGCCGCGGTGTACGACTCCATCCGGGCGTCGTCCGACTGGTCGATCCGGTCGCCGGTCAGCACGCCGCCGCCGACCGTCCGCGGGGTGAGGGCGTTGCACACCGCCCCGCCCGGCTCCGTCACCGTCAGGTCCACGTCGGCCGGCCCCTGCCACAGCAACTCGAGCGTCAGGTCGCGCTGCGTCTGCTCCGTCGCCGCGCGGCGGAGACCCTGGGCGGGGGTGCCGGCGGCGTCGAACCGGGCCAGGAACCGCGGCAGGATGTCCTTCACGCGGCCGTGGTAGTCCACGCCGTCGGTCTGGCCGAAGTCGCGCCGCAGGAGGCTGCTGGCGGCCCACTCCACCGTGTCCGGCGACACGTTGCGGGCCTTCTCGGCGTAGGCCAGGGCGTTGGCGTAGGCCGCCGGCTGGTCCGGGTCGCGGTCGGCGGCGCGGCGGCACAGGGCGACCGCGACGTCGTGGTTGCCCAGTTCGGCCTCGGCCTTCGCGGCGCGGATGTACGCGCCCGGGTCGGCCGGGTCGAGGTCGATGCCCGACAGCGCCGCCCGCTCGATCTCCTCCGGGGCGGCGTTCGACATCTGCAGGGCCACGTGCAGCGCGCCGTGCGCCCACGTCTCGGTCGTCAGCCCCTTCCGCATGCCGGCCTTGAGCACCTCGGCGGCGTGGCCGTACTCGTCGAAGCCCATGAGGAAGTCGGCCGCGGCCACGATGAGCCCGGGGTCGGTCACGGTCCAGTCCACGGCCTGGTTCCACATCTTCTTCGGGTTCTTGTCGAGCGACTTCGCCAGCTGGGCGGGGTCGTTCTTCGGGTTGACGATGGTGGACTTCGGGGCCGGCGGCGCCTTGGCGACGGCCTTCGGCGCGTTCGGCCCGATGACGACGGCCGGCGGGTTGTTCCGCGGGGCCGCGGCCATGCCGCCGCCGGCCTTTTCGAGCTTGCTGCCGGCATACGGGAGGTACTTGCCGGTGCCGCGCACGATCAGGGCGTGGGCCGGCGGGTAGTAGCCGAGCGAGTTCTGCTGCTTGGCCTCGAGGATCGACGCCTCCTCGACGGCGCCCGGCTGCTGCTGGGCGCTGGAGTACCCGGCGAGGCTCATCGTGCGGGCGTCCCACTCGCCGCGGGCCACGGTCTCGACGATGACGCCGATGAGCAGCGCCTCCTGGGTGCCGCCCTGGAGGCCGAACTGGCCGCCGAGGTTGCCGAACTGGCCGACGCCGCCGTTGCCGCCGAGGCCGACGATGCCGCCCTGGTTGCCGCCGCCGAAGAACGGGTTACCCGCCTGTCCGCCTGCTGGTCCCCCACCGCCGGCCGGTGCGCCGCCGAAGGCGCCACCGCCGCCGTTGTTCCCCTGGACCCCGAGGAAGCCGCTGCCTCCCAGGAATTGTGCCGCACCCGCCGCCTGCCCGAAGATCGCCAGCGTCTGCTGCTGGACGCCCAGGGTCTGTTGCAGGGTGGCCTGGTTCACCGCCGACGGGATCGGGATGACCAGGTCGGCCACGGCGAACGTGGTCGTCACCTTGTCCTCCAGGCGGGCCTGGTAGGAGGTGATCTCGATGTAGTCGGGCCGCACGACGTAGGTGACGCCGGCGACGCTGAGGCCGCGGAGGTACACGTCGAGGAAGGTGCCGAGCCGCATGCCGTTGAGGCTGCTGGCGCTGAGCTTGCTGGCGTTCGTGGTGGCCTGGTCGAGCCCCTCGATCGCGGCCGTGTTGATGACGAACGTCACCTCGTACCGCTTGGACAGGTCCTTGAGCACCTCCTCCATCGGGGTGGTCTTCAGGTCCTTGCCCTGGAGGTCCACCGGCAGGCCTTCTTCGAGGATGCTCCGCATCCGCAGCATGGACGGGCTCGGCTGGGCGCCCAGCGCCGTGTTGCCGTAGCGGTCGCGGCGGCCCGGGCGCTGGCCGTCGCCCTCGGTGAGCTGACGCCACACCGCGGCCGGCGGGAAGTGGACGGGCGGCTCGTCCGGGTACGGGATGTGGCTCTTCTCGGCCTGCATCATGGTGAGGAGGAAGCGGTCCTCGCGGATGCGGACGAGCTCGCGCCACTCGCGCAGCTGGGTGGCGTGCTGGCCGATGACGTAGCTGGCGACGGCCGTGGACGGCACGGTCTGGCCGCGGCTGATCCGCTCCTGGATCATCAGCTGGGCCTCCTGGTACGCGAGCTCGTACCGGGCCTGCTGCATGAGCTGGCGGAAGGCGTCGATGCGGGACTTGGTGCGGTCCTCCTCGGCCTGCAGGCGGTCGAACTCGTTGAGCCGCTGCCGCGTCTTGGCGATCTGGTCGCGCTCGCTCGCCGCCTGCCGCTTGATCTCGGCCCCCTTCAGGAAGATCTCCTGCATCACCGCGGTCAGGTCCGACACGTACCGGTTGCGGGCGGCGTCGCCGATGCCGGCGTAGGCCTGGATGTCGTCGCGCTGCCGCTTGAGCTCGCCGTAGGAGCCGTCCGGGTCCACCTTCAGGTTCTCCCGGGCGCGGCGGATGGTCGCGTCCACGAGCACGCGGTAGCGCTGCTCCTCGACGCGCTTCAGGTCCGCGGCCTCCTGGATCAGGTCGGGCCGGGCCGGCGGGGTGAGCCCCGGCGGCCGCCGGCCGGCGGCGGCTGGCGGCCCGGTTGCGGGGCCGCTGCGCCGCCCTCGCCGCCGGCGGGCTCCTTCACCCTCCTGGATGACCATCCGCACGGCCCCGGCCTTGTCGATGCGCACGCCCTCGGCCTTCGCCGCGCGCGCTTCTCGATGTCGGCCTTGGTGACGCGGCCGCTCTTCATGCGGTCCACGAGGGCGAGTCCGGCGCCGACCTCGGCGTTGCTCGGGTCGATCTGCGCGGCGGCCTGGTACAGCTTGGTGGCGTCGTCGAGCTTGTCCATGCTGACGGCCCAAGTCGCCTGCGTGATGTACTCCTCGCGGTACAGGTTGATCTGCGTGGACGCCAGCGCCAGCGCCCGGTCGGCCTGGAGGACGGCGGGCGCGTCCTTGTGCGGGGCGGCCTTCCACTGCGCGAACATCAGGTTCAGGAAGAAGTGCTCCGGCAGCGGCGCCGGCAGGTCGTGGCCGAGGCTCAGCGTGACCGGCCGGTGGGCGACCAAACCCTTCACCTCGGCGGTGACGCGCGGGGCGGCCTTCGCCAGCTTGCCGATCACCAGCGTCGGCTTGTCGGCCCGCAGCGGCGGCGGCTTCGACGGGAACGTCTCCGCCACGTCGGCGCCGAACTTCACGTTCTCGGGCTTCAGGACCGGCACGTCGAGGGCGGTCTTGAGCCGGGCGACGAACTCGCCGCGGCGGGCTGACGTTGGTGAGGTCTTCCTGGACGCGGACGACCGTGCCGCCGGTCAGGGCCGCGAGGCCGTGCAGGTTGTTGGCGTTCACCTTCACGCCGAGCGGGACGGCGAAGAAGAACACGTCGCTCTGCTCCATCCGGCCGCCGAGGGCGACGCGGTCGCTCTCGTTGATCGGGTCGTAGGCGCTGTCGCCGTCGCCGAGGAACAGCACGAGCTGCTGCCGGCCGCGGTTCGGGGCGACGGTGCCGAGCGCGCCGGCGAGGGCGCCCTTCAGGTCGGTGGCGCCCGAGCCGTACTCGGTTTCCGTGAGCGCGGCGGCGGCGGCCTTCACGTCGTCGGACGCGGCCGGCTGGAAGTCCTTGGTGAGGTTCCGCGTGGCGGCGGGGGTGTTGGCCGTCCACACGCTGACGCGGTCGTCGGCAACGCTGGCGAGGCCGATGATCTGGCGGGCCTGCTGGAGCGGCCGGCCGGCCTGGCTGGCGGACGTGTCCACGACGACCAGAATGTCGC
>JBGAQM010000570.1:0-2184 GCA_044220735.1 Urbifossiella sp. | reverse complement strand
GACGTGGTGCAGGGCGCGGCGGTGACCGTGCGGCACGTCGGCGCGGACGGGTTGCTGCGGACCGGGGTAGTGACGCTCGTGGCGCCGGAGGTGAGCACGGCGACGGCCCAGGCGACGGTGCGGGTGCCGGCCGGGCGCGCGGTGGTGATCCCCGGCCCGGTGCGGACGGAGGAGGTCCGCGAGGAGTTCGGGCCGCCGGTGCTGTCGCGGATTCCCTACGTGTCGCGGCTGTTCACGAACGTCGGCATCACCCGCGTCCCGGTGCGGACGTACCTGGTGCTGACGGCCACGGCGATCGAGGACGAGTCGGCGGTGCCGGTGGCCCCGCCACCGCGGCCGGTCGGGCGCTGACCGCCGCTACTCTCCCGCCCACCAGCCGTCGAGCAGCTTCGTCAGCTCGGCCACCCGCGCCGGCTCGGCTGCGGCGCGGTCGTCGCGCTCGTCCGGGTCGCCGGCCACGTTGAACAGCTCGACGCGCGCGGCCGGCACCGCCGCGAGGCGCGGGCGGATCAGCTTCCAGCCGCCGGCCAGCACCCACCGGTATTGCAGGTTCGCGGCCGGCCGGCGGACGTCCACCGCGTTGTGCTCGAAGATCGCCCCAAACAGCGCCGGGCGCGCCGCCAGCGCCGCCGCGTCGAGCAGGTTCAGCCCCGGCATCCCCGCCGGCGGCCGCACCCCCGCCGCGTGTAGCACCGTCGGCGCGAGGTCGATCGACGACACCGGGGTGTCACTCCGCCCCGGCCGCACCCGCCCCGGCCACCGCACCAGCACCGGCGTCCGCAGCCCGCCGTCGTACTGCGACCGCTTCGACCGCGGCAGGAAGTTCGGCGAGTCGGGGTCCTGCAGCCAGCCGTTGTCGTGCAGGTAGACCACGAGCGTGTTCGCCGCCTGCCCCGTCGCCTCCAGCTCCGCGAGCAGCTCGCCGACCGTCTCGTCGAACCACTCGCACATCGCCCAGTAGCGCGCGACGTGGAGCGACGGCGTCTTGTCCTTGTACTTCGCCAGCAGCTTCTCCGGCGGGTTGTGCGGCGTGTGCGGCATCATCGGGGCGTACCACACGAAGAACGGCTTGGCGTCCTTCTTCGCCGCGGCCAGGAACTCCTTCACCGGCGCCAGTCCCTTGCGGCCGATGGTCAGCCCCTCGTCGCCGTGGCGGCCGCCCTTGTCGGGGTCGCCGTGCGTCATCCCTTCGGTGAAGCCGCCGCACCGGCAGGCGTTCCCCTCCCACCACTTCCCCGTTTGCAGGCTGACGAACCCGCTCGGCCCGAGGAGCCGCGGCAGCGTCGGCGAGCGCTCGAACAGCCGCACCATCTCGGCGCGCTGCGCGAGGAAGCCGGCGTCGCGGTTCGCCGCGGCGGCGGTGAGGCCCGGCGGCAGCGGCGGGTCGTTCGACGTGATGAGGTGCTGGTGCGGGTAGAGGCCCGTAATCATCGTGGCGAGGCTGGCGCGGCACAGGCTGGTCGGCACGTACCCGCGGTCGAACCGCAAGCTCTCCGACGCGAGCCGGTCGAGGTGCGGGGTGCGGATGTGGGCGTGGCCCATGAACCCGTAGTCGCGCCACCCCTGGTCGTCGCCGACGATGAGGACGACGTTCGGGGCCGCGGCGGCGGGGCCGGCGGCGAGCGCGACGAGGAGCGCGGAGAGGAGGCGCGGCATCGGGGTCTCGGGGTTAAGGGGGCGTCGGTCAGTGTACCGCGGCGGGGCGGCTCACGGCAGCGCCCGGAGGCGGTGCCACTCGGCCTTCGCCGCGTCGCCCTTCGCGCGGAACTCGTCCGCCAGCGCCCGTTGAACGCGCGGCTGACGCGGGTCGATCCGCGCCGACGACGCCAGCGCCGCGGTCGCCTCCGCCGGGCGGCCGAGCGCCCGCTCACAGTCCGCCAGCAGGAGGTAGTCTGTCGGGTGGCGGCGGAGCGCGACCAGCTCGCGCAGCGCGGCGGCGGCGGCGGCGTGCTTCCCCCCCGCGGCCAGCGCGTCGGCCTTGAGGAACAGGGCGGTGCAGCGGTCCTGGGCGTCGAGCGCCGGGTGGGCGAGCGCCGCGTCCGCCAGGGGGACGACCCCGCCCGCGCCCTCCTCGAAGCGCAGCCGCGCCAGCGCCACGTTCACCGTCGGGTCGTCCATCCCCGCCGCCCGCACCCCGTCGAGCAACTCGGCCGCCCGCCGCCGGTACACGCCGGCCCGGTCCGG
>JBGAQM010000081.1:0-19593 GCA_044220735.1 Urbifossiella sp. | reverse complement strand
GGACGGCCGCACGGGGAAGATTCCCGACGCGCCGGCGTTCCGCCCCTGGGACCGGGAGAACTCCTGCCTCCGCACGTTTGCCGTGGACACCTGCGGCGACCTCGTGTTCGTCCGCCTCGGTGACACCGGCGTGTCACTGGCCGACTGGCTCGGCCCGGTCCGCGAGCACTGGGATGGCTACGGCGGCGTCTACCGCCACTCGGCGACGTGGGAGAAGGACTTCCCGTGCAACTGGAAGGTGGTGCTGGAGAACTCGCTCGAGTCGTACCACATCCCGCAGGTCCACCCGAAGACGTTCAAGGAGTACCCGCCGGCGGAGAACGCCTGGCACGAACTGACGGAGCGGTTCAGTTCGTTCAAGACGGTGCCGCCGCTCGACTTCGCCACCCGCGCGATGAACGGGATCGTGCGCCGGCTCGGCGCGCCGGTGACGAACGAGTACTGGCACCGCGTCCTGCACCCTCACGCCACCGGCAGCTCGCTGGACGTGTTCCGGATGATCCAGTGCGTCTTCCCGACCGGCCCCACGTCGTGCAAGTACCGCTGCATCTTCTTCACACTCCGCGGCACCCGCCGGGGACCGGTGGCGTGGGCACTGGCCCGCTTTTTGAAGTGGATCGCGACGCGGGTCGCGTACCAGGTGTTCGAGGAGGACGGGTCGATCTATCGTGGCATCCAGCGCGGGATGGAGGCGAGCCCGTTTCCGGGCGTGATCGGCACCCGGGAGGAGCGCGTCTACGCGTTCCAGAAGTACGTTTTGGAGAATACCCGGGAGGCGACCGAACTCCCACAGATCGAGATGAGGACCGGCTGATCCGTGGGGGCCGGCCCAACGCCCTACTTCCGCCGGTCCGGCCAGTGTTCCTGCATCGCCTGCTTCATCTCGCGCACGGCCCGTTCCAGCCCCACGAACACCGCCCGCGACACGATCGCGTGCCCGATGTTCAACTCCTCGACGCCCGGGATGCGGACGACCGGCTTCACGTTGACGTAGTTGAGCCCGTGCCCCATGTGGACGTGGAGGCCGAGGGCGGCGGCGTGAGCCGTGGCCGTGCGGAGTTTGTCGAGTTCCGCCGCAACCGCCTCGGCGCCGACCGCCTCCGAGTAGCTCGCGGTCTGAAATTCGATGGCGTCGGCGCCGAGGTCCATCGCCTGATCGACTTGTGCCAGGTCTGGGTCGATGAACAGCGAGACGTGGATGCCGGCGGCCTTGAGCTTCTCGACCGCCGGCCGCGTCTGCTCCTCCGTGGCGATCACGTCGAGGCCGCCCTCGGTCGTTAGCTCCTGGCGCTTCTCCGGCACGAGCGTCGCTTCGTCGGGCTTTACCCGGAGGGCGATCGCGACGATGTCGGCGTAGGCGGCGAGTTCCAGGTTCAGCCGCGTGGTGACGGTCTCACGCAGGAGGTAGACGTCGCGGTCCTGAATGTGCCGACGGTCCTCGCGGAGGTGGACGGTGATGCCGTCGGCCCCGCCGAGCGTCGCGAGAACCGCGGCCGCGACCGGGTCCGGCTCCTTCGCGCGGCGGGCCTGTCGGACGGTCGCAATGTGGTCGATGTTGACGCCGAGGCGGATCACGGGCAACCGGAGGTCAGAGGACAGAGGCCAGAGAACAGAAATACAGACAGCCGGAGGCGAGAGGAGTTCGCCACCGGTTCTTTTCTGTTGCCTGACTTCTGTCCTCTGACCTCTGCTCAGCGAGCGTACCGCGCCAGGTAGTCGAGCACGTCGCGGTAGCGGGCGAGTTCGCGGGTCAAGAGCCGGTACAGCAACACGCCGAGCACCACGCACCCGATCCGCTCCAACACGGGGCTGATGACCGGAAACGAGAGCCAGACCGAGAAGAAGAAGTAGTTCAGCGCGAAGAGCCCGAGTACCGCCGGGACCATGAACTGGAAAAGCCGGCTGACGCGGTAGCGGCTGTCGAAGTACATCTGGAACGCGAGCCGGGCCTCGTCAAAAAGCTGAGCAAGGAACCACTTGCGCGCCGCCGGGTCGGGTTCGGTCGGCGGGTTAAGGACCGCCCCCTCCGGCGGAGGCGGGGGGTCGGCGTTCAGCAGTGCGAGGGCAGTGGAGCGGCGCGACCGGGTCGGGGCCGGGAGGTCGTCGTCGTGGTGCAGCGGCTCGGCCATGCCTCGCCCTCCGGCGTCCGTGGTGCGACTAGGTTACCGGCCGGCCGGCTGTGGCTCAAGCCGACCCGCCCCGACTTCCGATTGACTGTCGGGCGGGGGCCGCGGTATTGCACCCGCACGGATCGTACCAGAGACCTGGCAAGGACGCCGGATGCCTCCTCGAACGACCATCGTCGGCGGGTGCGGTCACGTCGGCCTGCCGCTCGGCATCGCGTTCGCCGACGCCGGCGCCGAGGTCACGCTACTCGACACGCACGCCGGCCGCGTCGGCGAGGTGAACGCCGGGCGCATGCCGTTCCTCGAATGGGGCGCCGACGCCGCCCTCGCCCGCGCCCTCGACGCCGGCAAGCTCACCGCCACGACCGACGCCGAGTGCGTCACCACCGCCGAGGTCGTCGTCGTGACGATCGGCACGCCGGTGGACGAGTTCCTCGACCCGAAGGTCCGCACCTTCGACCGGGCGATGGACGACCTGCGCCACCGCCTCCGCCCGGGGCAGTTGCTCGTCCTGCGCAGCACCGTCTACCCCGGCATGACGGAACGGCTCATCGAGCGATTTCGCGACAGCGGGCCGACGGTCGATGTCGCGTTTTGCCCCGAGCGGATCGCCCAGGGCTACGCGCTGAAGGAACTCTACGAGCTGCCGCAGATCGTCAGCGGCTCGTCGCCGACGGCGGTACGCCGCGCGAAGGAACTGTTCCGCCTGCTCACGCCGGACCTCGTCGAGCTCCCGCCGCGCGAGGCCGAGCTGGCGAAGCTGTTCGCCAACACGTACCGGTACGTCAACTTCGCGGTGTCGAACCAGCTCTACCTCATCGCCCAGCGGCACGGGGCCGACTTCGCCCGCATCCACGCCGCGGTGACGCACAAGTACCCGCGCCTCGGCGGGTTCCCGAAGGCCGGCTTCGCCGGCGGGCCGTGCCTCCTCAAGGACACGATGCAGCTGGCCGGCTTCAACCACAACTCGTTCCCCCTCGGCCAGGCGGCCATGATGGTGAACGAGGGGCTGCCGGCGGCGCTGGTCGATCACGTCAAGCAGACGCGCGACCTGAGCCGCGACACGGCGGCGATCCTCGGCATGGCGTTCAAGGGGAACTGCGACGACCCCCGCGACTCGCTGTCGTACAAGCTCCGCAAGGTGCTCACGCTCGAGTGCCGCGAAGTGCTCTGCACCGACCCGTACATCGCCGACCCGTCGTTCGTGACGGCCGACGAGGCCGTCCGCCGCGCCGACGTGATCTTCGTCGGCGCCTGCCACGCCGAGTACAAGTCGCTCCGGTTCCGCCAGCCGGTCATCGACGTGTTCGACTTCCTCCCGCCGCGCAGCGACGCGGTCCGCCAGGCCGCGTGACCCGGAGTACGCCCTTGAAGGTTCTCGTCACCGGCGCCGCCGGGTTCATCGGCACCTACCTCGTGAAGGACCTCCTCGCCAACGGCCACGACGTGGTCGGCGTGGACAACTACTCGAAGTACGGCCCCACCCGCCAGGACTGCGACGACCACCCGCGGTACAAGCTCGTCGTCGGCGACGCCAAGGACGCCGACCTGCTGAAGTCCCTGCTCGTCGACTGCGACGGGTTCGTCGCGGGGGCGGCGATGATCGGCGGCATCACGTACTTCCACGCCTACGCCTACGACCTGATCGCCGAGAACGAGCGCATCACCGCCGCCGCGTTCGACGCCGCCATCCACGCCTACCGCACCGGGAAGCTGCGGAAGATCACGGTCATCTCGTCGTCGATGGTGTTCGAGAACGCGACGACGTTCCCGAGCAAGGAGGGCGACCAGCGCACGTGCCCGCCGCCGGCGAGCACCTACGGGTTCCAGAAGCTGGCCGTCGAGTACTTCGCGCAGGGCGCCTACGAGCAGTACGGCATGCCGTTCAGCATCGCCCGGCCGTTCAACTGCGTCGGCATCGGCGAGAAGCGCGCCCGCGGCGAGGAAGAGGTGTTCAGCGGGAACGTGAAGCTCGCCATGAGCCACGTCGTGCCCGACCTCGTGCAGAAGGTGCTGAAGGGGCAAGACCCGCTCCACATCCTCGGCGGCGGCAACCAGGTGCGGCACTACACCTACGGCGGCGACCTGGCCCGCGGCATCCGGCTGTGCGTGGAACACCCGAACGCCCTCAACGAGGACTTCAACCTCTCGACGCCGCAGAGCACGACCGTGCTGGAGCTGGCCGAGCTGATCTGGACGAAGATCCACGGCGCGGCGAAGCCATTCCGGTACACGAGCGACAAGCCGTACGCCTACGACGTGCAGTGTCGCATCCCGGACACGACGAAGGCCCGCGAGCAACTCGGGTTCGTCGCCGACACGCCGCTCGACGCCATCCTCGACGAGGTGATCCCGTGGATCGCCGAGCAGGTGGAACTGGGGGTGATCTGATGCCCTCGCCCACGTCCGTCGAGCCGCTGAGCCTGGTCGTGCCGGTCTACAACGAGGCGGACAACTTCCCGAACCTGGTGCGGGAAGTCGAAACGAACGTCCCGCAGCCGTTCACCCTGAACGTCGTCTACGACTTCGACGCCGACACGACGGTGCCGGTGGCGCAGGAGTTGGCGGCGTCGCGGCCGTGGCTGCGGCTGGTGAAGAACCGCTACAAGGGCGTCGTCGGGGCAATGCGGACCGGGTTCGAGGTCGTGTCCCGCGGCCCGGTGCTGGTCGTGATGGCCGACCTGTCCGACGACCTGCGCGACGTGCCGCGGATGCTCGACCTGTACCGCGGCGGGGCGTCGGTGGTGTGCCCGAGCCGCTACTGCCCCGGCGGCAAACAGCTCGGCGGCCCGTGGCTGAAGCGGACGATGAGCCGCGCCGCGGGGCTGAGCCTGCACCTGCTCGTGAACTTCCCGACGCGGGACGCCACGAACAACTTCCGCCTCTACGACGCGGCCCTCGTGAACGACCTGGGCGTCGAGAGCGTCGGCGGGTTCGAGCTGGCGCTGGAGCTGACGGCGAAGGCGTTCCGCCGCGGGGCGCGGATCGCCGAACTGCCGACGACGTGGCGCGACCGGGTGGCCGGCCAGTCGCGGTTCAACCTGAAGAAGTGGCTGCCGAAGTACGGCTACTGGTTCGGATTTGCTCTGCTGGCGGGCGTCGAGCGGCGGCTCGGGCTCGGCCCGGGTCCGCTCCGGGTGGCGACGCGGGCGGCGGGGTAGCGGACACCGGGAGTTTTGGTCGTGACGCCTGTTGCTCGCCTGCTCCGCCGTCCGGCCCCCCGGCTCGCATGGCGCCGGGTCGAGCCCGCGACCGTCGTGCGGGTCGCCTTCTTCGCGTCCGCGGCGCTCCTCGTCGGCCTCGTGGCCCGGTACGCCAACCCGGTCCCCATCCACGACGAGTTCTCGAACATCGGCTACCTGTTCGCCGACCCGCCCGCGCCGTGGAAGGCGTACTGGGCCCAGCACAACGAGCACCGCATCCCGCTCCCCCGCGTGCTCTACGTCGTCGCCGTCCGGGCGACTGGGTACGACTTCCGCGCCCCGCCCTACCTGAACGTCGCCCTCCTCGTCGCGGGCACGGCGGCCCTCCTCGCGGCCGTCCGCCGGGTCCGGGGGGGGCGGTACGCCTACGCCGACGCCGCGATCCCCCTCGGCCTGCTCACGGTCGGCCAGTACAGCAACCTCCTCTGGGGGTTCCAGGTCCAGTTCATCACGTCCGTCGTGCTAGTCCTCGTCGCGCTGGCCCTCGCCGTCGGACCCGACCTGGCCGCCTCGCGGCGGCGGCTGGCGGGCCTCGGGCTGTGCGGCGTGCTGCTCCCGTTGTGCGGCGCGAACGGGGTCGCGTTTGCCCCGGGGTTGGGCCTGGCGCTCCTCCTGGTCGGCGGCTGGAACGTTTGGTCGCGGGGTGCCGACAAGCTCGCCGGAGTGATCGCGGCGGCGGGGGGCGCGGCCACCCTGGCGGTCCTCGGCGCGTACTTCCGCGGGCTCGAATCGCCGGCGCACCACTCCGCCGGAGTCGGGACACCCGCCCAGGCGGTGGCGGGGTTCGTGAACCTGCTGGGGATGTCGTTCGGCCCGGTCGCCCGGTGGCTCCCGCTGCCGTTCGTGGGGGTGTCGGTGCTCGGCGTTGCGGCTGCCGGGTTGGTCGCCGCGACCGCCTGGCGGCTCGGTCGGGCCGCCCTCGACCCGGCCGAGCGGCCCCGCGCGCTCGTCCTCGGAGGCATCCTCGTCGGGTTCCTCGGCCTGGCGATCGGGATCGCCCGGAGCCGGGCCGGGTTCGCACCCGTCCTCGACGTCAACCGGTACGTGTCGCTGATGCTGCCGATGCTCGCCGGGGCGTACGCGGCGTGGGCGGCGCTCGGGGCCGTCGTCGTTCCCCGGGCCGTGGTTGCGGCCGTACTCGCGGCGGCAGTCCCGAACCTGGCGGACGGCGTGCGGGAAGCCCCGCTCTCGGTCTACTACCCCCGGGAAATCGTCGCCTCGATCAAAGGGGGCATGCCGCTGGAGTTCGTCGCCGACCGGTACGTCGGACTTTACTACGGCGAGCCGGGGCACCGCCGGGACATGCTGGCGTTGCTCAGGGAGAAGGGCGTCGAGCCGTTCCGGTCCGCCGTCCCGCTCCCCGCGCTGCGCGAAGAAGTCGTTCCCGTCCGCGTGCTGCGGGCCGAGGCGGGGGTCGCGGACGGGACCGGCTTCCGGGTCACCGGTCCCGTCGGGCACCTCGTCCTGGAAGTGCCGCGGGGCCGAACGGTCTACGGCGTGAAAATCACCTACCGGGCAACCGCCGGGACGAACCCGGTGCTGCCGAACGTCGTGTCGTGGGAGCCCGACGGCCGCCCGCCCGTGTCCGCGGCCGGGGGGATGGTCAACCAGCTCGAACCGCGGGCCACGCCCACCGAATCGCTCTTCTACCTCCGCCGCGAACTCGGGGGCACGCTGCGGATCGACCTGTTCGGCGAGGGCGCCCGATTCGACGTCACCCGGCTCGCGCTCCTCACGGCCCCGGACTGACCCGGCAACGCTTCGTCGCGAACGACGACGGCATCTACGCGCCCGGCCTCCGCGCGCTGCGGCACGAACTGCTGCCGCTGGGCGAGGTGACGGTCGTCGCCCCCGCCACCGAGCAGAGCGCCGCCGGGCACTCCGTCACGCTCCTCAACCCGCTCCTGGTCAGCGAGGTGTTCGAGGACGACGGCGTCACCTTCGTCGGCTGGGCCGTCGAGGGGCGGCCGGCCGACTGCGTGAAGCTCGCCCTCCTCGAACTGCTTCCGGACCCGCCGGACGTCATCGTCTCCGGCATGAACGCCGGCTCGAACGCCGGCATCAACGTCCTCTACTCCGGCACCGTCGCCGCCGCCGTGGAGGGGGCGTTCTTCCGCCGAACAGCCATCGCCGTGTCGCTGGAGTACGACAAGAAGATCGAGGACTACGCCGGCGGCGCACGCCTCGCCCGCCGGGTCATCGAACAAATCCTGGCGAAGAACCCGCCGGCCGGCAGCCTGTTCAACGTGAACCTGCCCGTGCTGGAGCGCGGCCCGGTGCGCGGGATCAAGGTGCTGCCGCAGAACGTGTCGCCGTACCAGGAGAAGTTCGACCGCCGGGTGAACCCCCGCGGCCGCACGTACTTCTGGGCCGACCCCGCGTTCCGCTGCCCCGAGCCGCACCCGGACACGGACGTGACGGCGCTCGCCGAGGGGTACGTCACCGTCACGCCGCTCCAGTTCGACCTCACCGACCACGCCCGCCTCGCGGACGTGCAGAAGTGGGGGTTGGAGCTGTAGCCGAACTGCCGCTTGCGGCTTCGCGTTGTGAAGCCGCGAAGCCGCAAGCGGCAGCGTAACCACTTCACACAACGCAGAACCCTCCCCATGTCCCGCGCTTTGTTCGCCCTCCTTATCGCCGCCACGCCCGCGGTCGCCGCCGAACGTCGTCTTCATCTGTTCCGACGACCAGCGCGACACCGTCGCCGCCCTCGGCAACCGCCACGTCCAGACGCCGGCCCTCGACCGCATGGCCCGCGACGGGTTCGCATTCACCAACGCCTACTGCATGGGCTCGACGCAGCCCGCCGTGTGCGTGCCGAGCCGGGCCATGTTCCTTACCGGCCGGTCGCTGTTCCGCGTCAACGACCAGCTGCGCGACCTGCCGACGTGGCCCGAGACCTTTCGCCGGGCCGGCTACCACACGTTCGGCGTGGGCAAGTGGCACAACGGCCCGGCGAGCTACGCCCGCAGCTTCGACGCCGGCGGCCCCGTGTTCTTCGGCGGCATGAGCGACCAGAACAAGGTGCCCGTCCACCCGTTCGACCCGAGCGGCGCCTACCCCAAGACCAACCTCCGCACCGGTTCCGAGTACTCGACCACGCTGTTCGGCGATTCTGCGGTCCGCTTCCTGACCGACTACCGCGGCGAGAAGCCGTTCTTCCTGTACCTGACGTTCACCAGCCCGCACGACCCGCGGACGCCGCCGGCGGGCTGGGAGAAGCGGTACGACCCCGCCGCACTCTCGCTCCCGCGGAACTTCCTCCCGCGACACCCGTTCGACAACGGCGAGCTCGCGATCCGCGACGAGAAACTCCTCGACTGGCCGCTGGCAGAAGCCGAGGTGCGCCGCGAACTGGCCGCCTACTACGCGATGATCTCGCACGTCGACGCGCAGGTCGGCCGCGTCCGTGAGGCGCTGGAGCGGCGCGGGTGGGACCGAAACACGGTCGTGATCTTCGCCAGCGACCACGGCCTGGCGCTCGGCTCGCACGGCCTCCTCGGCAAGCAGAACCTGTACGAGCACAGCACGAAGGCGCCGCTCCTGATGACCGGCCCCGGCATCCCGGCCGGCGGCCGGTCGGCGGCGTTCGTGTACCTGTGCGACCTGATCCCGACCGCGGCCGAATGGTGCGACGTGAAGCCGCCCGCGGGCGTGGAAGGGCGGAGCCTGGCGGGCGTAGTTGCGGGCCGTCAGCGGGGCGTGCGGGAAACCGTGTTCGGCGCCTACCGCGACGTGCAGCGAAGCGTCCGCACCGAGCGCTGGAAGCTCATCCGCTACCCAAAGATCGACCGCGTACAGCTCTTCGACCTGCGCGCCGACCCGGACGAGATGTCCGACCTGAGCGCTGACCAGTCCCATGCGGGGACGCTACGAGAGATGTTGGCTCGACTCCGGGCCGAGCAACAGAGCTTCGACGATCCGCTTACACGATCTCCAAAACAAGAGTTGCGATAAGATGGACACGAATAGTGCTTTCTGCTTAAATCCCTTGCTCGTAGTGTGTTAGCGGTTCGCATGCGTGTCGATTCGTCTGATTAAATTGTTTCCACGACCCGGTAGGGGGCGCGGCGGAAACATGAATCTGCGTTACAACGTGCCGTGGCCTCCTCTTGTCCCTTGACCGGACCCGGAGTATAGTTTCTCCCTTCGGCACGCACGTTACCGGCCGGCCCTCGCGTGAAGCCGACACGCGGCAAGACCCGGCCCGATCCCGTGGGGTAGGACGTGACGGAACAACTCATCGACCTGCGCGCCCTGCTCGTGGAGCGCGAGGACTTCGAGGGCGGCATGGTGTCGAAGCTCCGCGAGGGGCTGGCCCAGGGCGGCCGTCAGGTGCAGCACCTCCGCGAGGTGGTGGACATCCTCAACAAGCGGCTCGCCGTCGCCGCCCCGCCGCAGCAGAAGAAGATTCACTTGAAGCTGGGCGTGGCCCACTACTTCCTGGGATACATGACCGCCGCCGTCGAGCACCTCCAGAAGTCGGAAGGTCCGCTGGCGTCGTTCTACCTCGGGCTCGCACAGGTGAAACGGCACGAGTACGCCGAGGCGCTGACTGCCTTCGAGCGGTCCGAGAAGACGGGCTATTCGGCCCAACAGGTCCAGCTTCAGAAGGCCGGCGCGCTCCGCCACCAGGGCGACACCAGTGCCGCCAAGGCGATTCTCACCAAGCTGAAAGACGCCGCCGCACACAACGCCGAGTACTACTACCAGGAGGGTGGGATCGGCGAGTCCGAGGGCGACATCGCGCGGGCGGCGAAGATGTACGAGCGGTCCGTGGAGTTGGAGCCCCGCCACTCCGACGCCCTCTTCCGACTGGGGTTCATGAACGACCTCCAGGGGAACGACGCGGAGGCGATCGGCTACTACGAGCGCTGCCTGAAGTACCCGCCGATCGGCAAGGGCGTCCTGTACAACCTGGGCGTCCTGTACGAGGACAATGACCTCTACGACAAAGCCGCCGAGTGCTACCGCCGGTTGGCGAAGGCCGACCCGACCGACGAGCGGGCGAAGCTGTTCCTGAAGGACGCCGAGCACTCGCAGTCACAGTACTACAACCCGGACGACGAGCAGGTGTCGATCCAGTTCCGGCAGGTGCTGGAGGTGCCGATCTCGGACTTCGAGTTGAGCGTCCGCAGCCGGAACTGCCTGAAGCGGATGAACCTCCGCACGCTCGGCGACCTGACCCGCGTGACCGAGGCGCAGCTGTTGGCGAGCAAGAACTTCGGCGAGACGTCGCTGGACGAGATCAAGGCGGTGATGGTTGCGAAGGGGCTGCGGATCGGGCAGTCGCTGGAGCAGGGCGTGCAGTACGAGTTCCGCGGCCCGCGGCACCACCAGCAGAACCTGAGCCCCGAGGAGCAGGCGGTCCTGAGCAAGCCGGTGAGTGACCTGAACCTTTCGGTGCGAGCCCGGAAGTGCATGAACCGGCTCAACCTGACGACGCTCGGCGACCTGTGCCAGCGCACCGCCGACGAACTGCTCGAGGCGAAGAACTTCGGCCAGACGTCGCTGACCGAGGTCCGCGAGAAACTGCGGGGGTACAACCTCAAGCTCCGCGGGGATTGAGGCAACTGAAAGCCCGGGGACGATTGCCCCCCGGGCTTTCGCACGTCATGGCACTCACCTTCACCGTTCAATACCGCGACGGCGCCGCCCGCGCCGGCGTCATCACCCTGCCGCACGGCCGGGTCGAGACGCCGGTGTTCATGCCGGTCGGCACCCAGGCCACCGTGAAGGGACTCACCCCCGACATGGTCCGCCGGGCCGGTTCGCAGATCATCCTGGGCAACACCTACCACCTCGCCCTCCGCCCCGGCGACGCGCTGGTTGCAGAGCTCGGCGGCCTCCACCGGTTCATGGCCTGGGACCGGCCGATCCTCACCGACTCCGGCGGGTTCCAGGTCTTCAGCCTCGCCACACAGGTCAAGATCACCGACCGGGGTGCGACGTTTCGTAGCCACATCGACGGCTCGCCGCTCGAACTCACGCCCGAGCGGGCCGTCGAAATTCAGCAGAACCTCGGCTCCGACATCGCCATGGTCCTCGACCAGTGCCCGCCCGGCGCTGCACCGGACGAAGTGATCCGCACCGCCGTCCGCCGCTCGATCCAGTGGGCGGAGCGCTGCAAGTCCCACCACACGCGAGCGGATCAGAGTCAGTTCGCCATCGTGCAGGGGGGGACGAACCTGGCGCTGCGCGACGAGTGCGCTCGCGAGTTGGTGGCGATGGACTTCCCGGGCTACGCCCTCGGCGGCTTCAGTGTGGGCGAAGGCCCCGAGGCCATGCACGCGGCCCTACCCGCCTGTGCCTCACTCCTTCCGGACGCGAAGCCGCGCTACTTGATGGGTGTAGGCCGGCCGGAAGACCTGCTCGCCGGCGTCGCCGCGGGCATCGACATGTTCGACTGCGTGATGCCGACGCGTAACGGACGAAACGCTCTTGCGTTCACCGACGACGGCCCGATCCGACTGCGAAACGCGAAGCACCGACGAGATTCCGCGCCAGTGGAGTCCGGTTGCCCCTGCGACTGCTGCACGACGTTCAGTCGGTCGTACCTGCATCACCTGTTCGCGGCCGACGAGATGCTCGGCCCGACCCTGCTGAGCCTGCACAACGTTGCGTACTACCTGCGGCTGATGGCGTCGGCCCGCGACGCGATCCGCGAGGGCCGCTTCGAGGCGTTCCGGGCCGTGCGGCTTGCCCGGTGGGCGGGTCGGTCCATAGATTGAAGGTTCGGATTTCGCAGACCGGAGCGGTTTACCGGATGAGTAGCCATCTGTTCGCACAGGCCGGCGGGGGCCAGGGCGCGCCCGACCCGACCCTCCCGATGCTCATCATCGGGCTGATGGTCCTGTTCTGGGTGGTCGTCATCATCCCGGCGGGGCGGCGGCAGCGGAAGGAACAGGAGAAGATGCTCGCCGCCCTGAAGCGCGGCAGCAAGGTGCTGACCGCTTCCGGGATCGTCGGCACGGTCGTCACCCTGAAGGACGGCGACGACGAGGTGGTAATCCGGTCCGAAGACGCCCGTATTCGGGTGAAGCGGAACACGATTCAATCAGTCATCGGCACGGACGAGGCCGAGGCGGCGAAGTAGATCGGGACAACCAGGGTATTCCGAACGGCGGCCGCCGGACGCACCCGGCCGCTCTCACGTGGTAGCGGACGCCATGCAACGCAACTTCACGCGCGGGCTGCTGGTTTGCCTACTCCCTTGCCTCCTGGCGGCGCTTTACGCGTTCCAGTTGGACAAGTACCGGCTCGGCATCGACCTCGCCGGCGGTACGATCCTCGTCTACGAGGTAAACGTCGAGCGGACGCGCGAGCTGAATCAGGCCGCGAAGGCCGAGGGCGGCGCGACGGCGAAGGTGGCCGACGGCGGCGGCCTCACCAGCGAGGACATGACCAAGCTGGCCCACCAGATCAAGCGGCGAATCGACCCGGCCGACCTGAAGAACGTAACCGTCCGCCCGCTCGGCAACAGCCGCGTGGAAATCATCCTGCCGACGGGCGGGGGCGCGAGTCGCGGCCGGAACGACCTGTCCGCCGAAGACATCGAGGAGATCAAGCGGCTCGTCTCGCAGATGGGCGTGCTCGAATTCCGCATCCTCGCCAACCAGTTCGACGACGACTCGGGCATCATCGCCGCACGCGGCATCATCGAGCAGGCCAGCCCCGAGACGCGGGCCGACTGGGCCGTGAAGGGCACCCCGCCGCCGCCGCCCGAGGGCGAGTTCGACGTGAAGGCCGAGTCGGACAAGGCTCTCAAGGTGCGCTACCTGTGGGCCGAACTCGGGCCGGAGGAGCGCGAGTCGCTCGGCCTCCAGAACGCCGCCGAGGGGAATTCGAAGACGTGGACCGACGTGGCCAAGGCCCGCGCGGAGGGGAAGACGTACCTCCACACCGGCGGCAACGAGGGCAAGACGTACTCGATGCTCCTCTACAGCCGCGAGGTGAAGAACCCCGCGGTGCTGGAGCAGGAGGCGAAGGACAAGGCCAAGTTGGAGGGGGAGGGGAAGGGCGAGGAATACAACCCGAAGAAGTACGAGTACTTCCTCCTCACCCGCGTGTCCGACTTCGACACGGTGAAGGTCGAGGGCGACGTGTCGCTGAGCGCGACCTCGGGGATGGATCAGAAGTTCAACCCGTCGGTGGACTTCCGGTTCAACGGAGCCGGCGGGCAGAAGTTCGGGCGGATGACGGAGCGGAACAAGCCGAGCGGCAACAACATCCGTAGTCTCGCCATCGTGCTCGACCAGAAGGTCGTCAGCGCCCCGACCCTTAACGCCGTCATCACCACCCAAGGGCAGATCAGCGGCCGGTTTGACCGAAAGAGCGTGGACCGGCTCG
The DNA here is from genome assembly GCA_044220735.1 of Urbifossiella sp. Lineage (GTDB taxonomy): Bacteria > Planctomycetota > Planctomycetia > Gemmatales > Gemmataceae > Urbifossiella. Next base: position 5,915 of record JBGAQM010000081.1, on the reverse strand, counting down.
TGATGATTCTCAGGAACGGGGCGCTGAACGCGCAACTCCGCGAGAAGCCGGTCAGCGAGAACACCATCGGGCCGACCCTCGGCGCCGACACGATCAAGAAGGGGACGCTGGCCGTCGGCATGTCCTTCCTGGCGGTGATGGTTTTCATGGTCATCTACTACCGCTTCGCCGGAACGGTCGCGTGCGTGGCGCTGTTGGCGAACCTGCTCCTGACCCTCGGGTTCATGGTCTCGGTGAACGCCGCGTTTACGCTGGCCGGCCTCGCCGGCGTGGTCCTCATGCTCGGCATGGCGGTGGACGCGAACGTCCTCATCTACGAGCGGCTCCGCGAGGAGCGGGGGCGAGGCGCGAACCTCGCCACCGCGATCCGCAACGGCTACGAGCGCGCCTTCCCGACGATCATCGACACGCACCTGGCCAGCATCTTTACGGCCATCGTTCTGTACGTGTTCGGGAACGAAAACCTCAAGGGCTTCGCGATCAGCCTGACCGTCGGCCTCATCATCAGCCTGTTCACGTCGCTGTACATGACCCGACTGATCTTCGATTACTGGCTCCACAAGCGGTGGGTCACCGAACTGCGGATGATGCGGTTGTTCGAGCGGCCGAACTTCGACCCGATGAAGTACCGGTTCATCTTCTTTGCCATCACGTCGGTGCTGACTGTGTCTGGACTGGCGCTGTTCCTGTACCGCGGTGACCACGGGCTGAACGTGGACTTCCGCGGCGGCACCGTGTACGCGGGCAAGCTGAAGGACGGCGAGGAGCGGGCGCTCAGCACGGTCAACGGTCAGCAGGGGCTCCGCGAACTGCTAACCGACCCGACCAACGTTCAGAACAAGCTCGCGGTCAAAGAAGTTCGTTGGGAAAACAAGCCGGAGGCGGGCCGCGACATCAACGCACTCGGCGTCTACGTCTTCGACATCCTCTACGCCGACGGCGCGAAGACGACGGTGTCGTTGACTCAAAAGCCGGAGGGGACGAAGGCGGAGGAGTTGGAGGACGACGTTCTCCGGCGCGCGAAGCACCTGCCGGACGTATCCGTCGAGCAGATGTTCATCAGCGACGACAAGTTCGCCGACGGCAAGAGTCGCTACTTCACGGTCCGCACGACCGAGCGCCAGCCGGACCTCGTCCGCGCCAGCCTCGACCGCCTGCTTCGTAACGAGAAAGGGCAGGCGTTAGTCGCCAGCCCGGACATGACCGTCCCGGCCGTGACCGGCCCGGTCGTCGAATTGCGGTTCGACAAGCCGGTCTCGCCGAGCCAGATCCGCGACCTGCTAGACCAGCGGTTTCGCGCAGTGAACCGGGTCGATCCGGCCGGGTTCACGTTCGACCTGAAGGGTGTCGGCGATGCCGATCAGGGGCGGTACACGACGATGCGGCTGGACGTGTCCAAGAACACGAATTTCGCCACGCTGAAGGCCAAAGCCGTGGTAGACGCGGCAAGTGGCCCCGGTGCCGTCGGCCTGGCTGGAGGCCCGGCGGCGGTCGGGGCGATGGGGACGGTGGACGCGAAGGCCGCCGAGGCCGAGGCCGGGTCGCTGGCGCAGATGCTCAAGGACGTGGAGACGGCCGTGGAGACGCGGCCGGAACCGGAGCGGCTGGAGGTGTTCGACAGCCAACTCGCCACCGAGACGCGCGCGAAAGCGTTCTACGCCATCCTCGCCAGCTGGGCGGCAATCCTGATGTACCTGTGGTTCCGGTTCGGCAACTGGACCTTCGGTGCCGCCGCGGTGCTGTGCCTGGTCCACGACCTGTGCTTCACCCTCGGCATCATCGCCGCTTGCCACTACGTCCACGACACGGCCCTCGGGCGCCTGCTCGGGCTGGAGGACTTCAAGATCGACCTCCCGGCGGTGGCCGCCCTGCTGACGTTGGTCGGGTACTCGGTAAACGACACGATCGTGGTGTTCGACCGCATCCGCGAGGTGCGTGGCAAGAACCCGAAGTTGACGCCCCAGATCATCAATGACAGCGTGAACCAGACGCTGAGCCGGACGGTGCTGGCCAGCCTGACGGTGTTCCTGGTGGTCGGCGTGCTGTACCTGTTCGGCGGCGAGGGCGTCCACCTGTTCTCGTTCGTGATGGTGGTGGGTGTACTCGTGGGGACGTACAGTTCGATCTTCGTGGCCGCCCCGCTGCTGCTGATCTTCGGCGAGGGGCACCACGAACTCGCCCCGCAGGACGTGGTCGAGAAGACCGACGACGAGGGGACCCCGAAGGAAGAGGAAGTGGTCGAGGGCTGACCCGCGTCCGCTAGACGCCGAACGCCCGCGGGGAAACCCGCGGGCGTTTCGCGTTTCCCGGCCCGTTCCGCGGCTTGTATGATCCGCCGAGGAGGCTGTCATGTCGAAGTCTGAAACGTCCAGCGTTCCGACCTTGAGCGACGCACTGACTGTCACCGTGCCCGCCGACCGGGTGCCGTGCGGCGCACACGCAGTCGTCATGCACACGGCCGTCGATGGGGTCGCGTCCACGCCACTCTCGTCACCCGTCGCCGTCTGCGGGACTAGCGGATCGGAGATGCCGCAGTTGCCGCGCTCGTGTGGGGTCCAGGTGACGTCCGACGACCGGCCGTAGTTTCGCCCGTTTCCAATCGCCACTCCTCACCCGAGCCGCAGTCATGTCACGCGGTACAGTCCTCGTTGCGTTGGCGTTGTTGGACGCCATTCCCGTACCGGTGCCGGGTACGGAACAGATGGCACCCGAAACGAACGTCGTGCTGCGGGGCGCGACCGTTTTCGACGGCACAGGCGGCCCAGGCGTGAAAGCGGACGTCCATCTCAAGGGCGATCGCGTCGCCGCCGTCGGCACGCTCGGCAAGATCGACGGGGTTACGGTCATTGATGCCGCCGGGCTGTACGTCTGCCCGGGGTTCATCGACCTCCACACGCACTGCGACACCGGCAGCCCCGCCCTCACGGACCCCGCGGGGCGACCGAACCAGAACTACGTCACCCAGGGCGTCACCACGGTCGTCACGGGCAATTGCGGCTCCGGCCCGGCTGACGTCGCCAGATTCTTTGCCGCGCTGGAGGCCGGAGGGGTCGGCACGAACGTCGTTCACCAGGCGCCGCACAACAGCATCCGCGATCAAGTCATGGGGAACGAGAACCGCGCCCCCACGGCCGACGAACTCAAGCGGATGGAAGAACTGGTCGAGAAGGCACTCACCGACGGCGCGGTCGGGCTGGCGACTGGGCTGATCTACAACCCCGGGACGTACGCCCGCACGGAGGAGATCATCGCGTTGGCCCGCGTCGTCGGCCGACACGGCGGGTTGTACGCGAGCCACATCCGCAACGAAGGTGGTGGCCTTCTGGAGGCCATCGAGGAGGCCATGCGGATCGGCCGCGAGGGCGGGTGTCGCGTCCACATCTCGCACATCAAGGCCAGCGGGCAGGCGGTGTGGGGCAAATCGGCAGCCGCCGTCGCGCTCATCGAGGGCGCCCGCCGCAAGGGGCTCGCCGTCACCGCGGACCAGTACCCCTACATAGCCAGCAGCACGTCGCTGCGGGCCACGCTCGTCCCCACCCGCTACCGCGAGGGGACGAACAAGGATGTGGTGAAGCGACTCGACGACCCGACCATCGGGCCGCAGATGAAGAAGGACATCGCTGCCGCGCTGGAAGGGCGGGCCGGCGGGTCACGCATCCAGATCGCACGTTACGCCCCGAAGCCGACCTGGCAGGGGAAAAAGATCGACGTCATCGCCGACGCCGAGGGGAAGGAGCCCATCGACATCGTGCTGGAGATCGAGCGGAACGGCGGGGCTCAGGTCGTCAACTTCGGTATGAGCGAGGAGGACGTGCGCGTGTACATGCGGCAGCCGTGGGTCGCGACGGCCAGCGACGGCAGCACGCACCGGCCCGGGCCTACGGTGCCACACCCGCGGAGTTACGGCACGTTCCCGCGAAAGATCGGCCGGTACGCCATCGAGGAAAAATTGGTACCGGTCGAGGCGGCCGTCCGGAGCGCGTCGGGCCTCCCGGCCGACATCCTGAAACTCAAGGACCGTGGCTATCTGAAGGCGGGTTACGCTGCCGACGTGGTCGTGTTCGACCCTACCACCTACCGCGACGCAGCCACCTTCGAACGCCCGCACCAGTACGCGACGGGTGTGAAGTGGGTGTTCGTGAACGGCCGACCGATCATCACAGATGGTCGGTTCGACCCCGCCGTGCTCGCGGGTCGCGTCGTCAGGTTCGATGGCAAGGCGCCGCGGTGAGGGTCGTCGATTGCCACGTCGTCGCACCGACACGACTTATTGGTTCTGGCTGAGAGGGGGACCCCTGGCCAGAAGCATTGAGTCGGCCAGAGGAATCAATGTTGGATCATCGAACCCGCCGTAACTCCTGATCAGAACGCCAGTTCCTTCGTTTCCCCCGCCGGACGGCCGGAGCGGACGCGCCGCCACGCGGCGCCGGCCCATGCGAACAGGCCTCGGCCAGGCTCGACGACCGGCGGCGCTAGCCCTGCCAGGTTCGGGCGGAACACCATGAGTAGGATCAGCGGCAAGTACCAAAGCACGTAAACGCCGCCGCGGTCGGCGTGCCAGAACTGTACCCCTAACAGCACGGCCGCGGACAGCGCCACAAGGTGCGACAACGTCTTCGGCGACGGCCAGAACGCGACCGCGATCACGAAGCCGACGTACACCACGAAGATCGGCAGGCGGTACGCCCCGTGGACGCCGGTCCAGAGGCTCTCGCTGGTCGGGCGTCGCCACGGCAACCAGTTCGACATCTCATCCCAACTCAGGCCGGTCCCGGGCCACAGGAGCACGGCAATGGTAATCCCGAGACTGAGGCCGAGGGCGGCGAGGAACCAGCCGGTGAACCGTCCCAGCCCCCGACCGGCGTAGAACCCGGCCCATAGCGGGAACAGGAACAGGGGGACGAACGCACTCCCCGCCGCGAGCCCGAGCAGCCAGCCACTCACCGCGGGTCGGCGGTACGCGAACAACGCCCACGTGACGAATGCGGCCGGCCAGACGAGGTGGAACTGGGCGACGTGGAACGCCGTGTAGGGCACGAGGAGGTAGAGCGTGCCCAGGCCGACTCCGCACGCCGTGTCCTGGAAGTGCCGCAGGCCGATCATGACCAGGCCGATCACGACGGCGGCGTGGCACGCGAGGGCCAGCCCGCGATCGACCCAGAACCGCACTTCCGCCGGCGTCGCCTGGCCGGACTGGGTCTGGCTCACGACCGCGACCGCGCCGTCCTGGACCTGCGACATCGGGATCGGGCGGGCGCCGACGTCCGCACGGACGAGTGGCTCGCCGGTCCGCTGGACGGCGACGGACACCATGCACGCGAACAGCATGAGGCCGAGCCACGTCATCCCGGCGTTGGTCAGGTTCGGGCTCACCGGCGGGCGGCGGACCAGTGCCAGGTCCACGAGCGCGCGCACGAACCAGTACACCGACCCGACCAACAGCCAGACGTACGCCACGAACAGTTCCCGGTCGGCCCGCGCGCGGAGCGACTCGGCCCGGACCAGCGATTCCGTCGCGCGGACGTTGATCTCCACGAACTCGGGAGCGGCGACGGCCGCCAGCCAGCCGCGCGCGACGAGCTCGGTGAGCGCCGCGCGGGCGGGCGTCTCTTCAACCGCCGCCGCCGCCCGCAGCGCCTGGACTTCTTGAAGCAGCAGAAACCCCGGCACGAGGAGGAACAGGGTGAGCAGGTCGAGGTTGCGCGTCGAGAACGGGCGGACGAAGTGGAAGAACAGGGCGACGGTGAGCAGGAGTGAGAAGTAAAACCACGATGCGGCGTTGGGGAGGTTGAACGCCAGGAAGATGGACGATTCCACGGCCGGTTCCCGAGTGGCCGACGGCGCGAGTCGCCCGCGGCGGGCGGGCACACCAGTTCGTTGTAGCGCCGGCCGTACCCGCCGTCAACGAGACCACC
>JBGAQM010000569.1:0-2204 GCA_044220735.1 Urbifossiella sp. | reverse complement strand
AGCTGGCGCGACAGGCCGACGTGGATGATCTGCCCCATGATCGACGCCGGCGGGGTCATCAGCGGACGGACGCCGGGCGGGAGGGCGCCGGCCAGCGCGGTCAGCCGCTCCTGCACCGTCTGCCGGGCCACCCGGGTCTCCGTCTCCCACCCGAACTCGACGTACGTCACGAGCAGCCCCTGGCTCGCCTGGCTGCGCACCGCCTCGACCCCGGGGGCGCCGAGGATGGCGGTCTCGAGCGGCTGCCCGACGAGCGCCTCGACCTCCTCCGGCGACAGCCCGGGGCACTCGGTGAGGAGCACGACGCGCGGCCGGTCGAGGTCGGGGAAGATGTCGATGCGCAGCCCCGCCGCGAGGACGCTCCCCGCGGCCATGACGGCGGCCGCCGCGAGCAGGACGAGCCCGCGGTGGCGCAACGAGAATCGGATCACCGAGTCGAACATCGAGTCTCCCGGCCGCCCGCGGCGGACCCGCGTCAGTGGTTCGCGTGGACGCTGCCGTCCGCGTGGACGTGGAACCCGGCCGGCGTCGCGCCGGTGCCGGCCTTCGCCATCCGGTTCAGCTGCGCCGCCCCGCCCTGCGCGACGTGGACCCCCGCCGGCACGCTCCCGTCGTTCGCCACCACCGCGAACCGGCGGTCCTGGTACACGACGTGGACCGGCTTGCGGTCGAACGAGTCGCCGCTGCGGCGGAACACGTAGGCCTCGGCGCCCTCGCGGGTCACCGCGTCGGCCGGCAGCACGAACACGTCGTCCAACTTCTCGACCCGCACCAGCACCCGCACCCGCTGCCCCGGGCGGAACCGCCACTCGTCCTTGCCGGAGCCCCCGCGCGACTGGTTGTCCAGCGGGAACCGGAAGCGGAACGTGCGGCTCTCGGGGTCGATCGTGTTCGCCACGTACTCGACGCGGAACGCCGGCGGCGCCGGCCACCCCTCGTCGCCGAAGTCCACCTCGACGGGCCACCCGTCGCGCGCCGCCCGGTCGATCAGCGGCGCCTCGTCGGGGAACGCCCGGCCTTCCACGGCGAGCAGCCGGTGGTCGGAGAGGAGGCACAGCGTCTCGCCGCCCTGCACGAGCCGGCCGAGGTCGGCGCGCACCTCCTGCACCTCCAGCTCGGCGCCGGGCGCGTCGTGGGCGCGGGCCGGGGCGGTCACCCGCATCTCGGTGGCGAACGTGCCGGCCGCGGCGGCGTCGATCTGCTCGGCGGTCAGGCCGCGGTTGAGGAGGTCGGCGCGGTACGCCCTCGCCGACGCGGCCAGGCGGGCGAGCTGGTTGTCGATCTCGACCAGCCTCGCCGGCGGCGCCACCCCGGACGCCGCGAGCATGGCCCGCTGCCCCTTCGCCAGCTCGACGTCCTGCGACGCCTTGAACAGCTCCGTCTGCGTCAGGTGGATCGACTCGCTGAGCAGCCGCAGGGTGAACAGCGCGTCGCCCGGCTTCACCGCCTCGCCGGCCGCCTTGTGCACCTTCGCCACCACGCCCGTCGCGGGCGCGACGACGCCCCGGTCGGTGACGCCGGGCCGGTCCACGACCATGCCGGGGAGGGTGGTGGTCTTCCAGAACGTCGTCGGCACCAGCGGCGCGGACGTGAGCTTGAGGTTCTTCTGCGCCTGCTCCGAGAGCACGACGCGCCCGGTCGCCGGCGCGGGCGTGTGGGCGTGCTCGTCCGGCGCCGGCGCGGCCGGGAACAGGAACGGCTGCCAGCGGTCGCGGGTGGCGACGGCGGCGGCCGCGGCGCCGCCGAGGACGGCGGCGACGGCGAGCCCGCGGGCGGCGCCGCGGAACGTGAGTGCGGACACGGGTACGTGCTCCTACGCGGCCCGGGGGGAAAACCGGAGGGGGCCGCGAGGGGCTAGCACACGAGCGCGCAGTGCGACACGTAGAGGGGCGGCGCGGACGGCCACGCGGCCGTCGGCCGCGGCTGAAGCGCGACCACGACCGGCGCGACGGGTTCGACCGCGGCGACGACGGGGGCGGAAATCGTGAAGGGGTCGGGCGCCGAGTCGGCGGGGCGGGGGAGCGTGGTGTCGGCGGCGGCACCGGGGCAGTAGGGGCACTCGCCGTCGTCGTGGTCGTGGTGGTCGGCGTCCGGCGCGGGGAGCACGGCCGCCCACGCCCGGCAGGCGCACACGCCCGGCGGGTGGAGCAGGGGCACGCACCCCATCAGCAGCAGGACTCGCACCACGACCGCGAACACGCGCG
>JBGAQM010000080.1:0-19835 GCA_044220735.1 Urbifossiella sp. | reverse complement strand
TGGGGCCGGTTTTCAACCGGCCGTGTCAGCTCCGGCCGGCTGGAAACCGGCCCCACGCCGTCACTCCTTCGCGGCCCCTTCGAGGAGCGTCCGCAGGCGTGAGGTCACGTTCTCGCGCGTCGCCGGGTCGTTCTTCACCTCCTGCGTCACGATCTCGAACGGGTTCACGTAGTTCTTGTACTTCTCGTTCAGGTAGCCCACCCGCGTCTGCAGCTTCGGCGTCACGGCCGGGTCGAACTTCCACACCGCCCCGTCCTTCTTCATCGGCACCACCGCGGTCGTGACGTTCTTGAACGTCATCGACTGCAGGTACACCTGGAACATGTCTTCCTTGAGCTGCCAGCCGGCGGTGCCGGCCGGGACGCCGGTCTTGAGCGCCGGCGGGGCGAACGTCAGTTCCGCCGAACAGTTGTCGCCGCTCTCCTTGCCGACCACGATGGTCACGTCCTTCGGGAACGGGTCGAGGTTGTACAGCACCACCTTCATCTCGTCGCGGACGAGGCCGCGCTCGTTCAGCTGGAACAGCAGGTTGTCGAGCGCGGTGGCGTACTCGGTGGCGGCGGGGCCGGCGCGGCGGAGTTGTTCGGCGTAGGGGGCGGTGCAGTAGTCGGCGGCGTACTCGTACTCGCGGGCCTGGATCGCCTTCTTGAACATGTCGGCGGCGACCTGCGGCGTCTCGGCCGGCTTGTACCCCTTCGCCGCCCGCGCCACGTCGGCCCGGCGGAACACCGCCAGGTACACGCCGGCGGCGATCACGACGAGGACCGTGCCGAGGATGAGGTAGTGCTTGAGCGTGGCCACGGGATGACCTCCGGGGAACGGACAGAAACGAGCCAGGATGAATGGTTGTGATCTTCGGGCCGCGACCGTCGCGCCGCAAGGGGAAGGCCGTTGGTTTTGAGCCCGGAGGGCGACGGCGTGTAGCCCCGGGTGGAACCCGGGGCGGCCTGCCGCGGAGTTCGACTCGTTCAGCGCCTCTGACCACCGCCATCGCCCGCCCCGGGTTCCACCCGGGGCTACACGCCGTCGCCCTCCGGGCTTCAAACCCCAGCCTCCCGTAAGCTACCCCGGTGAAGCTGTCCCGCCGCGACCTCCTCGCCGCCGCGCCGCTCGCCGTGACAGCCGGGTGTCACGCCGACCCCGCGCCGCTCCCGCCCGGCGACCTCGTCGGCCCGTCGGACGCGCTCGGCCACCGCCTCCGCGACGGCTGGCGCCCCGAACCCGACGCCTGGACCTCGCACCGGTTCGTCATCGTCGGCGGCGGCGCGGCGGGGCTCGCGGCGGCGTGGCGGCTGCGCCGCAAGGGCGTCACCGACTTCGCGCTGCTGGAACTCGAACCCGAACTCGGCGGCACCGCCCGCGGCGGCACGTCGGCGGCCGGGCCGTACCCGTGGGGTGCCCACTACGTCCCGGCGCCGCTCGCCGGCAACCCGCTGCTCGTCGAACTCCTGCGCGAGATGGGCGTCGTCGAAGGCACGCACCCCGACGGCTCGCCGGTCATCGCCGAGGGCGTATTGTGCCGTGACCCGCAGGAGCGGCTGTTCTTCCGCGGCCGCTGGTACGACGGCCTGTTCCTCCACGCCGGCGAGTCGCCCGACGACGCGGAACAGTTGCGCCGCTTCAACGCCGAAGTGGGCCGCTGGGCCGGGTGGCGCGACGCCGCGGGGCGGCGGGCGTTCGCCATCCCGGTCGCCACCGGGTCCGACGACGCGGCGGTCGTTGCGCTCGATCGACAAACCTTCGCCGAGTGGCTGACCGCGAACCGCTTCACGTCGTCGCGGCTGCGCTGGCTCGCCGACTACGCCTGCCGCGACGATTACGGCCTGACCGCCGAGCAGGCGAGCGCGTGGGCCGGCCTGTTCTACTTCGCGTCGCGGGTGAAGGGGCCGGGGGCCGAGGCGCAGCCGCTGATGACGTGGCCCGAGGGAAACGCCCGCCTCATCCGCCACCTCGCCGAGAGCGCGGCCGAACAGGTGCAACCCGGCTGGGCCGCGGCCGACGTGCGCCCGGCCGGCGACGGCGTGGAGGTGGTGGCGGTGTCCGCCGACGGCCGGGTGCGCGGGCTGCGGGCGCGGCGGGTGATCGTGGCGACGCCGCAGTTCGTCACGCGGCAACTGGTGCGCGGGCTGCGCGAGCAGCCGTGGCGGGCGGCGTTCACCTACGGGGCGTGGCTCGTCGCCAACCTGCACCTGCGCGACCGGCCGGCGGGGCTGGGCGTGCCGCTCGCGTGGGATAACGTGCTGGTCGAGAGCCCGTCGCTCGGGTACGTCGTGAACACCCACCAGCGCGGCGCCGACCACGGCCCGACGGTGTGGACGTACTACCGGCCGTTCACCGACGCCGACCCGCGCGAGGCGCGGACGCGGCTGATGGGCACCGGCCGCGACGGCTGGGCCGAGGACGTGCTGGCGGACTTGGGCATGGCGCACCCGGACCTGCGCCGCCTCGTGACGCGGCTCGACGTGATGCGCTGGGGGCACGCGATGGTGCGGCCGGTGCCGGGGTTCGTGTGGGGGCCGGACCGGCGCCGCGCGGCGGAGCCGGCGGGGCGCGTCCACTTCGCGGGCGCCGACCTGGGCGGCGTCCCGATCTTCGAGGAGGCGCTGCACCACGGCGCCGCGCGGCGGACGAGGTGATTCAGCGCCTGACGCCGACGTGGGGCCGGTTTCCAACCGGCCATGTTCAGCCCGGCCGGCTGGAAACCGGCCCCACTCCGTGCCGGAGCGCCGATTTTTGCCCGTCCGCGCTCGTCGCCGCCGACTGGCCGCAGTTCCACGGCCCCGGCCGCGACAACCACTCGGCCGAAACCGGCCTCGCCAGGCAGTGGCCCGCCGCCGGGCCGCCCGTGCTGTGGACCAAAGACGTCGGCCAGGGCTGGGCCGGGCCGGTCGTCGCCGGCGGCTCGCTCGTGCTGTTCCACCGCGTCGGGAACGAGGAGAAGGTCGAGGCGCTCGACCCCGCCACGGGCAAGGGACGCTGGGCGTTCGGCTACCGCACCAAGTACCGCGACGACTTCGGGATGGACGAGGGGCCGCGCGCCACGCCCACGGTGAGCGGGGATACCGTGTTCACCCTCGGCGCCAACGGCGACCTGCACGCCGTCGAGCTCGCCACCGGCAAGGCCCGCTGGCACCGCACGCTCCTCGCCGACTACGGCGCCGACAAGGGCTTCTTCGGCGTGGCCGGGTCGCCGCTCGTCGCCGACGGCAAGGTGATCGTGAACGTCGGCGCGAAGGGGGCCGGCGTGGTCGCGTTCGACGCCGCGAGCGGCAAGGAGGCGTGGAAGGCGACCGACGACGCGCCCGGGTACTCGTCGCCGGTGCTCGCCGCGCTCGACGGCAAGGCCACGGCCGTGGTGCTGACGCGCGACGGGCTGGTCGGCCTCGACCCGGCGACGGGGGCGGTGCGGTTCACGCACCCGTTCAAGCCGCGGATCCGCGAGAGCGTGAACGCCGCGACGCCGCTGGTGAAGGACGGCGACGTGTTCCTCACGGTGTCCTACGGCCTCGGCGCGGCGCTGCTGCGGCCGAAGGGCGGGCAGGTGGAGGAGGTGTGGGCGAACGACCGGTCGCTGTCGTGCCAGTACAACACGCCGGTGCGCGTGGGCGACTACCTGTACGGCGCCCACGGCCGGGCCGACGGCGCGGCGCCGGAGCTGCGCTGCGTCGAGTGGAAGACGGGCGTCGTGAAGTGGGGGAAGGCGCGGTTCGGGCCGGCGAGCCTGATCGCCGCGGACGGCGGCCTGCTGGCGCTGACCGCGGGCGGCGAGCTGGTGCGGTTCGACGCCGACCCGGCCGGGTACGCGGAGCGCGGCCGGGCGGCGATTCTGGGCGCGCCGACGCGCGCGGCGCCGGCGCTGAGCGACGGCCGGCTGTTCGCGCGGGACGCGGCGAAGCTGGTGTGCGTGAACCTGAAGTGACGTCGGTTGTGGGGCCGGTTTCCAACCGGCCTGAGCTGACACGGCCGGTTGGAAACCTTGGAAACCGGCCCCACATCAAACCAGCTCGGCGATCGGGTCGCCGAACGGCAGCATCGGCATCGGCCGGCCGGTGCCGTCGAGGAAGCTCGTCCGGTTGTGGTCGATGTCCAGGTGCTTGAACACCGTCGCCCACAGGTCGTTCGGCGTCAGCGGGCGGTCCTTCGGCACCTCCGCCCGCGCCGTCGTGCTCCCCACCACCTGGCCCGTCTTGCACGCGCCGCTCACCAGGATGCTCATCGCGTTCGGCCAGTGGTCGCGGCCCGGCTGCCGCACGCCCGTCTGCGACCCCACCGAGTACTCCACCTTCGGCGTCCGCCCGAACTCGCCCGTCACCACCAGCAGCACCCGCCGGTTCAGCCCGCGGGCGTACAGGTCGTCGATCAGCGCCGCAATCGCCTGGTCGAAGAACCCGAGCTTGTACTGCGTGTCGTCGAAGATGTGGCAGTTGACCGCGTGCGAGTCCCAGTTGTAGGTGTGGTTCTTCACCATCTGCCCGCCGAACGGCGTGGCGTTCTCCATCACCATCGTCACCCAGCTCGCCCCGTGTTCGACCAGCCGGCGGGCCAGCAGCGCCCGCTGGCCGTAGCGGTGCATGCCGTAGCGGTCGCGGGTGCGGGCGTCCTCGCGGCGCAGGTCGAAGGCGTTCCGCGCCGCGTCCGTCGTGATGAGCTCCAGCGCCCGGCCGCGGTTGCTCTCGATGGCCGTGCCCGTGCCGGTGACGTCGGGGCCGCGCAGCGGCCGGTCCAGCGCGCCGAGGACGCCGACGCGCTCGCTCAGCCGCGCCGCCTGCTCGGGGCGCACGCTCAGCCCCTGGATGTTGAACGCCGGGTCGGACGGGTCGCCGTGGAACGTGAACGGGTGGCTCTGCGGCCCGAGGTACGCCGACCCGAAGCTGAACGTGTCGATGTTCTGCCGGCCGCCGTCCACGCCGTTGATGTAGTTGGGCACGCGGGCGTGCTTGTGCTTCAGCACCTCCGCCGCCATCGACCCGACCATCGGCGTGTCGTTCACGAACCCGACCGGCTGGGCGGGGTCGCGGCCGGTGAGGAAGCGCTTGTGGCCGCCGCCGTGGTCGGCGAAGCGGTGCGCCACCGAGCGGATGAGGGCGTACTTGTCGGCCAGGGTGGCGAGCCGCGGCATGTGCTCGCAGATGTCGATGCCGGGCACGTTCGTGCGGATGGGCCGGTAGGCGCCGCGGTACTCCTCGGGCGCGTCCGGCTTCATGTCGAACGTGTCCTGGTGCGGCGGCCCGCCGGGGAGCCACACGAAGATCACGGCCGGGTCGTTGGTGGTGCCGTCGGAGCCTTCGGCGCGGAACGGCGTAACCGGGGCCGCGGCGGCGGACGCGACGGCGACGGACCCGAACCGGAGCACGTCCCGGCGGCTCGGGCCGGGGCAGGGGCGGGCGGGCATTGTGACAGGCTCCGCGGGCGCGGACGGCGGGTGGAAGGCCAGGAAATAGCCTACCCGCGGGGCGGGGGGAAGTCAAAGGCGCGCGGCCGGGTGTGCCTGGGGAATTCGGTCGAGCCGTTAGGCCGGGGCGCAAGCCCCGTCAGGGTTCTGACGCCGACGGGACTTGCGCCCCGGCCGAACAGTCTTCTGGCCCCAACCCGCAGGCACATCCGCGGCCGCGGGAATTCACCCCGGTCCGGCGACGATCCGGAGCCCGGTCGTATCCTGTTCAGCGCACGGCCCGCGCGGCCTCACGAGATTCCGGAGCAACGCCCGTGAGCGCGCTCGCGATCAGCGCCGCCGTACTCGCCTGCATCTTCGGCAGCGCCGTCGCCGGGGTCCGCCTGCGCCCCCGGCTCCCGGTCACGCACCTGGGCACGGACACCAAGGAGATCGTCAACCTGATCATGGGCGTCGTGGGCACCATGACCGGGATCGTCCTCGGGCTGCTCGTCGCGTCGGCCAAGAGTTCCTTCGACGCCCAGCGGGACGGGGTGGCCAAGCTGGCGGCGAACGTCGTCGTGCTCGACCGGCTGCTGACGCACTACGGCCCCGACGCGCAGGGCGCCCGCGCCGCGCTCCGCGACTCGGCCGCCGACCTGGTTCGCCGGACGTGGCCGGAGGAGGCGGCGCCGCCGGGCACGCCGGCGGCCCCGGTCGGGGACGACGGGCGGTACGACGAGGTGTACGACCGCGTCCTGGCCCTCCAGCCGAAGACCGACGCCCAGCGGACGACGCAGACCCAGGCGGCGACCGTCCTCTACGACACGGCGCAGCTCCGCGGGCAGCTGCGGTCGCAGGGCGGCAACTCGATCCCGCCCGTCTTCCTCGTACTGGTGGTGGCCTGGCTGTCGGTCACGTTCGCGTCGTACAGCCTGTTCGCCCCGCGCCACGGCACGTCCGTCGCCGTGCTGTTCCTGGGCGCGTTCGTGGTGTCGAGCGCGGTGTTCCTGATCCTGGAACTGGACCACGGGTTCGGCGGGGCGATCCGCATCTCCAGCCAGCCGCTCCGCGACGCCGTGTCGCAGCTCGGGAAGTGACCGGTTCCCGTCGCTGCATGTTCGGCGTCATGCGGGTTCCGACGTGGGTCGTTCGCCCGGCGAGCCGGGGGCGTCAGCCCCCGGATTCTTGAGCCCGGAGGGCGACGGCGTGTAGCCCCGGGTGCAACCCGGGGCGGCGTCGGCGGGGTCACGAGGGGTGATGCGGTTCGAACTCCGCCTACTGCCGCCCCGGGTTGCACCCGGGGCTACACGCCGTCGCCCTCCGGGCTCAAGCCCCGAGCCGAGAATCCGGGGGCTGACGCCCCCGGCTCGCCGGGTGGAAGGAAGATCTTTAGAGGCGTCTGGATTCGTGTTGCGAAAGGCCCGCCCCATGTCCGCGCCCCCGCCGAGCGGCCGCTCCCGCACCCTCAAGCGCGTCGGCATCGGCGCCCTCGCCGTGGTGCTGGTCTACCTCGCCGTGGCCTACCTGATTCTGCCGGCGCTGTGGCGGGGCGACGCCCGCCGCCACCCGGCCTGGGAGGCCGCGCCCCGCGTCACCCACACCGGCAACGGCATCCCGGGCGACCCGCTCAACGTCGCCCTGGTCGGCACCGAGGCGGAGGTGAAAAAGCTCCTCCTCGCCGCGGGGTGGCACCCGGCCGACCCGCTGACCTTCGAGAGCTGCCTGGAGATCGCCGAGGCGTCCGTCCTGAAGCGGCCCTACGCCGACGCGCCGGTCAGCAACCTGTTCCTGTTCGACCGCAAGCAGGACCTGGCCTTCGAGCAGCCGGTGGGCGACAGCCCCCGGAAGCGGCACCACGTCCGCTTCTGGAAGGGCGACCGGCCCGGCCCGGACGGCCGGCCGGTGTGGTTCGGGTCGGCCACCTACGACGAGCACGTCGGCCTGAGCCACACCACCGGGCAGGTCACCCACCACATCGCCCCGGACCTCGACACGGAACGCGACCACCTCGTCGGCACCCTCGACCGCACGGGGCTGGTGGCCGAGGCGTACACCGTGCCCGGGTTCCAGCAAACCCGCGAGGGGCGCAACGGCGGCGGCGACCCCTGGCGCACCGACGGCAACCTGTCGGTCGTCGTGGCCCGGCCGGCGGGGCCGACCCCGCGCCCCTGACGCCGGCGCCCCGGGCCGCTACCCTGGGGTAGACCCCGCCGCGCCGAGGCTCCCGTGCCGATTCAGATTCTTACCGTCGAGTCGCAGCCGTTCGCCGAGAACTCCTACGTCGTGTGGCGCGACGGCGGCACCGAAGCGTTCGTCATCGACCCCGGGTTCGAGCCCGACCTCATCCTCGACGCGCTGAGCGAGCGCAACCTGACGCTCGCGGCGATCGTCTGCACCCACGGCCACGTCGATCACATCGCCGGCAACGCGGCGCTCAAGCGCGCCTTCCCCGCGGCGGCCATCCTCGTCGGCCCCGGCGACGCCGACATGCTCACCGACGCGCACTTGAACCTGAGCGGCCCGTTCGGGATGCCGGTGACGAGCCCCCCGGCCGACCGGCTCGTGACGGAAGGCGAGCGCATCACCGTCGCGGGCATCGAGTTGGAGGTGTTCGACGTGCCGGGCCACTCGCCGGGGCACGTTGTCTACGTGATCCGCGAGACGACCCCGCCGACGGTGTTGGGCGGCGACGTGTTGTTCCGCGGCAGCGTCGGCCGAACGGATTTCCCCGGCGGGAGTTTCGAGCAGTTGAAGGGGCACATCGAGCGGGTGCTGTGGCCGCTGCCGGACGGGACGGTGGTGTACCCGGGTCACGGCCCGGTCACCACCGTGGGGCACGAGAAGCGGACGAACCCGTATGTCGGTCAGGGATTGTGACGAGACAGAAACGACGATCCGCACGGTTGGCCGACTGCCTCTCCCCTCAGTCGACCAACCGTGCGGTGTCAGGCTCTCGCCGCCTGAGGTTAAAGCAGGCTCCGTGCCACTGTGGAACCACGACCAACATCGCGGCGCGTCTTGCAGCTTAAAGCGTTATCAATTAACGACTTCGGAAGTCGAGAATAATTCGCGCGATGTCTCGTGAGCCCACCGGTCGTCGATACACTGCCCGATTCGTTAGCAAACTAGCAGCAGGACTGCGCGATTCGCGCGCAGCCACTGCCGACGCTCCAACGCTGATTCGTCCGGCCGACTCACTGTGTTCGGGGAAGGGGGTGGCGGTCGCGTAGACACAATGAGGGCGGCTCGGGTGGGCCGGTTTCCAACCGGCCTGCCTGAGCAAGGCCGGTTGGAAACCGGCCCCACACCCGGGCCATTCGCCGTTGACCCGGCGCACCGGATGCGGACAATCAGCGCCGTCCCATCGGAGCCCCTACATGCCGGCCACGATCGACGACACGTATGCCGAAGCGTTCCGCAGCATCTACGCATCCGTGCTGGTGACGGCCCGCGACCGCACCTGGCTCGACCACGCCATCAACGCCGCCACCGGCAACGCCAGTTCCGCCATCCTCTGCGACTGCGAAGCCGGCCTCGACCGCTACCTCGACGCGAGCGAAACCCCCGACGGCCGGCCGGGCGCGGTCGTGCAGTTCCACGTGCCGCGCTTCTGGAAGGACCGCGAGCAGCGGCTGGAGCGCTCGGTGCTCGTGCGCGTCTGCCAGAACGTCCTGACGTGCCCGACGACGGCGGCGTTCAACGTGCTGCCGGCCGAGGAGAGGTGGTTCCCGCTGGGGCGGAAGGTGTCGTACTTCGGCGACGGGCACCAGTTCGCCGCGGAGCGACACGGGCGGCGGTGCTGGGTGGTGCCGATCCTCAGCGGCGAGTTCGTGATCGAGCGCCGCTGCGGCTGGGCCGACGGCCTGATGGGCGGCAACCTGTGGTTCTTCGGCGCCACCGCCGACGGGGCGCTGGAAGCGGCGACGCGCGCCGCCGCGGCGGCGGCGCAGTCGCCGGGCGTGATCCTGCCGTTCCCCGGCGGCGTGGCGAGCAGCGGGTCGAAGGCGGGGAGCAAGTACAAGTTCGCCGTCGCCAGCACCTACGCCGAGTACTGCCCGACGCTGCGGGACGCGCTCGGCGCGCGAGCAGCTGCCGGACGGCGTGGTGAGCGTGCAGGAGATCATCATCAACGGCCGCGACCTGCCGACGATCGCCGCCGCGACGCAGGCCGCCATCGCCGCGGCGAAGGACACGCCGGGGCTGCTGACGATCTCGGCGGGGAATTACGGGGGGAAGCTGGGGAAGAGCTTCGTGTACCTGTACCCGGAGAAGCAGCCGGCGTGACGAACGCGGCGAGCCGACCGCCGTCAGGCGGCGGCGCCTGACCCACCCGCCGCCTGACGGCGGTCGGCTCGCCTGGGCACCCGCGCTCATCCCAGTCCCGTAATCCCGTCGAGCAGCCGGCGCAGCTCCTCGACCTGGCGCGTGCAGTGCGCCACCGCCGCGGGGCCGTGGCGCACCGCCAGCGCCCGCACCGCCTCCACCAGCCCCAGCGCCGTGTCCGCGTCCACCACCGCGTTCGCGTCCGCGTCCAGCCCCTCGCGCAGCCGCGCCATCACCGCGTCCGGCGGCGGCCCCGGCAGCCCCATCGACGAGGTCAGCGCCTCCTCGACGCCCGAACTCGCCTTCAGCGCCGCCTCCACCGCGTCGAACAGCAGCCGGTGCGTCTGCCGCTCCGCCACCGCCTGCCGCAACAGGTCCGCCCCCACCTCCGCCGCCGCGGCGACGAGGCGGCGGTCGTCGTCGGTGAAGCCGCCCGGCTTGTCGAACAGCTCCAGCGCCACGAGCGTGTTGCCGCCGACGGCCAGCGGCGCCGCCAGCACCGCGCCGCGGCCGTGCTCGAACGGGTACAGGTCGAGCACGCCGGCCGAGCCGCCGGAAAAGTCGTTCAGCACCGCGGGGTCGGCGCGGCTCACGACCGACGCCGCCAGCGACCGGCTGAACGGCACGTCGCCCGTCGAGAGGAACTGCCCGTCCGGCCCGTAGGCGACCGTCACGTCGGTGCCGTCCGGGGTGTGGTGGCGGATGACGAGCGCGCCGTCGGCGGCGCCGACCGCCCGGCCGGCGAACTTGAGCAGCGACTTCACCGCCATCGGCAGCGGCACCGGGTCGTTGAGGGCGGCGGCCGAGCGGACGATCGGCAGCACCTTCTCGACCGCCTCGCGGAACGCGGCGAGGGTGCGGTTCACCTCGCGCTGCCGCTTCGCCGGGCGGATGCGGTCGAGCTGCCGGCCGACGGCCGCCACGAACGCCTCGCGGGTGAGGTCGGTGCTCTTGTCGAGGTAGTCGCGCACGCCCATCCGCAGCGCGTCGAGGGGCGTCGCCTGGTGGGCGAAGCCGGTGACCATGATCGCCACGATTTCGGGCTGGAAGACGACGAGGTCTTCGAGGAGGCGGAGGCCGTCGGAGCCGGAGCCGAGGTTCCAGTCGAGGACGGCGAGGTCGATGGGCGTCTGGTTGGCGATGGTGAGGGCCGCTTCGGCGTCGGCGGCGGCGAAGACGCGGACGCCGAGGCCGGCGCCGCGGAGCCACTCCTCGAAGGTGCGGCGGACCGGCTCCTCGTCGTCCACGATGAGTACGGCGTCGGTCATGGCACCCCCTTCGGGAGTTCATGATACGCGGCGAGGGCGTCGGCGAACCGGCCGGCCATGAGTCGCGCGCAGGCGCCGACGCGCAGCGCGTCGGGCGTGCGGCGGAGGGCGGCGGACCGGTCGGCGAGCGCCGCGGCCTCTGGGAACGAACCCGCCGCGAGGGCGTCGCTTGCGCGGGCGAGGAGGGATGCGGCGTCGGCGGCGGCGGCGAGCAGGAGCGACAGGTCGGCCTTGCAGCGCCGGCAGGCGGGGCCGGCGTCATTCGACGCCTTGCAGCAGGGGCAGGGGACGGGCATGGGGGATTCCGGCGGGAACTGAGTCGGGTCTCGGCGCCGCGGCGCGAAGCCGCACGCGGCAATTCGCGTGGTTCCGTTGCCGCTTGCGGCTTCGCGTTGGGGGTTGCGCTCCCCGTAACGCGAAGCCGCAAGCGTTCGCGCGGGTGGTTCCGTTGCCGCTCGCGGCTTCGCGCCGCGGCGCCGAGACCCGAGCCGCGTCACGCATCCTCCAGGTAGAACAGCACGTCGCTCAGGTCGTTGCACGCCGCCTCGAGCTCGTTCCAGCGGCGGTCGGTCAGCGCGTCGCGGACCTTCCCCGTCAGCCGGTCCAGCTCCTCCTGGTCCTCGGCGGCGGCCTTCACCCGGATGCGGTCGGCCTTCTCCAGCAGCGCCCGCGCCTGCACCGTCTCGCGCTGCCCCTCGCGCGGGCCGGCGTCGAGCTGCGGCGCCGCCAGCCCGAACGACTCCGCCCCGATCGGCGGCGCGTCGTCCGCACCGGGCTCCGGCGGCGCCCCGGCCAGCGACTCCAGATCCGACCACATGCGGTCGAGCCGGGCCTGCGCCGCGGCGCGCTCCGTCACCGCGTACCGGGCCAGCGCGTTCTCCACCGTGATCTGCTTCGTCAGCCCCGTGCTCTTCTCCCGCGCCGACACTTTCAGCACGCCGTCGAGCGTCAGGTCGAGCTGCACCACGAGCTGGTTCCCGGCCGCCACCTTCGCCAGCCCCTCGATCATGAACCGGCCGACGCGGTGGTTCCGCCGCACGTCCGGCTGCTCCCCCTGGTACACGTCGATCTCGACCGTCGGCTGGCTGTCCGACACCGTGCAAAACACCTCGCTGCGGCTCGCCGGCAGCGGCGCGTTCCGCTTGATGATCGGCGCGAACTTGTGCTCGTTGGCGCGGAACCCGCCGGCGCCGGTGTACTCCAGGCACTTGATGCCGATGGAGTGCGGCGTGATGTCCACCAGCACCGAGCCGACGTTCTGCCCGGCGACGATCGCCCCCTGCACGGCGGCGCCGAGGGCGACGCACAGGTCGGGGTTCACCTCGCGGTGCGCCGGCTGGCCGAGGCGGTCTTCGAGCAGCTGCCCCACCAGCGGCGTGCGCGTCGCGCCGCCGACCAGCACCACGCGGTCGATCTGCGCCGCCGTCAGGTGCGCGTCGTCGAGCGCCCGCTGCAAGCACTCCATCGTGCGGTCGAGCAGCGGCTGAATCAGCCCCTCGTAGTCGGCGCGCTCGACCTCGGTGCTGAGGTGCAGCGGCACGCCGTCCTTCTCGGCGACGAATTCTTCCTCGATCCGCGCGAACGGGTGGTCGCTCAGCCGCTTCTTCGCGTCCTCGACGGCGCTGAGCAGCCGGGCGCGGCTCGTGCGGCTGGCGCGCAGATCGACCTCGTACATCTCCTGGAACTCGTCGGCGACGTGCTCCAGCAGCAGCTCGTCGAAGTCGTCGCCGCCGAGGGCCGTGTCGCCGTGGCTGGCGAGCACCTCGACGACGCCGTTCTCGGTGTGGACGACGGACACGTCGAACGTGCCGCCGCCGAGGTCGTAGACGAGGATGCGCTCGGCCCGCGACTGGTCGGGGTTGTACGTCAGCGCCGCGGCGGTCGGCTCGTTGAGGATGCGCACCACCTCAAGGCCGGCCAGCTCGCCGGCCTCGCGGGTGGCCTGGCGCTGGCTGTCGTTGAAGTACGCGGGGACGGTGATGACCGCCTTCGAGACGGGCACGCCGAGCTCGCGCTCGGCGCGGGCCTTGAGCGTGCGCAGGATCATCGCCGAGATTTCCTGCGGGGCGAACTGCTGGTCGCCGAGCGACACTTTTACGTCCTGCCCCATCTTCCGCTTCACCGACTTCACGGTGCGGTCGGGGGCCAGCACCCACTGGTTGCGGGCGGCGCGGCCGACGAGGAGGCGGCCGTCGTCGGCGAGGCCGACGACCGACGGCAGGATGGGGTCGCCGTCGTCGCTGAGGACGCGCGGCTGGCCGTTCTCGACGACGGCGACCTCGCTGTTCGTCGTCCCGAGGTCGATCCCGACGATCACGTCTGGCATGAGGCACCTTCCGGGCGGCTGCGACTAGCGCGCGACCTTGACCTGGGCGAAGCGGATCAGCCGGCCGCGCCAGCGGTAGCCGGGGCGAACCTCCTCCACCACCGTCCCCGCCGGTCGGCCGGTGTCGGCGACGACCTCCACCACTTCCATCAGTTCCGGGTCGAACTCCTCATCGGTACACCGAACCGCTTCCACGTCCCAGGTCGGTAGCAGCCGCTCGACGCGGCGGAGACTCAAGGCGTAGCCGTCGGCCACGCCGGCGGCGAGCTTCCGCAGCGCGTCCAGGTCGGGCGGCGGCGGCGCGGGCGGCGGGCCGAACAGCCGTGCGAGGAACCCGGGCCGCGGGGCCGGGGGGGCGTCGGCCTTCAGCAGCGCGGCGGCGCCGTCGCGCAGCTTCTCGGCCTGCCGGTGCGAGAGTGCCAGCGCGTCGGCGATGTCGATGACCGCCTTCACCGCCGGCCGCAGCGCGTCGTCGGTGTCGGGATCCGGCTCCGGTCCCGGGTCGGGCTCGTCGTCGCGGTCGGCGAGCTGGCGCAGCACCTCGGCGTTCTGCTCGACGGCGGCGCGGGCGGCCTTCGTCTGGAGGTTCACCTCGTGCCGCAGCGCCGTGAACTGACCGATGAGGGTAAAGAGGTCGATGGGCGGCCCGCCCTCGGTCCTCGGTCCTCGGTCCTCGGTCCTCTCGGCGAGCAGCCACGCGCGGAAGTCGGCGAGAACCTGCTCTACCCCGACTGGGCCGCGGTCAGCGCGTGCAAGCTCACCCGGGGCCGCGGGGTCCGACATGCCGCCTCCTCGATCAGGGCGTCGATGGTGTCTTCCTTGCCGGCCTCGAACAGCCGGTACGCCGCCCGGGCGTCGAGCGTCTTCACCTGGTCGTAGGCGGCGCGCACGGCGGCGAACTTCTCCGGGTGCTGTTCCGGGGGGAACGTCCGGGCGAGTTCCACGTAGCGGCGGCGGACGGCGTCGTCGTCCGCGTCCGGCGGCACCCCGAGGACGGTATACGGGTCGGGCATGGGTGTCCTTAGGGCGCCCGGCGAGCCGAGCCCCGTAAGGGCCGGGTGCGTCTGACCCACCCGGCCCCTTACGGGGCTCGGCTCGCCCGCCGTCAACTGCGCCCGAAGAACGCGTCCAGGAAGTCGAACGGCGCCGCGTACTGCTTCAGCAGCTCGTCGATGCGGCCGGCCAGCTCGCGGTGGCGCGGCTCGGTCGCGGCGTCGGCCAGCGCCTTCGCCCGCCGCAACCGGCCCTCCACATGATACTCGCGCTCGCCCAGCCCCGCCCCGGCCTCCGCCCGCGACAGGTGGAAGGCCGGGTTCGCCGGGAACCGCGCGATCAGCGCGTCGGCCAGCTTCTTCCCGGCCTTGTACTCCTCCTTGGTGCGGACGAGGACGTCGAGCAGCTTCTCGAACTCCTCCGCCGGCCCGGCCGTGCCGGCGCTCCGCCACGCCTGGTCGAGCACCTTCTTCTCGTGCGTCTTCTGGCCGCGGTAGGTGACGGCGTCGAGGCGGTACAGGTCGTAGGCCGCGAACAACTGCTGCACTTCCTGAGGCAGCGGCTCCGGCACCAACTCCGCGGCCCACAGCGCGTCCGCGGCCTTCTTGTCGGCCGGCTTCAGCTTCGCGAGTTGCGAATCGACCATCAGCCGGTAGCTGACGCTGAGGCGGGCGCCGGGCACCGCGAGCGCCGCGGCGCGGGCGGCGGCGGCCTCGTCGGCGCGGCCGAGCTTCTGGAGCGCCACGGCGCGCAGCACCTGTCGGCCGGCGGGGGCCATTTCGGCCAGGAAGGCGTCGTGCCTGTCGAGGACGGCGAGTGCGGCCTTGGCGTCGGCGAGCTTGCCGCCGGCGAGCGCCGCGCGGGCCTCGGACACGATCGCCGTCGAGGCCTGCATGCGGGTCGGCTTGTCGAGCGGGTTCAGCGGCAGCGCCCGCAGCAGCACCTCGGCGGCCTCGGCGGCGCGGCCCTGCGTGCGGATCAGGCTGCCGAGCGCCAGCAGCGCGACGGCGTCGTCCGGCTTGCGCGCCAGGTACGCCCGCGCCGCGGCCTCGGCGTCGGCGGGGCGGTTCGCGTTCAGGAGCGCCTCGAAGTATCGACGGGTGGCGTCCGGCGAGTCGGGGGCGAGCTCGGCGGCCTTGCCGAAGCACGCCGCCGGCGGCGGGTCGAGCGGCTTCGCCGGCTTCTTCCGCCGCGGCGGCCCGAAGAACCCCAGTTCCGGCTCGTCGGCCATGCCGGCCGCCTTGTCGGCGTTCACCCCGAGGTGCGTCCACACCTCGGCGCGGGCGCGGTCGGCGACGGCGACCGGCCAGCCGGGCGGGTGGGTGGCGAGCCACGCCTCGTACTTCAGCCAGTGGGCGTGGGTGCCGGCCGGGTCGCCGATCGCCTCGCCGATCTGCGCCTGGAGCTTGTGGAAGTTCGGGTCGTCGGGCGGGCCGCCGAACAGTTTGCGGTACTTCGCCAGGTCGTCGGGTTGGCCCTGGCTCACGATCGCGTGGTAGAGGCAGTTCGCCAGCCGCGGCACCAGGTCCGGGGCGAACGAGCGCAGCATCGGAACGACGAGTTCGGCGGCGCGGAAGGCGGGGGCGAGCGGCTTGTCGCGGCCGAGTTCGCGGGCGATGGCCCGCAGGTGCTCGACGGCCGGGCTCGGCGTCAGCTTCCGCAGCCGCGTCGAAAGGGCGGCCGCGCTGTCGGCGGGTTGCGCCTGCTTGAACGCGGGATCGACGGCGAACCGGAGCGGCGCCGCGAGGCGGGCCGGCAGGCGCGTCGGGTCGAGGCGGGCGAAGTTCTCGGCGGCGCGGGCGTCGTCGGACGCGGCGTAGGCCATCAGCCCGCGGAGCAACACCTTCCATTCGAGGAACGGCGACCGCAGCCCGATCGGCTCCAGCGCCTCGCGGGCGCCCGCCTCGTCGCCCGCTTCGTGCCTGCGGAACGCGAGCAACACGGCGTCGAAGCCGACGTGCAGTTCGGGCGGCAGGAAGGCGTTCGTGTGGTGGCGGACGGCGCGGTCGGCGGCGTGGGCGAACACCCGCGGGCGGCTGCGGTCGTCGGCGAGCGCCAGCGCGTCGGCGGTGCGGCCGCCGCGGGCGAGGAGGACGGCGCGCTCGGCGGGGTCGAGGTCGGCGAGTTCGGCGAGGACGCGGGTGAAGTCGGCGGCGCGGTCGTGGTCGGCGAAGAAGGCGGCGGCGTCGGCGAGGGTGCGGCGGAGCAGCGCCTGGTGCTCGGGCGTGGGGGCGAGCTGCACCAGCGCGCGGGCGGTGTCGAGGGCGGCGGGGTAGTCGCCCGCGCGGGCGTGCTTCGCCACGCGGTCGGGCGTGGGCGGCGGGGCGGCGGGCTTCCTCTTCGCCACGGGGGCGGCCTCGGGGTGCGTATTCGTACTATATCGCTGTCCGGGAACCGGGGTGAAGTGGCCGGATTGGCCTCACCGGCTCGGGGCTTTGAGCCCGGAGGGCGACGGCGTGTAGCCCCGGGTGGAACCCGGGGCGGCCTGCCGCGGGAGTTCGACCCGCGTCGCTCCGACGCGCCACGCCGACGCCCGCCCCGGGTTCCACCCGGGGCTACACGCCGTCGCCCTCCGGGCTCAAAGCCCCGAGCCGAATTCCACTCCCCGCCGTCGCCACGCAAATTGCCAAGCATTCCATGACCACCCGCCCGCTGCACCTGCTGAGCCCCTACCGCCTGCCGACCTCATATCCGCTCCAGATGGGCGCCGACGAGGTCGCCGCGTGGCTCAACGGGTACGCCGCCCTGTGGCACCCCGCGGCGCTCGCCGGCGCCGCCGCCGTGCCCGCCACGTCCAACACCTACGACCACGACACGCCGCTGCCGGGCGCCGTGTACTGCGTGCCGCAGGGGCCGCACCTGTACCAGCCGGACGACTGGCGCGACCGCGTCCGCGCCGCCGGGGCCGTCGCCTTCCACGGCACCGCCGACCGCCGCGAGAGTTTTGCCAACCTCCGCGACGCGCTCGCCGAACGAGGCGAAACTGGCCCGCTGTTCGACGCGCCGGATGAGGTCGTGCGGCTGTTCACCGGCCTCGGCTACGGCTACCTCCTCGTCGATTCGCTGTACGAGGCGCAGGACCACGACCGACTGCTCGACGCGGAAGGCTTCTGGAGTGATGTCACGGACGCGGTGAAGGCCGCGGCCGAGGGCGGCGACGTGCGTCCCCCGTTGGGCGCCGCGGCCGAGAAGCTGCGGGTGGCGCGGGAGTCGCTGTACCCCGGGGCGATGTTCCTCCTCGACTGGGTGATGCCCGACCCGAAGGAGCTCGACGCCCCGTGGCCGGCGTCGCTCGCGGCCGGCATTCCGCTCACGCTGCTGGCATCCGCCGAGACGTTGGAGCAGTTGAAGGAACAGGCGCCGGAGCGGTTCGCCGAACTGAAGGCCAAAATCATCCCGGACCTGCCGTCGGCCGTGGACGTGTGTTGCGGGGCGTACCGCGAGCGCGAGGACGCGCTGCTGCCGTTCGAGTCGCAGTGGTGGAACCTCCGCCGCGCCCGCGAGGTGACCAAGACATTGTTCGGCGTCGATCCCGCCGGGTACGCCCGCCGCAAGAGCGCGTACCACCCGCAGCTGCCGTCGTGGCTGTCGCACTTCGGCTACCGGCACGCGGTGCTCATCAGCTTCGACCAGGCGCTGATTCCGACGCTGCGCTCGACCGCGGTGAACTGGCCCGGCCCGGACGGCAAGGGCGTGGACGCCTTCACCCGCGAGCCGCTCCCGGCGCACGACCCGCAGACGTTCTTCAACCTCGCGTACCACCTGCACCAGGCCACGTCGTCCGACGCGGCGCCGACGGTGGCGCTCATCCACAAGGGGCAGCCGGCCGCACCCGGGTACGCCGACCTGCTGGCGCTCGCGGAACTGGCCCCGGTGCTGGGCAACTGGACGGGCCTGGCGCGGTACTTCTCCGACGCCGTGAGCGGCGACTACATCGGCACGCAGCCGGCGGACGAGTTCTTCGCCGACTACCTCGACGACCGGGTGACGCACGACAAGAACCCGACGCCGGTGACCGGCTTCCCGCGCCAGCTGCGGCTGCGGCGGCGACTCGACTCGGCGTACACGCTCGCCGCGCTGCACCGCAGCCTGACGCCGGTCTCGGGCGATGACGACCTCGCCGCATTGCGCGCGATCGAGGACGAGGTGGAGCGGCGCGGCGTGAATCCGGGCGCGGGCCTCACGGCCCTCGGCTCGCCGGGTGATCCGCTGTCATCGTCGCTGGCCGTGGTGGAAAGCGCGTGGGCGAAGCGGCTCGCCGAGCGCATCCAGGCCCGCAGCGCCGACGGACAGCCGGGGGTGCTGGTGTTCAACCCGTGCGGCTTCACCCGCCGCGCGGCGCTGGAGCTCGACGGCTTCCCGAACCCGGTCCCCGTCGCCGACCCGATCAAGTACGCCGAGTTCGCCGGCGGCCGCGCCCGGCTCGTCGTCGAACTGCCGCCGCTCGGGTTCGCGTGGCTGCCGCGTTCGGGGAACGCCGCGCCGCCGAAGCCGAAGCTGAAGACGGCCGACGGCCTGACGCTGCGCAACGAGTTCCTCGAAGCGGATGTCGATGCCGCGACCGGCGGCATCCGCAGCTTCCGCGACCTGCGCACCCGCACGACGCGGTTCGGTCAGCAGCTGGTGTTCAACCCCGGCAGCAGCATGAAGGCGCGCTCCGTGAAGGTGACCAACGCCGGCGCCGCGCTCGGTGAGATCGTGAGCGAGGGGGACATCCTCGACCCGCAGAACGAGGTGCTGGCGACGTTCCGCCAGCGGTTCCGGGCGTGGATGGGCCGGCCGGTGCTGGAGGTGCGCGTCGAGCTGGACGTGAAGCACCGGCCGAGCGGGTATCCGTGGCACTCGTACTACGGGGCGCGGTTCGGCTGGCGCGACGACCGGGCGGTGCTGTTCCGCGGGGTGAACGGCCAGAACACGCTGACCGGCTACACCCGCCCCGTGAGCCCCGACTACCTCGAAGTGCGGCTCGGCTCGGAGCGCTCGTTCCTGTTCACCGGCGGCCTGCCGTTCCTCCAGCGGCACGGCAGCCGCATGATCGACGTGGTGCTGTCGCCGGAGGGCGAGACGGGCTCGGCGTTCGAGCTGCTGCTGGCGCTGGACCGCGAGCAGCCGATGCAGACGGCCGTGGGGTGGGTGTCGCCGTCGCCGGTGGTGGTGACGGAGAAGGGGCCGCCGGCGGTGGGCGCGAGCGGCTGGCTGGCGCACGTGGACATGCCGAGCCTGGTGCTGACGAGCCTGCGCCCCGCGGAGCCCGGCGAGGGGATGAACCGGGCCGTGGTGGGGCAGTTCGTGGAGTGCGCGGGGTTCGGCGGCGCCGCGGAGGTGCGGTTCGCGCGCGACCCGTCGGCGGCGGCGCGGGTGGACGGGATGGGCGGGCACGAGCACACGCTGGGCCTGGTCGGCGACGCGATCCCGGTGGACTTCTCCGCCGGCGAGACGTTCCGCGTGAAGGCCGAGTGGGCGTGAGGGTTGTTCCCGTAGGGGTTCGTCTATCGATCCGTGTCGGTTCGTTCGCAGGGTCGGCTGGTTCGGTGTGGGGCCGGGTTCCAAC
>JBGAQM010000079.1:0-19549 GCA_044220735.1 Urbifossiella sp. | reverse complement strand
TGGCGCGACACGCCCGTCGCGGAGCGCGCCGCCCTGCTTCGCCGCGTCGCCGGGCAGTTTCGACGGCGGCGCTTCGAGCTGTCAGCGTGGATCGTGCTCGAAACGGGCAAGCCGTGGCGCGAGGCCGACGCCGACGTCGCCGAGGCGATCGACTTCTGCGACTTCTACGCGGCCGAAGCGGTGAAGCTGCACACACCCCACCGCCGCGACATCGCCGGCGAGGACAACACGACCTTCTACGAGCCGCGCGGCGTGGCGGTCGTCATCGCGCCGTGGAACTTCCCGCTCGCCATCCTCACCGGCATGACCGCCGCCGCCGTGGTGACGGGCAACCCCGCGGTGATGAAGCCGGCCGAGCAGTCGGGCGTGATCGCGGCGAAGCTGATGGAGTGCTTCGAAGCCGCGGGCGTACCGCCGGGCGTCGTGAACTACCTCCCCGGCGAGGGCGAGTCATCGGCCCCGTCCTCACGAACCACCCGGACGTGGCGGTGATCGCGTTTACCGGGTCGGTGAAGGTCGGGCTGCTGATCCAGGAGCAGGCCGCGCGGACGCCGCCGGGGCAGGCGTTCGTGAAGCGCGTCATCGCCGAGATGGGCGGCAAGAATGCCGTCATCGTGGACGCCGACGCCGACCTCGACGAGGCCGTGAAGGGCGTCGTGGACGGCGCCTTCGGTTACGCCGGGCAGAAGTGCTCGGCCGGCTCGCGCGCCGTCGTGCTGGAGGGCATCTACGACCAGTTCCTCGCCCGGCTGATTGAGGCGACGAAAAGCCTGACCGTGGCCCCCGCCGACGAGCCCGGGGCGTCGCTCGGCCCGGTCATCGACGCCGAAGCGCGCGACCGCAGGCGCATCCGCCATCGCCCGCATGGGCGACGGCGCATGCTGGCCTACGAGACGGACCTGGGGCCGCTCGCCGACCAGGGCACGTTCGTCGGCCCGACGGTGTTCACCGACGTGCCGCCGGCGGCGTGGATCGCCCAGGAGGAGATTTTCGGCCCTGTCCTGGCGGTGACCCGGGCGAAGGATTTGGACGACGCCCTCCGCATCGCCAACGGCACGAAGTTCGCGCTGACCGGTGGCGTGTACAGCCGCAGCCCCGAACACATCGCGGCGGTGAAGCGGCGGTTCCGGGTGGGGAACCTGTACGTGAACCGCAAGTGTACGGGGGCGCTGGTGGACCGCCAGCCGTTCGGCGGGTTCAAGCTGAGCGGCATCGGCTCGAAGGCCGGCGGCCCCGACTACCTGTTGCAGTTCGTGCTGCCGCGGACGGTCACCGAGAACCAACTCCGCCGCGGCTTCGCCCCCGAGGCCGGGGCCGGGGAGTGAAATCCGCAGCGGGTCGCTGTAAGGCTTCAGGGGCAATCCGGTATCGCCCCGCGGCAGATCCCGCAACTTCCTGGCTCCCGCCCGTTTCCCCCTGCCCCGGCTCCCCCGGGTTCCATGCTCACGCCGTCCGCCCCGCCCGACACGCTCCGCGACGCCCAGTTCGGGCGGCTCCGCGCTCTGCTGGCCGAGGTACTTCCCGGCAACCGTTTCCTCGCCCGCAAGCTGGCCGGCGTCCGCCCCGACGACCTCCGCGGCCCCGCCGACCTCGCCCGCCTGCCGTTCACCACCAAGCCCGAACTCGCCGCCGACCAGGCCGAACACCCGCCCTACGGCTCCACCCTCAGCTACCCCGTCGAGCGGTACTCGCGGCTGCACCAAACGTCCGGCACCAGCACCGGCCGGCCGTTGCGCTGGCTCGACACGCCGGACTCGTGGGAGGCGGTGCTGCGCTGCTGGCTGGTCAGCTTCCCGTTCATGGGGCTGTCGCCCGCCGATCGCGTGTTCTTCCCGTTCTCGTTCGGGCCGTTCATCGGCTTCTGGAGCGCGTTCGAGGCCGCGTCGCGGTACGGGGCGCTCGTCCTCCCCGGCGGCGGGATGCCGAGCACCGCCCGGCTGCGCTTCCTGATCGAGCACGAGGCGACGGTCGTGTTCGCCACTCCGACGTACGCGCTCCACCTCGCGGAACTGGCGGCGAAGGAGCGGATCGACCTCGCGGGCAGTCCGGTGCGGATGCTAGTCGTCGCCGGCGAGCCCGGCGGCACCATCCCGGCGACGCGGCAACGCATCGAGGACGTGTGGGGCGCCCGCGTCTTCGACCACTACGGCATGACGGAGGTCGGCCCGGTTGCGGTCGAGACCGTGGACACGCCCGGCGAGATGATCCTTCTCGAATCCGAATACATTGCCGAGGTGCTGACGCCGAGCGGCACCGACCCCGTGCCCGACGGCGAGTACGGCGAACTGGTGCTCACCAACCTCGGCCGCGCGGGGTGCCCGCTGGTCCGCTACCGCACCGGGGATTTGGTGCGCGTCAGCACCACGCCCGACCCCGCGGGGCGGACGTGGCGGCGGCTCGCCGGCGGCATCCTCGGCCGGGCCGACGACATGATCCACGTCCGCGGCAACAACCTGTACCCCGCCGCGATCGAGGCCATCGTCCGCCGCTTCCCCGCGGTCGCCGAATACCGCATCCACGTGGACCACACCGGCCCGCTCGCCGACCTGCGGATCGAGGTCGAACCCGCCGACGGGCACGACGGCCCGGCGCTGGCGGACGCCGTGGGCCGGGCGGTGCGCGACGAACTGCTCTTCCGCGTCGAGGTGACCGCCGCCGCGTGCGGCTCGCTGCCGCGGTTCGAACTGAAGGCCCGCCGACTCGTCCATCACAAGTAGAACCGACGTTACGCGGTTCCTAAAACAAACCGCCCGCCCCCGGAGCCCTCCCATGAAGCATCTCGGGACCGCCCTCCTCGCCCTCGCCGCGGCCGCGTCCCCGGCCGCCGCCCGCGACTGGATCCACTGGCGCGGCCCGGAGCAGAACGGCGTCTCCCGCGAGACGAACCTGCCGGGCACGTTCGACCCCAAGGCCGGGGCCCAGGGGAACGTCGTGTGGCAGCAGCCGTACGGCGGCCGCAGCGCGCCGCTCGTCATGGCCGGCAAAATCTACCTCATCCAGGGCGTCGGCGAGGGGCTCCACGAGGGCGAGCAGGTCGTCTGCCTCGACGAGAAGACCGGGGCGAAGCAGTGGACGTTCCGCGTGAACGTGTTCCACACCGACATCGTGTCCAGCCGCCTCGGCTGGACCACGCTGACCGCCGACCCCGACACGAAGACCGTCTACGCCCACACCACCGCGGGCGTGGTCATCGCGCTCGACCCGGCGGGCAAGCTGCTGTGGCAGCGGAGTCTGACGGAAGAATTCGGCCGCATCAGCGGGTACGGCGGCCGTATCGTCACGCCGATCTTCGACAGCGGGCTGTGCGTCGTCGGCATGGTGAACAGCGCCTGGGGCGACCTGGCGAAGGGCTCGAACCGGTTCGTCGCGCTCGACGGCAAGAGCGGCGAGGTGGCGTGGTGGGCCGAGGCGCCTGCCGCCATCAAGGGGACGTACTACAGCTCGCCGGTGATCGCGGTGATCGGCGGGCAGCGGCTGCTCGTCAGCGGCGGGGCCGACGGGGCGCTGCACGCCTTCAAGGTGCGGACCGGCGAGCGGGTGTGGAGCTACCGGTTCGGCGCCGGCGTCATCAACGGCTCGCCGATCGTGGACGGCAACCTGATCTACTGCAACCACGGCGAGGAGAACCCCGAGGGCGGCCCCATCGGCAAGGTGCTTTGCGTGGACGCCGGGAAGCTCGACTCCAAGACGAAGGCGCCGACGAAGGTGTGGGAGTACGTGCGGTCGAACCGGTTCGGGCTCGCGTCCGGGGCGCTGGCCGACGGCAAGCTGTACCTCCCGGACGACAGCGGCGAGCTGTTCTGCTTCAACGCCAAGAACGGGAAAGTGGACTGGAAGTACCGCTACGCCAGCGAGGTCCGCGGCGCCCCGCTCGTGGCCGACGGCCGGATTTACATCTTCGACGTGAAGGGCCGGCTGGTCATCATCCCGAACAAGGCGGGCGAGGAGCCGGACCCGGACGCGGTGTTCTCGTACAAGTTCCGCGACCCGAAGGGGCTGCTGAACGAGACGAACGGCACGCCGATCGCCGTCAACAACCGCATCTACTTCACCACCCGCACCGACCTGTTCTGCCTCGGCCTGCCCGACGCCAAGGACGACTGCGGCAAGTACAAGGAGCACGCCCCCGAGACGGCGTTCGACCCCGCCGGGAAGGCCGTCGGCGTCCGCCTGTTCCCGGCCGACGTGACCACGACGGCCGGCGGCAAGGTGTCGTTCCGGGTCGAGGCGGTGGACGCCAACGGCCGGGCCGTGAAGACCGACGGCAAGGTCGAGTTGAGCCTGCCGCTCCCGGCGAAGACGCCGACGGGGGCGCAGCCGCCGGCGCTCAAGGGGAAGGTCGAGGGGACGGACGTGACCGTGGACCCGGTGCCGAGCCAGCAGGGGTACGTCGAGGCGAAGGTCGGCGACGTGGTCGGCAAGGCCCGCGTCCGCGTCGCGGCCGCGGTCGGGTACAAGCAGGACTTCGAGAAGGTGCCGGAGGGGGCGACCCCCGGCGGGTGGGTGAACGCCCAGTCGAAGTACGTGGTGAAGAAGCTCCCCGACGGCACCACCGTGCTGGCCAAGGTGAACACCGATAGCCGGCCGCCGTTCGCCCGCGCCAACGCCTACATGACCGGCCCGGCGGCCGCGAACTACACCATCACCGCCGACGTGTACGCGACCGAGGTCCGCGAGCGGATGCCGGACGTGGGCCTGGTGAACAGCCGCTACACGCTCATCCTCGACGGCAAGCCGGACGAGGAGAAGAAGGCCCGGCAACTGCGGCTGGTGTCGTGGGAGGCGCGGCCGCGGGTGAACCTGGCGGCCGACTTCAACTGGCAGCCCGGGACGTGGTACACGATGAAGTTCACGGCCGAGCCGCGGGACGGCGGCAAGGTGGCGGTCCGCGGCAAGGTGTGGAAGCGCGGCGAGGCGGAGCCGGCGGCGTGGACCATCGAGTTCGAGGACCCGGCCGGCAACCCGAACGGCGCCGCCGCCCTGTACGGGTACGTGTCGGACCCGCAGATCAGCCCCGAGCTGCCCGGGTCCGACATCTTCTACGACAACGTGACGGTCACCCCCAACGGGAAGAAGTGACCCCGGCGAGCCGGGGGCGTCAGCCCCCGGATGCGATGGAGACGCGAGAGGAGAATCCGGGGGCTGACGCCCCCGGCTCGCCCCGACCCCCGACCACCACCCGGAACCCGAACCCATGACGCAGACCCTGTTGTTCCGCCGGGCGCTGTTCGGCGCCCTCCTCGCGGCCGGCGCGGTCGCGGCCGGCCGCTGTCCTGTACTGCCGCGGTCCGAGGCCCAGCCGGCCGCCACCGCGAAGGCCGACCCGAAGGACGCCCCGAAGGCGACCAACGGCGGCCCCAACGACCACACCATGTTCGGCGGCACGCCCGACCGGAACATGGTGAACCTGGTCGCCAAGAACGTCCCCGAAAAGTTCAACCCGAGCAGCGACGCGGACCTGGTCTGGAAGGCCGACCTCGGCTCGAAGTCCTACGCCGGCCCGATCGTCGCCGGCGGCCGCGTCTACGTCGGCACCAACAACCAGCGGCCGCGGAACAAGCGCGACACCAGGAAGAACGAGGACGGCGAGGAGGAGCCGCTGGACAAGGGCGTCCTCATGTGCTTCGACGAGAAGACCGGCAAGTTCCAGTGGCAGATGGTGTTCGACAAGCTCCCGTCGGGCCAGGTGAACGACTGGCCGTACGAGGGCATCTGCTCCACCCCCGCGGTGGAGGGCGACCGCGTCTACTTCACGTCCAACCGCTGCACGGTGGTGTGCCTCGACGCCAAGGGGATGAAGGACGGCAACGACGGCGACGTGAAGAACGAGAAGTACAAGTCGGACACCGACGGCGACGTGCTGTGGGAGTACGACATGATCGCCGAGCTGAAGGTGTTCCCGCACAACATGACGTCGGCGTGCCCGCTCATCGTCGGCGACCTGATCTACGTCACGACCGCGAACGGCGTGGACGAGGGGCACTTCAACATCCCGAACCCGACGGCCCCGAGCTTCATCGCGCTGAACAAGAACACCGGCAAGCTGGCGTGGGCCAAGAGCTACCCCGGCCGCGACATCATGCACGGGCAGTGGTCCAACCCCACCTACGCCGAGATCGGCGGGGTGAAGCAGGTGATCTTCCCCGGCGGCGACGGGTGGCTGTACGGCCTGGTGCCCGAGACCGGCGAGGTGATCTGGAAGTTCGACTGCAACCCGAAGAGCGGCGTGTACGTGCTCGGCGGCGAGGGCACCCGCAACGACTTCATCGCCACCCCGGTCGTGCACGACGAGAAGGTGTACATCGCCGTCGGCCAGGACCCCGAGCACACCGACGGCATCGGCCGCATGTGGTGCATCGGGCCGAAGGGGAAGACCGGCGACATCTCCGAGGAGCTGCTCGCCGGGAAGAAGAAGGACGACGCCGGCCGCGAGGTCGGGGTCGGCAAGGCGAACCCGAACTCGGCGAAGGTGTGGTCCTACGGCGGCGAGGACAAGACGCCGTTCTCCGTCCGCGACTTCAAGTTCGGCCGGACGATGAGCACCGCCTGCATCGTGGACGACGTGCTCTACCTCGGCGAGCTCCCGGGCTACATGCACGTGTTCGACGCCAAGACGGGCCAGCACAAGTGGCAGTACGACACCAAGACCGCGATGTGGGGCTCGGCCTACTACGTGGACGGCAAGATCATGATCGGCAACACCAACGGCATGCTGTACGTGTGGCGGCACGACAAGAACCCGCCGGTGATCGACGAGCAGATCCCGAACGCCAAGGACCAGAAGGAGGCGCGGCTGTCGCGGATGGAGCGGCGGGCCGAGATCGAGAAGCGGTTCCTCCTCGCCACCATCGAGTTCGACGCGGCCATCTGCAGCACGCCGGTCGTCGCCAACGGGGTGCTGTACGTGATGACCGAGAAGTCGCTGTACGCCGTCCGCGCCGGGCGGAAGGACTAGTCCGCGCGAAAGCCCGGGGGCTGCGGCCCCCGGGCTTTGTTTCCGCCCCACCTCGCGCCTATTCTGAGTAGCATCCCCTGCCCCGCAGCCCTTTTGGAGCGGCCGTGAAAGACACCCCCGGCAAGCCGGCCCCGGTAACCGGTTCCACCCTCGACGAGCGGATCAAGAACGCCCGCGCCGCGCTCGACGCCCACATCCGCGAGACGGTCCGCTGGCACTTCAGCCCGGACACCGGCACGCCGTTCTGGCTCGACAAGGCCAAGACGTTCGACTTCAACCCGCTCACCGACGTGAACGGCTGGGACGACATCAAGAAGTTCCCGTTCTTCGAGGACGACTGGCTCCGCGGCGGCCCCGTCCGCCGCTGGGTGCCGAAGGGCCTCGCCGACCGCGGCGTCTACGTCTTCGAGACCGGGGGCACCACCGGCCTGCCCAAGAGCCGCATCGTCATCGACGACTTCAAGATCGACTACGAGATGATGTCCGACACGCTGCCGGACAAGTACTTCCCGCGCGGGTCGAACTGGCTGATGCTCGGGCCGAGCGGCCCGCGGCGACTGCGGCTGGCGATCGAGCACCTGGCGCAGTACCGCGGCGGCATCTGCTTCGCCATCGACCTCGACCCACGCTACGTCGTGAAGTGCATCAAGGAGCGGAAGATTTCCGAGGCGAACGCCTACAAGCAGCACTGCATCGACCAGGCGATCACCGTGCTGGCCGGCGGGCACGACATCAAGTGCATGTTCACCACGCCGAAGCTGCTGGCGGCGCTCGACGAGTCGCTGCGGGCCGGGAAGCTGGAGGACAAGTACCGCGAACTGAAGAAGCCCGTCCCGCCCGGCGGGCTGCGGTCGCTCAAGGCCGCGGGCATCACCGGCATCTTCTCCGGCGGCACCGAGTTCACCCCTCAGTTCACGCGCGAGGCGTACGAGGAGATGCTGGACAACGGCGACGTGTACATGACGCCGACGTACGGCAACACGCTGATGGGGCTGGCGTGCTCGAAGCCGATCGGGCCGGAGGACGGGTTCAAGATCAGCTACTACGCCCCGCAGCCGCGGGCGGTGATCGAGGTGGTGGACCCGAAGGACTACAACCAGGTGGTGCCCTACGGCGGCACGGGGCGGGTGCTGCTGAGCACGTTCACGAAGGAGTTCTTCGTGCCGCGGTTCCCGGAGCGGGACGAGGGCGAGCGCGAGCCGCCGTTCGAGAAGTACCCGTGGGACGGGGTGAGCGGCGTCCGCCCGTTCAGCGAGCTGGCCGGGTCCACCGTGGTCGGCGTGTACTGACCTCTGCCGACCCAAGCCCGGGGGCCGCGATCCCCGGGCCTTCCCACCAAGACACGACACCAACCTGACCCCACTCACATGATTCACATCCCCGCGCTGCGGTTCGGCAAGGCGTACACCAGCCTCGAAAAGGCGACCCTCGTCCACCACGTCACCGGCGAGCCGGTCGCGGAGGTGTCGCAGGTCACGGGCAGCATGATCGCCCGCGACCTCGGCGGCGTCGCCCGCGCCCACAAGGAGCTGGCCGCGATCCCCGTCCGTGACCTGCTGGCGATGTACGAGAAGGCCGCCGACTACTTCCTCAACGCCGCCCTCCCCTGCGGCGACGTCGAACTCACGTTCGACCAGTACGTCCGCAACCTGTCCAGCACCACCGGCAGCCCCGTCGTCTTCTGCGACCGCAACGCCCGCAAGGTGCACTACGTCCTGTCACACATCGAGGAGGTGATCGGCGGCCTCACCCGAGGCCTGCCCCTCGACGCGCTCGACGCCGGGTACACCACCCGCGGCGGGCGGATGCAGGCGTTCTACCCCACCACCGACGTGTTCGGCGCCGTGCTGCCGTCGAACTCGCCGGGCGTGCATTCGCTGTGGGTGCCGACCATCGCGTTCAAGATTCCGCTGCTGCTGAAGCCCGGCCGCGAGGAGCCGTGGACGCCGTACCGCGTGCTGCAAGCGTTCCTCAAGGCCGGCGTGCCGGCGAACGCCCTCGCGTTCCTGCCGACCGACCACGCCGGCGCCGCGGACATCCTCCGCCTGTGCGGCCGCAGCATGGCCTTCGGCGACGACCGCACGATGGCCCCGTACAAGAACGACCACCGCGTCGAGATTCACGGCACGGGGTACAGCAAGTTCATTTTCGGCGAGGACCAGGCCGACCAGTGGGAGAAGCACCTCGACGTGATGGTCGAAGGGATCGCGGCGAACGGCGGGCGGGCGTGCGTGAACGCTTCCGCGGTGTGGACGCCGAAGAACGCCGACGCCATCGCCGAGGGGCTGGCGAAGCGCCTCGCCGGCGCCAAGGCGCGGCCGTGGGACGA
Organism: Urbifossiella sp.; assembly: GCA_044220735.1. Classification (GTDB taxonomy): domain Bacteria; phylum Planctomycetota; class Planctomycetia; order Gemmatales; family Gemmataceae; genus Urbifossiella. The sequence goes on along the minus strand of JBGAQM010000079.1, from coordinate 10,265 downwards.
CCCGGCGTGCGAGGTCAGCGCGTTCGCCAACCCGTCGGTCGCCGAGGCCATCAACAACATGATCGACGAGGGGCTGAAAGAGCCCGGCGCCGTGGACGTGACCGAGAAGCTCCGCGGCACGCCGCGACTGATCAAGGAGGGTCGCGTCGCGTGGCTGCTTCCCACCATCATCCGCTGTGACTCGCCCGATCACCCGCTGGCGAACAAGGAGTTCCTGTTCCCCTACGCGGCGGTGATAGAATGGCCCCAGGACGACGTGCTGAAGCGGATCGGGTACACCCTGGCCGCGACGGTGCTGTCCGACGACCCGGCCTTCATCGCGGACGCCCTGGCCTGCCCGACGATCGAGCGGCTGAACATCGGGCCGCTGCCGACCAACCGCCTGACGTGGGACCAGCCGCATGAAGGGAACCTGTTCACCCACCTCTACAAGCAGCGGGCGCTCCAGCACGCCCGCACCCCCGCCGGGGTTTGACTTCCAGCCGCTCGGCCGCGTCGTGTTCGGGTCCGGCAGCCTCGCCCGCCTGGGCGAGGTCGCCCGCGAACTCGGCGGCACCCGTGTGTTGCTCGTGACGGACCCCGGTCTCGAAGCCGCCGGGCACCCGCAGCGCGCCGTCGCCTCCATTCGGGAGGCGGGGCTGGAGGCGTTCGTCTTCGACGGGGTGAAGGAGAACCCGACCGAGCGCGAGGTCGCGGCCGGGGTGGTGTTCGCGCGGACGCACAAGATCGACCTGATCGCGGCCGTCGGCGGCGGCAGCTCGATGGACTGCGCCAAGGGGGTGAATTTTCTCCTGACTAACGGCGGCCGCATGGCCGACTACAAGGGCCACGGCAAGGCGACGAAGCCGATGCTCCCGTCGGTCGGGGTTCCCACTACCGCCGGGACCGGCAGCGAGGCCCAGAGCTACGCCCTCATCACCGACGAGAAGACGCACCTGAAGATGGCCTGCGGCGACAAGAAGGCCGCGTTCCGCGTCTCCATCCTCGACCCCGACGTCACCCTCTCGCAGCCGAAGACCGTGACCGCCGTCACCGGCATCGACGCCGTCGCGCACGCGGTCGAGTCGTTCGTGTGTGCGAAGCGGAACCCGCTGTCGCAGACGTACTCGCGGGCCGCGTTCCGGCACCTGGAGCCGCACTTCGAGCGGGTGATGAGCCACCCGACGGACGTGGCGGCGCGGTCGGCGATGCAACTCGGCTCGCACTTCGCGGGGATGGCGATCGAGGCGGCGATGCTCGGCGTCTGCCACTCGTGCGCCAACCCTCTAACCGCCCACTACGGCATCACCCACGGCGTCGCGATCGGCGTGATGCTGCCGCACGTCGTCCGGTTCAACGCGCCCGCGGTCGGCGAGCTGTACGCCGACCTCGCGGGCTCGGCCGACGCCCTCGCGGACCGCGTGACCGCGATGTTGAGCGCCGCAGGCCTGCCGCTGACTTTGAAGGAGTGCGGCGTGTCGGAGTCGATCCTGCCGCTGCTGGCGGAGGAGGCGAACCAGCAGTGGACGGCGCGGTTCAACCCGCGCGAGGTGGCCGAGGCCGACATCCTGGGGCTGTACCGCGCCGCGTGGTGATTCGAGAAAGGCCGCGCCGCAGCGCCGGTATCCTCCCGGATTTCCCCCTGCGGCTCTGCGTGAGATTCCGACTCCCACGGAGATTCCCATGCGTCGCTCGCTCCTCGGCTTGCCCGCGCTGCTCCTCGTGGCCACCGCCGCGTCCGCCGACTGGCCGCTGTTCCGCGGCGACGCCCTCATGTCCGGCGTCGGCACCGCCAAGCTCCCTGACCAGCTCGGCGAGAAGTGGCGGTTCAAGACCGGCGACGCGATCGAGGGCGCCCCCGCGGTCGTCGGCGGGGTCGTGTACGTCGGCTCGTTCGACAAGCACCTCTACGCCATCGACCTGGCGACCGGCAAGGAGAGGTGGAAGGCGAAGCTCGGCCACCTCAAGGCGTCGCCGGCGGTGAAGGACGGGAAGGTCTACGTCGGAAACCTGGACGGGAAGTTCTTCTGCCTGTCGGCCGCGGACGGGAAGCAGCAGTGGGTGTTCGAGACCGAGGGCGAGATCACCTCCGGCTGCAACTTCCACGGGACCAACATCCTGATCGGCTCACACGACTCGACGCTGTACTGCCTCTCGCACGAGGGAAAGAAGCTGTGGGACGTGCGGACCGACGGCCCGGTCAACGGCTCGCCGGTGGTGATCGGCGACACGACGTTCGTGGCCGGGTGCGACAGCAAGTTCCACGTCCTGAACGCCAAGACCGGCGAGGAGGTCGCCGCGATTGAGCTCGACGGGCAAGCCGCGGCGACGGCGGCGGTCGCGGGCGACGCGGCCTACGTCGGCACGATGGCGAACCAGGTGGTGGCGGTGGACTGGAAGACCCGCAAGAAGCTGTGGGCGTTCGAGGCGCCGGCGCGGCAGCAGCCGTTCTACGCCTCCGCGGCGGTGACCAAGGACTTCGTGATCGCCGGCAGCCGCGACGCCAAGGTGTATGGCCTCGACCGCGCCACCGGCAAGCAGGTGTGGAGCTTCACGACCGACGGCGTTGTGGACGCCTCGCCGGTCGTCGTCGGTGAGCGGGTGTACGTCGGCTGCCTGTCGCGGGACGCGTGGTTCTACGTGCTCGACCTGAAGACCGGGCGAAAGGTGCAGGAGATCGACCTGGACGGCCCGGTGTCGGGGTCGGTGGCGGTCGGCCCGGACTGCGTGCTGGTGGGGACCGACCGTGGTACGGTATACTGCCTGGGCGCGAAGTGAGGGACGACCCATGTCGATCGCGGACACCCCGGCGGCGGCCCTGCCGACGCACCTGGACCTCCCCTGCTCGGACGGGAAGCCCGTGGAGAACTCCTACCAGCCCTACCAGACCGCTCTCCTGACCGAGATTCTGACCCCCCTGTTCGACCAACTTCACCCCAACGGCGACTATTTCGTAGGGATGGACAACGGCATCTACTGGGAGGTCACGAACCCGCCGCTGGACGGGTGCCGGTCGCCCGACTGGTACTACGTTCCCGGCGTGCCGGCGCTCCTCGACGGCGGGTTGCGCCGCTCCTACGTGCTGTGGCAGGAGCAGGTTCCCCCGCTCGTCGTGGTCGAGTTCGTGTCGGGGAGCGGGGCCGAGGAGTACGACCGAACGCCGCAGGCCGGCAAGTGGTGGGTGTACGAGCAGGCGGTGAAGGCGGAGTACTACGTCATCCGCGACCCGTTCCGGGACGAACTGGAGGTGTACCGGCGCATCAGGGGCCGATACCGACCCGTGCCCGCGACCGCCGACGGCCGGTTCCCGATCGAACCGCTGGGGATCGAGTTCGGGTTGTGGGACGGGTTGTACGAGAGCCGCCCGGCCGTCTGGCTCCGCGCGTGGGACCGGGGCGGGATGATCCTTCCGCTCAAGGACGAGATCGCCAAGGCCGAGAAGAACCGGGCTGACGCCGAGAAGTACCGGGCCGACGCGCTTGCGGCCCGACTCCGTGCCCTCGGCGTCGACCCGGACGCGCCCTAATCCTGCGGGTACAGCGCCGTCGAGAGGTAGCGCTCGCCGAGGTCGGGGAGTACCACCACGATCAGCTTGCCGGCGTTCTCCGGCCGCTTCGCCACCTTCACCGCCGCGGCCGTCGCCGCCCCGCAGGAGATGCCGCACAGCATCCCCTCCTCCTTCGCCAGCCGGCGGGCCATCTCGAACGCCTCGTCGTCGGTCACCTGCACCACCTCGTCGATGACCGCGGTGTTCAGCACCCCGGGGATGAACCCGGCGCCGATCCCCTGAATCTTGTGCGGCCCCGGCTTCACCTGGTCCTTCGGCACGCCCTGCACGATGTGCTGCGTCAGAACCGGGCTGGCCGTCGGCTCCACGGCGACACACTTCACCCCGGGCTTGCGGGCCTTCAGCACCTCGCCGCAGCCGGTGATCGTGCCGCCGGTGCCGACGCCGCTCACCAGGATGTCGACGTTCCCGCCGGTGGCGCGCCAGATTTCCTCGGCGGTCGTGCGGCGGTGGACTTCGGGGTTGGCGGGGTTCTCGAACTGTTGGGGGATGAACGCCTTCGGCTCGCCGCCGAACTCCTGGAACAATTCCTTCGCCCGGTTCACGGCCCCGCGCATGCCCGTCTCGCGCGGGGTGAGGTACAACTTCGCCCCGAACGCCTTGAGGAGCCGCTGCCGCTCCAGCGACATGCTCTCGGGCATGGTGACGGCGAGGTGGTAGCCGCGGGCGGCGCAGGTGAAGGCGAGGCCGATGCCGGTGTTGCCGCTCGTCGGCTCGATGATGAGCGTGTCCTTCGTGATCTTCCCCGCCTTCTCGGCGGCGTCGATCATGGCGACGCCGATGCGGTCCTTGACCGACCACAGCGGGTTGAAGTTCTCGAGCTTCCCGACGACGGTCGCCTTGGCGTCGCCGACGATGCGGCGGAGCTTGACGAGGGGCGTGGCGCCGACCGTCTGGGTGATGTCGTCGTAGACGTGTCCGCGGAACGTGGGGTCGGCGGCCATCGGCGCGTCCTTGTGGGGGAGTTCGGGTAGACGGCTTTCTACCCCCGCGGCCGCGGCCGGACAAGGACGGCTCAGGCCGGCGGGGCCGCGACGGCCGCGAACACCTCTTCCAACTCGCGGACGACCCCGCGGAGGCTGATGTCGGCCATCTCGAAGTTGGTGTGCGGCGAGAACTCGCGGAAGTGCGCGGCGAAGTGGTCGGCGGCGCGGCGGAGCTTCGGCAGCTTCCCCTTCAGCCGGCGGAGGAAGTCGGCGTGGTCGCCGCGCTGGTACGCCGGCTCCACGGCGCGGATGCTGTCGTACAGCGTCCGCGGCACGTCGAGCATGTCGGCGTCGTCCTGAATCTCGTCGGCGTGCTTCAGAAACGTCCGCACCATCCAGGCGTGCGCCAGGATGGTGTTGCACCGCGCCACCGCGTCTTCGGGCGTCACGACGCGCCCGGGGCTTCGGGGGCCGGGGCGGCCGGCTTCGGCGCGGCCTTGCCGGCCTCGGCTTCCTCCTTCGACATCAGCACCAGGAACGTGCCGAGCGACACGAGCACGATGCCGGCCCACAGCTTCCACCCGGGCATGTCGAAGTGGAAGACTGACCAGTCCCCGGACTTCGCGTCCGGGTGCCACACGAGGCTCAGCAGCGTGTTGATGAGCGGGGCCAGACAGAAAATCAGCGGGGCGATGTAGACGCGGTACGTCGCCGGGTTGATCCCCTCCTCCTTCGCCGCGGACACGGCCGCGTTGCTGGCGAAGATGACGCAGATGGCGCCGACCGCACCCGCCACGCCGGCCAGGGCGCTGAACGTCAGGCCGACGCCGCGCCAGTTGGCCGTGGCGTCGTCGCGGGTGGCCATCAGCGCCACCGGGATCATCACCGCGAGGACGAAGTACGCCACGCCGACGCACAGGATCGACGCCAGCCGCCCGCCGATGCCGATCGGCGTGCCCGCCGGGCTGAGCGGGCTGAGCATCTGGCCGCCGAAGAAGATGAGCGGGACGTAGGTGCCCCAGGCCAGGCCGGCCCCGATGACGTAGCCCCACCACGGCACGCTGTTCACGGACACTCCCCTCGACGGCGGTCGAACGAACCCCCGCCTTTTTACGCGGCGCCCGCTATCCTGTCAGCACCTTACCGAGGCACCGATGCTTCACATGACCCTCACCGCACTCGCCCTCTCCCTCGCCCCCGACCGGCCGGTCGAGATCGTCGGCCACCGCGGGGCGTCGCACGACGCGCCGGAGAACACCGTCGCGGCGGTCAAGCTCGCCTGGGAGCAGAAGGCCGACGCCGCCGAGTTCGACGTGTACCGGACGAAGGACGGCAAGATCGTCGTCATCCACGACAAGGACACGAAGCGGACGGCCGGCGGCGTGAACAAGGTGATCGCCGAGAGCACGTTGGCCGAGTTGCGGGCGCTCGACGTGGGAAAGTGGAAGGGCGAGAAGTACGCCGGCGAGCGCATCCCGACGCTCGCCGAGGTGCTGGCGACGGTGCCGGCCGGCAAGAGCGTGTTCGTCGAGGTGAAGCCCGGCCCCGAGGTCGTGCCGGAGTTGCTGGCCGAGATGAAGGCCGCCGGCCTGCCGCCGGAGCGGACGCCGGTCATCAGCTTCAACGCCGGCGTGATCGCGGCGGTGAAGAAGGCCCGGCCGGAGGTGCCGGCGTACTGGATCGTCAGCCTCAACCCGCCGAAGGACAAGACGCCGCCGACGGCCGCGGAACTGGTGGCGAAGGCGAAGGAGATTGGCGCCGACGGGCTGGACCTGTCGGCGTCGCCGGCGCTGGACGCCGAGTACGCGAAGGTCGTGCGCGCCGCCGGGCTGAAGCTGTACGTGTGGACGGTGAACGACGTGGCCGTGGCGCGGCGGATGGTGGGGCTCGGCGTGGACGGGATTACGACGGACCGGCCCGGGTGGCTGCGGGAGCAGTTGGCTCGATAAGTTGCCGCTTGCGGCTTCGCGCGTTGGGATACGCGAAGCCGCAAGCGTCGTCACTACGGCGTGAACACCGCCTTCGCGGCCAGCGCCGCGAGGCCGCCGCCGAGCAGCGGCCCCACCACCGGCACCCACGCGTAGCCCCAGTCGGACGAGCCCTTCCCCGGAATCGGCAGCAGGGCGTGCGCCAGCCTCGGCCCCAGGTCGCGCGCCGGGTTGATCGCGTACCCGGTCGTGCCGCCGAGGCTCAGGCCGATGCCCCACACCAGCGCCGCACCCAGCGGCGGCCCGAACCCGCGGCCGACCTCCTTCTCCAGAATCGCCGACCCGACGAACACCAGCACGAACGTCGCCACCGCCTCGCTCAACAGATTCGCCGGGAAATGACGGACCGCCGGCCCGGTGGCGAACACGGCGAGCTTCAACCCGGGGTCGGGCGTCGCGGCCCAGTGCGGCAGGTAGTGGAGCCACACCACCACGGCCCCGACGAACGCCCCCGCCAGCTCCGCGGCCGCCAGCGTCAGCGCCTGGTCCGGCGGCATGGCCCCCATCAGCACGGCGGCGAGCGGGCCGACCGGGTTGACGAACCCCGGCGCCCCCGCCGCCCGCGCGGTGTAGACGCCGGCCATCACCGCGAACGCCCACCCGGCCGTGACCGCGATCCACCCGGCGTCCTTCGCCTTCGACTTGCCGAGTAACACGCCGGCGACGACGCCGTCGCCCAGTGTGATGAGGACGGCCGTGCCGAGGAATTCGCCAACAGCCCCGTTCGCTACGAAAGTGCCAAGGAATTCGCCGAGAGCCGCGTTCAATGTCGCCTCCGGGGAGAGCGTGCGAAGTCGGCAGCGTACCACCGCCCACCCGTCGATGCCAGCGCGCAACCGGCTGGATTCCCGCCCGCCGCCCGGCGACAATAGCACTTCTCCGCACCGAGGGTCCGCCGTGATGCGTGCCGGGCTGGGTCTGTTCGTGGTCGCCGCCGTCGCAGCCCCCGCGCGGGCCGACGACCACTTCGAGAAACACGTCCGGCCGCTGCTGGCCGAGCACTGCGTCGGCTGCCACGGCCCGGAGAAGCAGAAGGGCGGCCTCCGCCTCGACTCGAAGGCCGGCTGGCAGACCGGCGGCGACGCCGGCCCCGCGGTTGTCCCCGGCAACCCCGACGCGAGCCTGCTGCTGAAGGCCGTCCGCGGCGCCGCCGGGGTCGAGCGGATGCCGCCGAAGGGGAAGCTCCCCGACGCCGCCATCGCGGCGCTGACCAAGTGGGTAAAGGACGGCGCCCCCGACCCGCGCGTCGGCGGCGCGGCCGCGTCCGCGGCGATGACCATCGAGGCCGGCAAGAAGTGGTGGGCGTTCCAGCCGGTGAAGCGCCCGCCAGCCCCGCGTGCCGGCAACCCGATCGACGCCTTCCTGCTGGCGAAGCTCGAAGCGAAGGGGCTGAGTTTCACCCCGCCCGCCGACCGCCGCACCCTGCTCCGCCGCGCCACCTACGACCTCACCGGCCTCCCGCCGACCGCGGACGAGATCGACGCCTTCGAGAAGGACACGACCCCCGACGCCTTCGCCAAGGTGGTCGAGCGGCTGCTCGCGTCGCCGCAGTACGGCGAGCGGTGGGGCCGGCACTGGCTCGACCTCGTCCGCTACGCCGACACCGCCGGCGAGAACAGCGACCACCCGCTGCCGCACGCCTGGCGCTACCGCAACTGGGTCATCGACGCGGTGAACGCCGACGTGCCGTACGACCGGTTCGTGCGCGAACAACTCGCCGGTGACATCCTCGCCGCCCGCGGCCCGGCCGCCGAGTACGCCCCCCGTGTCGTCGCCACCGGGTTCCTGGCGATGGCCCGGCGGTTCGACCACGACAGCGACAAGTCGATGCACCTCACCCACGAGGACGGCATCGACACCCTCGGCAAGGCGCTGCTCGGCCTCACGATCGGCTGCGCCCGCTGCCACGACCACAAGTACGACCCGGTCACCGTCCGCGACTACTACGCCCTCTACGGCATCCTCGACAGCTCGAAGTTCGCCTTCCCCGGCTGCGAGGCGAAGCAGCAGCCGCGCGACATGGTGCCGCTCCTGCCGCCGGCCGAGTGGGACCGCGTGGTGAAGCCGCACCGCGAGAAACTCGCCGCACTCGACGCCGAGCTGAAGGCCGCCGGCGCGGAGATCGACGCGCGCGGGAACGCGGCGCAGGCGGCGTTCGCCAAGTCACGGGTCGCGGTCGGCGCCGGCGACATCCCCGACGGCGGCGAGGGTTCGTTCGGCACCCGCACCGTCGAGGTGAAGGCCGGCGACCTGCTGCTGCTGTCCGTCACGCCGTTGAAGAACCACGGCGCCGACACCACGCTCGTCGAGTTCGACATCGAGGACATGACCGGGGGCAAGAAGTGGAGCGCCGCCGCCGACCTGGCCGACGACCTGCTCGCCGGCAACCCGCACGCCGACCGCCACGGCAACGCGGGCGTGTGGTGGTTCCTCGACCTCCGCAACCGGCCCACCCTGTTGCCCGAAAGTGTGCGCGACGTGAACGGAAAAACCGGCCTGTTCGCGTGGCGCAACGGCGACACGCCGTCGGTGCTGGTCAACGGCTCGAAGGACGCGGCGAAGGTGTGGGCCGAGTTGCCGCCGCGGTCGCTGTTCGTTCACCCGGCGGCGAACGGGAACGTCGGCATCGGCTGGCGCAGCCCCGTCAGCGGCACGGTGCGGGTCACAGGGCGTGTGAAGGACGCGCACCCCGGCGGCCCCGACGGCGTCGGCTGGGTGATCGAGCGCTTCGCCGCCGCCCCCGACCTGGCGGCCCTCCCCGCGCTCGCCGAGCGCCGCCGCACGCTGGAACAGCAGCGCGCCGAGTTGGCGCGCACGGCCCCGCGGCAGGACGTGGCCTTCGCGGTCGTCGAGGGAACGCCCGCCGACGCGAAAATTCACCTGCGCGGCGACCCGGAGAAGCCCGGCCCGGTGGTGCCGCGCCGCTGGCTCGAAGTCCTCGGCGGTCAGCCGGTCACCCCGAACGGCGGCAGCGGCCGGCTCGACCTCGCCGGCTGGGTGGCGTCCGCCGACAACCCGCTGACGGCTCGCGTGATGGCGAACCGCATCTGGCTCCACCACTTCGGGCAGGGAATCGTGCGCACGCCGAACGACTTCGGCACCCGCGGCGCCGCCCCGACGCACCCCGAACTGCTCGACTGGCTCGCGGCCGAGTTCGTGTCGAGCGGCTGGAGCCTGAAGGCGATGCACCGCCGCATCATGCACTCGGCCGCGTACCAGCAGGGGAGCGCCGAGCCGACCGCGGACGCGAACAACGAACTGTTCGGCCGGTTCGACCGCCGGCGGCTGACCGCGGAAGAATTGCGCGACAGCCTCCTCGCCGCGGGCGGCAACCTCGACCGCACGCCCGCCGGCCCGCACCCGTTCCCGCCGGAGTCGGCGTGGGGCTACACGCAGCACAACCCGTTCGGCACGTTCTTCGACACCGACCGCCGCAGCGTCTACCTCGTCGGCGTGCGGAACCGCCGGCACCCGTTCCTCGGCCTGTTCGACGGCGCCGACCCGAACGCCACCACGCCGCAGCGGCAGACGACGACCGTGCCGACGCAGGCGCTGTACTTCCTGAACGACCCGTTCTTCCACGCCCAGGCCGACCGCACCGCCGGCCGGGCACTGACCGGCGACGAAGCGGGCCGGATCGACCGTCTGTTCCGGGTCGTGTTGCAGCGCCTACCGACGGCCGCGGACCGGGCCTTCGCGGCGGGGTTCGTCGACCGCTACCGCCGCACCGCCGACGACCGCGCGGCGTGGGCGGCGCTGGCCCGCGTGCTGCTGGCGAGCAACGAGTTCCTGTTCGTGGACTGA
>JBGAQM010000568.1:0-2217 GCA_044220735.1 Urbifossiella sp. | reverse complement strand
GTGGGCTTCGTCCGGGCATCAACGACAGCCCGCTGTCACTTGATGGTCCACAGGTAGACGGTGTGCGTCCGGTCGGCCTCGACCTGCACCGTCTTCTCCGGCTCCCACAGCACGGCGTTGTTCAGGTCGCGCATGTCGAAGTCGTGGCTGACGACGCGGGCGCCCTTCTTCAGCCCGGCCTTGAGCGTCGGCAGCAGCTCGCGGTTGACCGACGGCAGCAGGTACATCGTCACCACGTCCACGTCCTTGAGGTCGGCGGGCGTGAGCTTCAGCACGTCGCCCTTCTTGAACGACATCGCCTTCTTCTGGTCGTCGGTCAGCTTGGCGTCGGCCATGCTCTTCTCGCAGTCCTTCAGCCGCTCCGGGTTGAAGTCGATGCCGAGCCCCTTCTTGGCCTTGAAGTCCTTGACCGCCGCGATGACGATCCGGCCGTCGCCGCACCCGAGGTCGTACACCGTGTCGCCCTCCTTCACCGCGGCCGTCTTCAGCATCGCCTCGACCACCTTCGGGTGGGTGGGGACGTACGGCACGATGATGGCCGGCTGGTCGTCCTTCTTGGCGTCCTGGGCCGTGGCCGTGGTCAGGCCGGCCGCCACGACGGCGAGGCCGAGGGCGGGGAAGAGCTTTCGCATGATGAGGCTCCGTCGGGGTGAGGGGAGGCAGAGGCGATTATGCGTCGGCCGGCGGCCGGTGGGGAGGGCGGAGGCGGGAAAATCGTTACAACCGGCCCAACTCGTCCAGCACGAGCCGCGACCACGTCTCGAACCCGGCGCGATCGGCGAGGAGTTCCGCCAGCGGCGCGAACCCGGCGTCGGCCAGCGCCGCCTCGCGCGGCCGCGCCGCCGGCGCGGCCAACTCGAACAGGTGGACCACACCCAGATGCACCTCGCCGACCGGCGTCGAGGGGTCGTGGATGAACCCGAGCGGCCGCTCGACGTAGGCGCAACCGAGGTCCACTTCTTCCGCCAGCTCGCGCGCCATCCCGGTGCGGTACGGGTCGTCGCCGCCGGCGGCGTCGGCCTCGGAGATGTGCCCGCCCACGCCCACGGAGCGCAGCGCCGCCAGCCGTGCCTCGGTGCCGGCCATCCCGCGGCGGTAGTGGAACACCTGTTCGCCGCAGCGGAGGACGACGTAGGGGATCAGTTGCTGGAATGACGGGTCGGTCTCGACCTCGGAGCGCGGGCGGAACGAGAACGCGGCAGGGTCCAGCAGCGCGGCGCGGAAGGCGGCGTCGGCCGGGCGGAAGCCGGTGAACGCGCCGGCGGCGCGGAGGTGCGCCGCGGGGATCACGAGGACGCGCTCGTCGGCGGGCATGGCGGGCACCTACAGGACGAACTTGAACACCACCGCCGCTAGCAACGCGGCGGCGATGATCGTGAGGCCGAGGCGGATGGTGTCGTCGCCGGTGCGGCGGGCCAGCAGCGCCGCCAGCTCGCGGTCGTCGCCGGCCTCCACCGCGGCCTGCAACCGGTGCTCGTAGTTCCCCGCCGGGTAGCCCTTCAACCCGTCTTCGGTGTGCACGCCGGGCGGCACGGTCGGCATCACGGCGGCGTCGAACCGCAGGTCGGTGCCGAACGCGAACGACGTCGGCCACAGTCCGGCGCGGGCCTTGTCCGGGAGCAGCTGCCACAGCGCGCGCAGGAACCGCTCCGCCGGCTCGGGTCGCGCCAGGTGGACCCGCCCGCCGTCCACGAGCACCTGCGTGCATCCCAGTAGCAGGGCCATTTCCTCCGTCGCGGGGTCGCACCCCTTCAGTACGGCCTGCAGCTCCGCGGCGGTGCGCGGCGGCAGCGGCGCCGGCGGCCACTCCAGCACCGGAAGCGGGCCGCTCGCGGACCAGTCCGGCGGGAAGTGGTCGGCGACGGCGAACGGGTCGCCGAGGCGGCGGTACAGGTCGGCGGCCAGCACCAGGAAGCGGAACGCGAGCGCCCCGCCGGGCCGGTCGGCGACCTGCACGACGGCGACGTGTCGGCGGCCGAACGGCTGCGCGAAGTGCGCCCGCGGGCACGCGACGCCGGCCGGCGGGAGGCCGAACAGGCCCGCGATGCGCTCGGCCTCGGCGGCGTCGAGGTCGTCGGAGGTTGCGGCGACGCGCACCCCGCGCGGGTCGGCGACGAGCAGCGCCTGGTGGACGCGCAAATCGGGGAGCGGCATCGATCCTCCGGTGGGGGTGAGCGGCGTTGCCGCTTGCGGCTTCGCGTTTCAAAGCGCGAAGCC
>JBGAQM010000567.1:0-2219 GCA_044220735.1 Urbifossiella sp. | reverse complement strand
CGGATGGCCGTCTCCCCCCGGCTCCTCGTCGCGCTGGCTCTCGGGTTCGCCCCCGGCTGCCTGACCGTCCAGGGCACGGTCTCCCGCACCGACGACAAGCAGGCCGCAACCCCTCCCGCGAAGGCGGACGGGTTCGCCAGCCTCCGGCCGGGTGAGGCCATCGCCGTGCGGCCGACGGTCGAGCCGAAGACGACGGCCGAGAGGCCGCCGACTCCGAAGTCGGTCGAGCCCGACCCAATGGTGCCCCCGCCGGAGCACGTCGTGGCCGTGAAGGCCGGGGAGCCGGGGCCGTTCCCGCTGCCGGGGATGCCGCCGGTGCCGGAACCGCCGCTCCTGGCCGCGATGCGGGCCTACGTCGAGAACCGGCCCGACGACGCCATCCGACACCTGGAGAAGCTCGACCGGCCGAACCAGGAGTTCGCCCTCGCGGTGATGCCGGCGCTCGCCCGCGGCGCGGCGATGAACCTCACGGCCCCCGACCCCCAGGAGGCCGGTCACCTCGCCGACCAGTTGAATGGAGCGGCCACCAAGCTCGAGGCGAAAGCCGCCCTGCGGGTGGAGCGAGTGGCGTTCTGCAAGAAGATCAGCGGCTTCGGCCGGTACGACCCGTGGTCCCCGACTCAGCCGTACCGCCCGGGCGACATCGCTCGGCTGTACATCGAGGTGCGGAACCTCGGCTGCCACGCCGCGGCCGACGGGTTCCAGACGCGCGCCGAGACGCTCCTGGAGGTACGCGACGCTAAGGGTCAGCTCGTCGAGCAGATCGATCCGGGCGACTACCGCCAGCGGGTCAGGGTCGTGCGGTTCTTGCACGAGGAGCGGTCGCGGTCGCCGGTCCGCGACTACTTCCAGCCGTACCAGCTGCAAATCCCTTCGCAGGCCGGGGTTTACACCGTGACGGTCGAGGTCCGCGAACCCTCAAGCGGCCGCACCGCCCGCAGTCAACCGGCCGAGTTCCGCGTCGCCGGACCGTAATTCGATGCCCGTCCCTCTGTCCGGTCAGATTGTGTGTCGCCGCCCCCCCCGGGGGGTCGCGACACGAATTGAGTGCAAACCACAAAAGTTTGTCTTGGTCTAGTCGCGGTTCAACCGACCTCGAGCCGCCTCACCTGGATGCCGTTCTTGCCGGTCTTTTGAAGCGGCCGCGGCTCCGGCTGGGCGAAGCCGTTCAGGTCTACGGCCCGGGCGCGAAACTCGTAGCGACCGGCGGCCAGGCCGCGGACCGTCGCGGTGAACGGCGCCACGCTGTACCGCAGCGGCCACTCCCGCGGTCGACCCGTCGTGCGATCGAAGCCGAGTACGTCCTGCGGCCGCACGCCGGCGGGGAACGCGCTCGCCCAGTCCGGCTGCGGGTCGAGCGGGCACTCGGCCCACGGCGCCCGGAGCAGGTCCGGCGAGTCGTCGGCCAGTGCGGGGCTGTCCGCGTCGACACGGCGCACCCAGTACTCGACCCGCCGCACGCCCGACGGGCCGCACATCACCACGCCGCGGACCGTCAGCGGTTGGTCGGCGGGGTGCTTCTCGGGGATGCGGTCGCTGAACGCCGCCGACTTCAGCACCGCCTCCGGGTCGTTATTCCCCTCGGCGTAGGTGTCGGTGTTGCGCGGGTTGTTCGTGACGACGATCTGTTGCAGCCACTTGATCGACTTGAACCCGTAGCTCCACGGCACGACCATGCGCACCGGCCCGCCGCGCTCGGGCGGGATCGGCTCGCCGTTGAGGCGGTACGCCAGGAACGCCGGCAACTCGCCCGGCGGCGTCTCCATCGCGTGCGTGTAGTCCACGGACGACTGGAAGCGTTGTTTCGGGTCGTTGTTGTGGAAGCCGTAGAAGTACACGCGGCGGACGTTGTTCATCCGCCCGGCCAGCTTGAGCACCTCACGCAGCGGCACACCGGTCCACAGCCCCTGGCCGAGCGGCGTGTCGATGTTCAGGCACTGCATCGCCTTCAGGAAGTGGACCTGATGTGTCTTCCCGAGGTCGAGCAACTTGGGGAGGTCGAGGGCGGTCCCGGCCGCGACGGTGAGCGGCCGGGCGATCGACGCCGGCTGCTTCGTGTGCGGCTCCTCGACGGCCGGGTCCGCGGTGAGTTCTAGACGCCAGGTGTCCGGCGTGAGCCGGGCCGCTTCGAGTGCGGCGCCGCGGAGCGTGTGCGGCACCGGGTTGCCGCGCGACACGTCGCGGAACTCGCCGGCGGGAGTGAGGAATGGGCGGGCGGG
>JBGAQM010000566.1:0-2246 GCA_044220735.1 Urbifossiella sp. | reverse complement strand
ACGACGAACGGCCGCCCCGCCTTTCGGCGCTCCAGTAGGGCGGAGAGGCGGGTGAACGCCGTGTCGTCCTTCTCGGCGTCGGAGGCGACGCTCAGCAGCCCGGCCGGTTTGTCGATCACGACCAGGTCGTCGTCCTCGTAGCAAAGGGGGACGGAGGGCGTGTCGCGCGGTGTGCCGCCGTCCGCGGCGATGGCCACGCGGTCAGCGGGCGTGAGCGGGTGGTCGTGGCGCGTGACCGGTCGGCCGTTGACGTGTACGCGGCCGTGCTGCAGAAGGTGCTTGACGCGGGTGCGGTTCATCGGCGCGAGCGTCGCCAGCAGCCAGGGCAGGAGCTGGCCCGCGGCGGGGGGTGGCAACTCGCGCATCGCTCACTCCCCGGACCGGCGGGCTTCGAGCTCCTGCCAGCGGGCGTAGAGCGCTTCGACCGCCGCCTGCGACTCCTCCAACCGCCGACAGGCGTCGGTCAGCGCCGCGTGGCCGGCCGTGCTCGCGGACTCCACCTCGGCCTGCCGTGCCGACACCTCTCCCTCGGCGGCCGTCACGGCGGCTTCCATCCCGTCCCACTCCTGCTGCTCCTTGTAACTCAGCTTCTTCGACTTCTTCGCCGCCGGCGCCGCGGCCCTCGCAGGCTCCTTCGTTTTCACGGGCTCCTCACGGGACATCGCGTCGAGCCATTGCGTCACGCTCCCGTAGTGAGCCGCATTCCCGCGCCCGTCGAGGCCGACGACGCCGGTGCAGAGTCGGTCCATCAGGTCGCGGTCGTGACTGACCAGGACCACCGCCCCGGGGAAATCGGCGAGGGTGTCTTCGAGCACTTCCAACGCGGGAATGTCGAGGTCGTTGGTCGGCTCGTCGAGGAACAACACGTCGGCCGGCTTCAACATCAGCTGCGCGATCCGCACCCGGGCCTGCTCGCCGCCGGACAGCGCGCCGACCTCGATGTCGAGTTGTTCGGCCCGGAAGAGGAACTGTTTCGCCCACCCGCCGACGTGCAACTGCCGGTCGCGGAAGGTGACCATTTCCGAATTCGGGCTGAGCGCCCGGCGGAGGGGAAGGGTGGGGTCGAGGGACGCGCGGCCCTGCTCGAAGGTCACGGCGCGTAGTCCGTCGGCGCGGGTCACGGTGCCGACGTCGGGTGCGAGCTCGCCGGCGAGTACCCGAAGGAGGGTGCTCTTTCCGCCCCCGTTCGGGCCGAGGAGGCCGAGCCGCGTGCCGGGGGCGAGGAGCACGTCGAGCCCGGAAAACAGCGGCTTCCCCCCGAGTGCCTTGGCCACGCCGGTTGCGGTGACGAGCTTCTTGGTCTGCCGTCCGGTGCCGGCGAAGTCGATGCCGGCCGCGCCGCGGGCGGCGGTGCGGACGTCGAGTTCGGCGAGTTCCGCGCGGCGGTCGGCGGCCTCGCCGATGCGCGACCGGCTCTTGCGGCGCTGGGCGCTCTCCTTGCGGCCGAGCCAGTCGGTCTCGCGGCGCACCTGGTTCGCCACCGCCTCGCGCTGGCGCGCCTGCGCTTCCAGGAAGTCGTCGCGCTTGTCGGCGAAGCTGTCGTACCCGCCGTCGGCGCGGAACACCCCGCCGGGATAGCTGCGACTCACTTCCATGACGTCGTCGGCGACGGCGCGAAGGAACGCCCGGTCGTGCGTGGCGACGAGGTAGCCGAACGGGGCCGAGCGCAAGAGTTTCTCGAGCCACACGACGCCGGGCAGGTCGAGGTGGTTGGTCGGCTCGTCGAGCAGCAGGACGTCGGGCTCGCGGGCGAGTTCGCGGGCCAGCGCCAGCCGCTTCCGCCACCCGCCGGAGAGCGTCCCCGCGGGCTGGTCGTGGTCGTCGAACCCGACGCGCGTCAGGGCGATGGCGGCCCGGGTGTCGCGCTCGTGGTCCTCCAGGTCGGTCCCGGCCAGCCCGTCCACGACGACCTCGCGTGCGGACCGGTTCGCCGGGAACACGTCGTCCTGGGCCAGGTAGCCGACGACCGTGCCCCGCCGCGTCGTGATCGTGCCGGCGTCGGGTGCCTCACGGCCGGTGAGGAGGCGCAAGAGCGTGGACTTGCCGGCGCCGTTCGGGCCGATGAGGCCGACCTTCTCGCCGACCCGGAGGTCGAAGGTGAGCCCGTCGAACAGCGGGCGGGTGGAGAACGATTTCATCAGGTCGCGGGCGGCCAGCAGAACGCTCATGGGGGTATGGTATGACCGCCCGCCGCGCTCGTTTCGCGCTTGACATCCGCGCCGCCGCACTCGACTATTGTGTGTAGC
>JBGAQM010000565.1:0-2481 GCA_044220735.1 Urbifossiella sp. | reverse complement strand
TACGGCTCGCCGTACCCGACCACCGCCGGCCAGCCCGGCGGCGGCTTCCAGCGCCCCGGGATGCCACCCCCACCGCAGCAGCACGCGCCGATGCCGACCGGCACGACCGGCCGGCCCGACGGCGGTCCGCCTGCGGGCTACCGCCCGGTCGGGGGCACGTCGCAGCCGGCGCCGCGCGGGGCGAGCGCCGGGCAGGTGATGTACTTCCGCAAGCCGGCGAACGCGCTGGCCGTCGAGGGGATGGCCGACGCCGGCGCGATCGCGCAGGTGTCGGCGCCGCCCGTGCTGGCCCCGGCGGCGACCGACGTGCCGGTCGGCGTGCCGCCGCTCCCCGCGCCCGTGCCGGTGGCGATCGAGCAGCCGATCCCGACCGCCGCGCCGGTGCCGCTGGCGGTGCCGGCCCCGATCTTCCAGGAGGTGGCGCAGCCGGAGCCACAGCCGAAGGTACAGCCGGAGGCGCAGCCGAAGGTGCCGCCGGTGAAGGAGCCGGAGACGAAGCCGCTCCCGCCGGGGGTGACGCAGCTCCCGTCGCGGGACAAGGTCTTCCTGATGTACGACGACGCCACGCTCCAGCGGGTGATCATCGAGCACGCGAAGAAGACGAAGGTGGGGGCGACCCTCGACTTCCCGCCGCTGCCGGCGGTGGTCGCGCCGGGCACGCAGTACGTGAGCCGGACCGGCACGCAGGAGCCGCTGCGGGCGGTGTACGAGCCGGGGTTCGTGGTCCACCGCCGCCTCCACTTCGAGGAGAAGAACAGCGAGCGGTACGGGTGGGACCTCGGGTTCGCCGGCCCGTTCGTGTCGTCGGCGGCGTTCTACAAGGACGTGCTGCTGTGGCCGAACAGCCTGGCGAGCGGGGTGGTGTACGGGTTCTGGGACACGAGCGCCGGCAAGTGTCAGCCGGGCAGCCCGGTGCCGTACTACCTGTACCCGCCGGGGCTCACCATCACCGGCACCGCCGTCGAGGGGCTGGTGATTACGGGGGCGGCGGTCATCATCCCGTAGAGGACAGCGGCCCGTAGCGGACAGAGGGCAGAGACAGTCAGCGGACAGCAGCGAGCCACCCGTTGCTGACTGTCCGCTGACTTCTGTCCTCGGTCCTCTTTTTCGTGCAAGTTTTTTCCCGCCGGCGACATGATAGGGGTATGACCCCGCTCGCCACGCTGTTCCGCCGGGCCGTTGCCGACCCCCGTGCCGACGGGCCGCTCCTCGCCGCATTCGCCGACCGCCGCGACGAACCGGCGTTCGCCGAGTTGGTCCGCCGGCACGGGCCGCTCGTGTGGGGCGCCTGCCGCCGGGCGCTGCCGGACCCGGCCGACGCCGAGGACGCCTTCCAGGCGACGTTCCTCGTCCTGGTTCGCCGCGCCCGGTCGCTCCGCGGCGCCGACACCGTCGGCCCGTGGCTGCTGAAGGTCGCGGCGCTCACCGCCCGCAACGCCCGCCGCAAGAACGCCCGCCGCCTCGCCCGCGCCGCGCCGCTCCCCGACGTGCCCGACCCGCGCCCCGCCCCGGCGGACGTGGACGACGTGCTCCTCGGCCTGCCGGACCGGTGCCGCGCGGCGGTGCTGCTGACGCTCCTCGAAGGCCTCACGCACCGCGAAGCCGCCGACCGCCTCGGGTGCGCCGAGGGGACGGTGTCGTCGCTCGTGTCGCGCGGGCTGGCCCGGCTGCGGGCGCGACTCGGCGCCGAGGTCGCGCTCGGCGTCGCCGTCCCCGCGGGCCTCGCCGACGCCGCGGCCCGCTCGGCGACGGCGGTTCAACTCGCGTCCGCGTCCGCATCGTCACTCGCCCGGGAGGTTCTGCGCATGTTCTGGGTCCGCAAGGCGACCGCCGCCGGGTTCGGCACGCTGGTGCTTCTCGCCGCCGGGTTCGGCGCCGGGATGGCGGTGCGGCCGCTCCCCGACGCCGCCGGCCAGGACAAGGCGAAGGCCGCCGTGACGCAACCCGATCCGCCCGCGAAGGCCGGCGAGCCGTACACCGTGCTCACCGTCCGCGGGCTGCCGACGCCGACCACGAAATTCGGCGCCCCCGAGCCGTTCACGATCACCGAGTACGACGCGATGGGGAAGTGCCTGTGGAGCGTGATCCCGGGCCGCGACCAGGCCGAGAAGTGGAGCACGACCGTGAAGCTAATCGAGCTCGACCAGGACGCCATCATCGGCGGCGCCCGCGAGTACCTGACGCGCGTCCGCAAGGACAAGGACCACCCCCGCGAGCTGCGGGTGGTGGTCGAGACCGACGCCCAGGTCGGCGGCTTCACGCTGGCCGGATTCGAGGTCTGCCGCGACGCCGGGTTCGACACGATCAAGCTCACCGGCTACCTGCCGAACGGCGGCGGCTTCATCCCGCAGCTGAAGATCGGCCCGGACGGCGAGGCGGAGGGGTACAGGCGCTACCGCGGCGAGCGCGTCGAGACGAAGAAGCTACTCGCCGACTACGCGAAGACGCTGCGCACGCTCTGAGCGTGGGGCCGGCTTCCAG
>JBGAQM010000078.1:0-19916 GCA_044220735.1 Urbifossiella sp. | reverse complement strand
CCTCGCGGCCGCTGACCCGGCCGATGCCGGTGACGATGCCGGCACTGGGGACGGCGCCGCCGTACATCTCGTAGGCCGCCAACGCGCCCAGTTCCAGGAACGGGCTGCCCGGGTCGAGCAACCGGTCGACCCGGTCGCGGACCAGCAGCTTGCCGCGGTCGGTGTGCTTGCGCCGGGCGGCTTCGCTGCCACCCTGACGCACGGCCGCCAGCCGGGTGCGCAGTTCGTCGACCAGTTCGGGCAGGGACGCCACCGGGGCCGGGCCGCCGTCCGCGGTGGGGGTCGGGGTATCGGTCATGGGGCCCGTCATTCCACCGGCAGGCCGAGGCCGCGGGCAATGAGCAACCGCTGCACCTCGGAGGGCCGCGCGCCCGCGAGGCGTTCGACGTGAGCCGCGAGCGGCCGGAGGTCGCGGCGGCGTTCGGCGGCGGGCGCTTCGGGATGAGTTGCCTCCTCGCCGCCCGGCTGGTCGCGGCCGGGGTGCGGTTCGTGACCGTCACGTTCCCCGGCTGGGATACCCACGCCAATAACTTCCGCACGCTGAAGGACAGTCTTCTACCGCAGCTCGATCAGGGGCTCGCCGCGCTCCTCGCCAACCTCCGCGAGCGCGGCCTGCTGGACACGACGACGGTGTACGCGACCGGCGAGTTCGGCCGCACCCCGCGGGTGAACGAGCGCGCCGGCCGCGACCACTGGCCGCGGGCGATGACGGCGCTGCTGGCCGGCGGCGGCGTGCGCGGGGGGCGGGTGGTCGGCGCCAGCGACGCGAACGGCATGGGGCCGGCCGGCGACGGGTTCACCCCGGACCAGCTCGCGGCGACGTTCTACCACACCCTCGGCATCGACCACGCGAAGGAGTACCACACGGCCACCGGGCGGCCGGTAATGGTCGTGCGCGACGGGTCGGTCATCCGCGGGTTGCTCGGGTAAGCGCCGCGCGGGGCTGGACGCGCGACGACCGGTCGGCGTTGACGCGGCCGCGCCCCGACTCGCGCGGCCCGAAATCCCTACACAACGGGAACGGCTTTCTCGCGTGACCCCGGCCCGCTCCCGGTATGCCCGAACTCGCCCCGCCCGACGACGACCGCGAGCTGGCGCGGGCCGGCTACGTCCCGCGGTTCCGCCGCCGCCTGGGCGGCTTCGCCGTGTTCGCGGCCGGGTTCTCCTACCTGTCGATCCTCACCGGCATCGTCCAGAACTTCCACCTCGGCTACCGCGAGGCCGGCCCGGCGTTCTTCTGGACGTGGCCGGTCGTGTTCGCCGGGCAGTTCTGCCTCGCCCTCTGTTTCGCCGACCTGGCGCGCCGGTACCCGTTCTGCGGCGGCGTGTACGACTGGGCCGGCCGGGCCAGCTCCGCGGCCGTGGGGTGGCTCATCGGGTGGGTCTACCTCGCGTCCCTCGTCGTCACCCTCGCGGCGGTCGCGCTCGCCTGGCAGATCACGCTGCCCGCCCTGTGGCCCGGGTTCCAGGTGCTCGACACGCCGGCCCGCAACGCCGTCCTGCTCGGCGTCGTGCTCGTCGCCCTGAGCACGTTGTTGAACGTCCTCGGCGCCCGCTGGCTCGCGCTCGTGATGACCGCCGGCGTCGTGGTCGAACTCGTCGCCGCCGTGGCGCTGATCGCCTTGCTGTGCGGGCACGCCGTCCGCGGCCCGGGTGTGGTGTTCGACGCCCACGCGGGCGGCGCGACCGACGGCTTCGGCGTCGCCGGCCCGTTCCTCGCGGCCGCGGTGATGGCGGCGTACGTGATGTACGGCTTCGACACGGCGGGCACCCTCGCCGAGGAGACGATCGACCCGCGGCGCCACGCGCCGCGGGCCATCCTCCAGGCGCTGCTGGCCGCGGCCCTGCTCGGCGCGCTTCTCCTGCTCGGCGCCGTGGCGAGCGCCCCGGACCTCGCCGACCCGCTGCTGTCCGACACGGCGGGGGGGCTGCCGTACCTCATCACGCGGGTGCTGGGGGAGCCGGTGGGGAAGGCGTTCGTCGGGGCGGCGGCGCTCGCGGTCTTCATCTGCACGCTGGCCGTCCACGCGACCGCGGCCCGCATCCTGTTCGCGATGGCCCGCGACCGGGCGCTGCCGTTCGCGTCGTGGCTGGACCGGGTCCACCCGGAGCACCGCACCCCGCACGCCGCGGCCGTCGTCGTCGGCGCCCTCGCCGGCGGCCTGCTCGTCGTCAACCTGAACTTCGAATCGGTGATGATGGCGTTGGTCTGCGTCAGCATCGTCTGGTCGAACCTGGCGTACTTGCTCACGACGGGGTCGCTGCTGGCGAGCCGGCTCCGCGGCCGGGTGCCGGCGGCCGATTCCTACCTCGGGCGCTGGGGCCTGGCGGTGAACGCGGCGGCCGTCGTGTGGGGGGTCGCGCTGGTCGTGAACATCGGGTGGCCGCGCGAACGCCTGTACGGCGCGGAGTGGTACGAGCGGTACGGGGCGCTGCTCTACAGCGGCGTGCTCCTGGCCGTTGGGGCCTTCGTCTACCGCGTGGTCCGTCGGGGGAGAGCCGGATGAGTCGCGGTGCGCCCGCACACGTCACGCGGGTTCGACGGTACCTCGGCTGGGCCGTCCACGCCTACACCGGGAGCGGGTTGCTGCTCGCGGTGGGGGTCGTATCCCTCCTACTCCAGCCCGAGCGGACGGCCGAAACCTACCGGACGTGCTTCCTCCTCATGCTCGTGGCCGTGATCGTCGACGCCACGGACGGCACCCTGGCTCGCGCCGTGCGCATCAAGGAGGCCGTCCCCGAGTTCGACGGCCGCCGGCTCGACGACCTCGTCGATTTCCTCCTGTACACCTGCCTGCCGCTGCTGCTCGTCGCGCGGGCCGGGTTGCTCCCGGAGGGATACCTCTGGGTGGTGATTCTGGCGCTCGTCGCGAGCGCCTACGGCTTTTGTCAGGCGGACGTCAAGTCCGCGGACGGCTCGTTCATCGGCTTCCCGTCGTACTGGAACGCCGTCGCCTTCTACCTGTTCGCGCTGCCGCTCCCGGGGGAATGGGCCGTCGGCCTGATCCTGGGGCTGGCCGTGCTGACGTTCGTGCCGAGCCGCTACCCGTACCCGACCCAGCCGGGGTGGCTGAACCGACTGATGTTGCTGCTCAGTGTCCCCTGGGCGCTGCTGCTCGCCGCCGTCCTGGTGTTCGAGTGGACCGACGAGGACCGCCGGCTGATGGCCCGGGCGTCGGTGGCGTACCCGGCCGCCTACCTCGGCACGGCCTGGGTGATGTCGCTCCGCCGCTACCTGTCGGGTTCCGCCGACGGCCGGACGACCCCGCGGTAGGATGTGGGGCAACCGGCTCTCGCTCGCCCCGGTGGTCAACGGCGCGCGTCCGGCTATCCTCCCCCGAACCGCGCCGCACTCGTACCACGGGGGGCCACGTGTCACCGCCGACCGAACAGCCGCCGCCGGACGCGCCACGCCCCCGGTGGCCGCGGCAGGTCGCCTACATCATCGGGAACGAGGGCTGCGAGCGGTTCTCGTTCTACGGGATGCGGAACATCCTCACCCAGTTCCTCGTCTCCTCGGCGCTCCTCTTCGCGGCCGTCGAGGCGGTGCCCAAGGTCGAGCGGGAGGCGGCGGCGAAGGAGGTGTTTCACACCTTCGTGCTGGGCGTGTACTTCTTCCCCCTCCTCGGCGGGTGGCTCGCCGACCGGCTCCTCGGGAAGTACCGAACGATCCTGTACCTGAGCCTCCTGTACTGCGTCGGCCAGGCGTGTCTGGCCGCGTTCGTCACGAACAAGGCCGGGTTCTACGCCGGGCTGTTCCTCATCGCGCTCGGGTCCGGCGGGATCAAGCCGTGCGTGTCGGCGTTCGTCGGCGACCAGTTCGACCAGTCGAACAAGTCGCTCGCCCGCCTCGTCTTCGACGCCTTCTACTGGATCATCAACTTCGGCTCGTTCTTCGCTTCGCTGCTCATGCCCGCGTTCCTGCGGTATTACGGCCCGGAGGTCGCGTTCGGCATCCCCGGCGTGCTGATGTTCATTTCGACCGTGATCCTCTGGCTCGGCCGCCGCTTCTACGTCGATGTCCCGCCGGCGCCCCCGCACCCGGACTCGTTCGTGCGCGTGGCCCGGTCCGCGCTGGCCGCCCCGGGACCGACCGGGTCCGGCCGGCCGGGGCTGCGGCTGGCCCAGTTCGGCGGGCTCGTCGCAGGCGCGTGCGTGGTGCTCGGGTTCGTTGATCTCGGGCGGATGCTGACCGGCGCGCACCCGCTGCTCGGGGTCGCCCAGTGGTGGTGCCTCGCCCTGGTCGCGGCCATCGGGTTCGCCGGGGCCGGCACGTGGTGGCAGCTCGACCGGGCGCGGGCCGCCCACCCCGCCGAGGCGGTCGAGGGCGCCGGCAGCGTGCTCCGCGTCCTCGTCCTGTTCGCCCTGGTGACGCCGTTCTGGTCCCTGTTCGACCAGAAGGCCTCGACCTGGGTGCTGCAGGCCAACGGGATGACGAAGCCCGAGTGGTTCGAGCCGTCGCAGATGCAGGCGCTGAACCCGCTCCTGGTGATGCTGCTGATCCCGTTCAACAACCTGGTCCTGTACCCCGCCCTCCGCCGGGCCGGGTTCGAGCCGACGCCTCTGCGGCGGATGGGGGCCGGGATCGCGTTCTCCGGCCTGTCGTGGGTCGTGATCGGCGTGTTGCAGCTGTCGCTCGACGCCGGCGAGCCGCTGTCGATCACCTGGCAGGTGCTCCCCTACGCCCTGCTCACGCTCGGGGAAGTGCTGGTGTCGGCGACCGGGCTCGAATTCGCCTACAGCCAGGCGCCGGCCCCGATGAAGGGTGCAATCCTGGCGTTCTGGAGCCTGTCGGTGACGGTCGGCAACCTGTGGGTGCTGCTGGCGAACGCGGCCGTCCGCAACGACGCGGTGACCCGGGCCATCGGCCAGACCGGCGTGGGGGTGCTGAGCTTCCAGATGTTCTTCTTCGCCGCCTTCGCGTTCGCCGCGGCCCTGGCGTTCGGCTGGTACGCGGCCCGCTACCCGCTGGCGGACCACTACCGCAAGTCCGCGTGAGTTCGCCGCCGCGTCATTCGAGCGCGGACACTTGGTTCCACGAATGAGGGGGACCCCATCCCGAAAGCATTGAGTCAGCCGCAGGGATCACTGTTGGAGCGACTCCGGCGGCGGCCGCCGTTTGCATTCGTCGGGGAGTAACACATGCTACGACGGGGGCCTGCGCCGCCCCCCGCCCCGGAGACCGCCGTGCGCACGCCCGACGCCGACCCGCGGACCCGAACCCCCGCGCCGCCGGCGCGGGGGCGAACGCCCGACCTCCCCGAAACGATCCGGGTGGACGGGATCGCCGCCGGGGCCGGCGCGCGGCCCGACCCCAACGTCCCCCGCGTCCACGGGTACGACCTGTTCTCGGTCGTGGGTGCGGTGGCATGGGGGTGGTGTTCGAGGCGCGGCACCGCCAGCTCGGCCGCCGCGTCGCCCACAAGATGCTCCGCGGCGACGTGCTCGCCGACCCCCAGTTCCGCGAGCGGTTCCGGGCCGAGGGGCAGGCCCTCGCCCGGATCCAGCACCCGAACATCATCCAGGTCTTCGAGGTCGGCACCACGGACGGGCCGGCGTCGGTGCCGTTCATTGCCCTCGAGTTCGTGGACGGCGGGTGCCTCGCCCGGCTGGCCCGGTCGCCGCAGCCGCCGGCCGCGGCCGCCCGGACCGTCGAGACGGTCGCCCGGGCGGTCCACGCGGCCCACCTCCTCGGCGTGATCCACCGCGACCTCAAGCCGGCGAACGTGCTCCTCACCCCGGCCGGCGAGCCGAAGGTCGCCGACTTCGGGATCGCCAAGCTGGTCGGCGGCGACGCCCCGCCGGGGCCGGGCGCCGTCACCCTCTCCGGGTGCGTGTTCGGCACCCCGGAGTACATGGCCCCCGAGCAGTTCGTGGTCGGCTCCGCGACCCCGGCGATGGACGTGTACGCCCTCGGCGTCATCCTCTACCAGTTGCTCACCGCGCGCATCCCGTTCCAGGGGGCGTCGGTCGCGGACACGATGCGGCTCGTGCTGGACCAGGACCCGGTGCCGCCGCGGTCGCTCCAACCGGCCGTCCCGCGCGACCTGGAAACGGTCTGCCTCAAGTGCCTCGAAAAGGACCCCGCCCGCCGGTACGAGTCGGCCGAGGCGCTGGCCGACGACCTGACCCGGTGGGCGGCCGGGCTCCCGATCCGGGCCCGCGCGCTCGGCGCGACCGGGCGCGCGGCCCGCTGGGTCCGCCGGAACCCGGCCGTCGCCGGGCTGTCCGGCGTGCTGGTCGTCGTGGCCCTGGCCGGGCTGCCCGGCGTGCTGGGGGGCGACGAGGCCCGCCGGAACGCCGCCGCCGCCGAGGCCAACGCGGCGGCGGCCGACGCGAGCGCCGCCGCCGCCCGGCAGGCCGAGCGGGACGCCCTGACGGCGGCGCGGAACGAGCGGCGCGAGCGCTACCGGGTCGGCGTGGTCGCCGCGTCCGGGGCGCTCCGCCTGCACGACACCGAGGCCGCCCGCCGCGCCCTCGACGACACCCCGCCCGACGACCGCGACTGGGTGTGGAGCCTCCTCCGCGCCCAACTCGACCACTCGAAGACCGTGCTGACCGGCCGCGGCAACCGGTCCCGGGCGGCCGGGCTGACCCCCGACGCGCGGTGGGCGGTGCTCCAGGGCGAGGACTCGACCTACCGGGTCTGGGACACCGCCCGGAAGGTCGAGTACGACCGGCTCGACCTCGGCACCGCGCCCGTCGCACCGGTGCTGAGCCCGGACGGCTCGGTGCTGGCTCACGGCACGCCGGATCACACCGTCCGCCTCCGCGAGCTGGTCACCGGTCGGACCCGGGCCGAGCTCCGCGGCCACCGGGGCGCCGTCTACACCTTCGCCTTCGTCGACGGCGGGCGCCGGGTCGTGACCGCCTCGAACGACCGCACCCTCCGCGTGTGGGACGCGGCCGACGGGCGCGAGCTGCGGCAGTTCCGCGCCCCGCCGGACGAGGACGGGTCACTGGTCCTCGGCCCCGACGGGCGGGTGGTCGCCACCCGGGGCGGGGAGGGCGTCCCGACCGCCCGGCTCTGGGACCTGGACACCGGCCGGGAGCGGGCCGCCCTCGGCGGGCACGGCTTGTGCGCCCACTTCGTCGTCTTCAGCCCGAGCGGCGACCGCGTGGTCACGGCCGAGCGGTTCCCGTTCACCAACCTGTACCTGTGGGACGCCGCCACCGGCCGGCGGCTCGCGGTCCTGAAGGGGCACGAGAACCAGGTGACGAACGCGCGGTTCAGCCCGGACGGCACGCGGCTGGTGACCACGTCGTCGGACCGCACCGTCCGCCTGTGGGACGTGGCGGGGGCGCCGGCCGGGCGGGACGTGGAAGCGCTCCACGTCCTGCGAGGGCACGCCGGCGCGGTGGACCACGCCGCCTTCAGCGCGGACGGGTCGCGCCTCGCCTCCGCGTCCCACGACCGGACCGTGCGGTACTGGAACGCCCGGACCGGGGAACTGCTCGCGGTGCTCTGCGGGCACACGGACCAGGTGATCGTGGCCGAGTTCCGCGGCGACGGCACGGGGCTCGTGTCGGCGGCGATGGACGGCACCGTCCGGGTCTGGGACGTGGCCGCGGCGGAAGGCGGGGGGGCCGTCGTCGGGCACGAGAACTTCGTCTACCACGTCGCCTACTTCCCGGACGGCGAGCGGGTGGCGTCGGCCGCGTGGGACGGCACCGCCCGGGTCTGGGACGCGACCACCGGCCGCGAGCTCCGGCGGTTCGACCACGGGGCCGACCGGTACGTCACCTCGGTCGCCGTCCACGCCGACGGCAAGTACCTGGCGACGACCGCCCGGCGTGAGGGGCACGAGCTGGCCTCGGTGCGGGTGTGGGACGCGGCCGCCGGCCGACTCCTGCACCGGTGGGAGCTACCGGTCGCGTGGCAGGACGGCCGGGCCGCCTTCGCCCCGCGCGGCGACCTGCTCGCCGCCGGCGGCCGGGACGGCCGGGTGCGGGTGTGGGACGCGGCCGCCGGCGTCGAGGTCGCCGTACTGGCCGGCGGCGGGGCGCCGGTCCGCGACCTCGCGTTCAGCCCGACCGGGTCGCACCTCGCCGTCGGGTACGACGACGGGGACTGCACGGTGCGGGTGTGGGACGTGGCCGCCCGGGCGGTGGTCCGACAGCTGAGCGGGCACGGCCAGGGTGTCTACGCCGTGGCGTGGAACCGGGCCGGCACCCTCCTGGCCACCGGCTCGCTGGACCGGACGGCGCGCCTCTGGGACGCCGCCACCGGGGCGTGCGTCGCCGACCTGGCGCACGGCACGCCGGTGTACGGGGTGGCGTTCTCCGCCGACGGCCGGCTGCTGGCCTGCGCGTGCCGCGACAACCTCGTTCGCGCCTGGGACGTGGCCTCGCGCCGCGAGACGGCCGAGCTGAGCGGCCACCGGAACTACGTCCACCACCTCGCGTTCAGCCCCGACGGCACCCGGCTGGCGACCGCCTCGGGCGACCGCACGATCCGCATCTGGGACACGCTCCCCCGTGCGGCCCGCGACCGCAGCGGGCCGTGACGACACGAGGGCGGCGGCGGGACACGGACGGTGCCGTGCGGCGGGGTGTGGCGGGGTGGTATACTCGGCCCACCGCCGCGCCCCCGCCCCGGAGCCGCCGATGGACCGCCGCCGCTTCCTCGCCGCGATTCCCGCCCTTCCCACGGCCGCCGCCGCCCAGCCGCCGGCGGCCCCGCCCGCCGACCCGCCTCGCGCCCTGACGCCGACCGGGGCCGACCTCGGCACCCTCGCCGCCGAGCTCGAACGGGTCGCCGCTGCGACCCAGTACAGCCTTCGGTACCCCCAGCCGCGGTTTCCCACTTTCGCCGAGTACCGCACCGCCGCGCGGGCCGCGGTTCTCGATGCGCTCGGCTACTTCCCGGACAAGGTCGAGCCGCGGGCCGAAGTCACCGAGCGCGTGGACCGCGGGGACCACGTCCGGGAGCGGGTGCTGTTCAGCACGTCGTCGGCGTCGCGCGTGCCGGCCTACGTCCTCGTCCCGAAGGGGCTGAAGGGGCCGGCTCCCGCGGTCATCGACTTGCACTCCCACGGCGGGATGTTTCTCTTCGGCAAGGAGAAGGTCATCGACCTCGGGGCGAACCACCCGGCGATGACGGAGTACCACCGCGTCAACTACGACGGCCGGCCGACCGCGACGGAACTGGTCCGCCGGGGGTACGTCGTGGTGACCATCGACGCGCTGATGTTCGGCGAGCGGCGGGTGCTCGTGGACGCGGACGCGGCCGCCGGCTGGGACCGCTCCCGGTACACCGCCGACGACGTGCGGCGGCTGAACGCGGTGTGCCGCGGGAAGGAATCGACGGTGGTGAAGGGGCTGACCCTCGCCGGCGCGACGTGGCCCGGGGTGGTGGCGTGGGACGACATGCGGACGGTCGATTACGTCGCCGCCCGGCCGGACGTGGACCGGAAGCGGATCGGGTGCCTGGGCATCTCGATGGGCGGGTACCGTGCCGCCTACCTGACCGCCCTCGACGACCGCATCACGGCCGGGTGCGTGGTCGGGTTCATGTCGGCCGTGCCGCCGATGCGGAAGGCGCACCTGGACACCCACTCGTTCGTCCACTTCCTCCCGGGGCTCCATCGGCTGATGGACTTCCCCGACCTGGCCGCGCTCGCCGCCCCGCGGGCGCTGCTCGTACAGCAGTGCCGCCAGGACCGCCTGTTCCCGCCCGAGGGGATGACGGCCGCCGTGGACCGGATCGCCGAGGTGTACCGCGCGGCCGGGAGTGCGCGGCAGTTCGAGGGTCGGTTCTACGACGAGCCGCACCGCTTCACGCGGGCGATGCAAGACGACGCCTTCGCCTGGCTCGACCGACACCTCAAGGCGTAGAACCCTCACCGACCACGGTCTGCGTCCCCCTTCGGCAGGCGGTCGATCACGGCGGTCAACGCTTTGACGGTGTCGTCGTAGGTGGTGGAGTGGCCGCCGTCGGGGCGGTGGATGAGTGTGACCGGCCGGCCGAGCGCCTTCAGCTTCTCGGCGAGCCGGAGGCAGCTGGAGGGCGGGACCAAGGTGTCCTTCCCGCCGGTGGTCATGGCGACGGGCATGGTCAGCCGGTCGGCGTGCAGCTCGGCCGACCGGCTGCGGTACACCTCGGGCCGTTCCTTTCGTGTGCCCCCATACGCCGCCGCGATCGCGTCCCCGAAGCCCTCGTACTCGACCACATTCGCGGTGCCGTTGAGGGACACGCACCCGGCCACCCTGTCGGGGTGCAGGGCGGCGAACGCCAGCGCAGCCGTGCCGCCCATCGACCCGCCGACCACGACCACCCGCCGCACCCCGTACTTCTCCTTCAACTCGTCGAGAATTTGCAGCACGTCGCCCTCCGCCGCCGGCCCCATCCACGAGGTCTTCGCCCGGTAGTCGGGGCTGACGAGAAGGAACCCGTGCGCCTCGGCCACGTCCCGCGTCCCCTTGCACTCGCCGCGGTCCTGCTTCACGAACTGCCAGCGGTCGGACCCGTGGCCGTGAAGGGCGACGACGGCGGTGTTGGCCCGCTTGGCGTCGAACCCCTTCGGCATTACCACGACGTACCGCTGCTCGGTCTTGTCGTGGCGGGCGACGAACGGCACGTCGTCCGCCGACAAGAGCACACCTGCCGCGGCCAGGAACGCGGCGACGACCGCGGTGGGCCTAAACGATCGAGTCATCGACACGCACCTCGCTGTGGGAATCGACGGGGTGGTCAGCGGATCGAGCGGAGGTACGCGAGCAGGTCGGCCGCCGTCTGGAGGTCGAGCTTGTCCTCCAACCCCTCGGGCATGGCCGACAGCCCCGTACTCCGCAGCGACGCGATGTTCACCCGCTGCACCGTCTCGCTCGTCCCGTCCGCCTTGCGGATCGTCACCGTGTTCGCCGTCTCAGCGGCGATCATCCCGGTGAGGATCACGTCGGCGTCCGTGACGAGGAGGTACGAGTAGTACTGCGGCAGCACCTCGCGGTTGGGGTCGAGGATGTTCGTCAGCACCGCGTCCGAGCCGCGGTTCTTGACCGACGCTAGGTCCGGCCCGACCGCCTCGCCGACGCCTTCGAGCTTGTGGCACGCGGCGCACACGTCCTTGAACGCCGCCTTCCCCTTGGCCGCGTCGCCCGGCAGGTCGAGCGCCCGCTGATACTTGGCAACCACCTCCGCGCGCCGCGCGAGTCCGGCCCCGGCGAACGCCTTCGCCGCCCGGGCGCGGGTCGGCCCGTCGGCCGACTGCTGGAGCAGCTGGACGCGGGCCGGGTCGAGGTCGGTCGGCCGCACGGTTCCCTTCTCGACCGCGTCGAGGAGGGCGGTCACCCAGGCGGCGCGGGCGAGGAGCGTTTCGGCGGCGGAGGCGCGGGTCGGCGGGCTCATCCCCGGCCACGCCGCCAGCACGACCCCGGGCACCTCCGGCGCGTCGAAGCGGCCCAGCACCTCGAGAGCGGCGAGTTGCACCACCGGCGGCTGACGCACGGCGAGCGCCGCGGTGAGCAGCGCCTTCGCGTCGGCGAATGAGCCGAGCCCGAGCGTGCGAATCGCCGCCGCGCGGGCGGCGGGCGTGGCCGACTCGTCCGCGGCGGTCTTCGCGGCGTCGGCGAGGAGTTCCTTCAGGATCGCGCCGGTCTTTCCGGCGGCGAGGCCGGCGAACCGCGGCCGCGCGGCCGGCGGCAGCTTCGACACGAACGCCTGCACCTGCTGGCGGGCGAACGGCCGCTCGGCGTCGGGCAGCGCGTCGATCCCCTTCACCACCTCGGCGACCTCATCCGGCCGGTTGGCCGCGGCCATCTGCGCCGCGAGCGCGAGGAGCAACTCCGTCGTCCCCGCGCCGCGGGCGTCCGGGTCGCGGAGCAGGCGGGAGTAGATCGCGCCGCCGCGCTCGCCGACCGAGCAGAGGACCGCGAGGCGAACCAGCGGGTCGGCGGCATCCCGGCGGGCGAGGGCAGTGAGCAGCGTCTCCGCCGTCTCGCCGCGGAACGCGCCGAGGCTGAACGCGAGCTGGTAGCGCACCCGCGGGTCAGGGTCGGCCGCGAGTGCCTGCAACTTGTTCGACAATCCCGCGGACAGGCCGAAATCCTCCGCGAGCCTCAGCGCGTGGACCCGCACCCGCGGGTCGGGGTCGCCGAGCGCGGGGATCACCTGGCCGGACGTGAGCGCACCGAGCCCGTGGAGGGAGTGGAGCGCGTGCATGCGGGCGACGGGCGACTCCGACTTCGCTGCGAGATCGCGGAGGGCCGGGGCGGCGGCCCGGTCCTGGCGCTCGTAGAGCAGTCGCGCGGCGGTGTCGCGGTGCCACCCGTTCGGGTGGGCGAGAAGAGCGACGAGTTCCGCGGTCGTCGCCTTCCCGAGCTGCGGGGCCTTCCGCAGTGCGAGCCCGTCGGGGGCGACGCGCCAGACGCGGCCGCGGTCGATGCCGCCGGCCACGTCCACGAGCGCGAGGAGCTGCGGCGGGAGGAACGCCGCCCCCTCGATAATCTCGCG
The DNA here is from genome assembly GCA_044220735.1 of Urbifossiella sp. Taxonomy (GTDB): domain Bacteria; phylum Planctomycetota; class Planctomycetia; order Gemmatales; family Gemmataceae; genus Urbifossiella. The sequence continues at coordinate 7,465 of JBGAQM010000078.1, read as the reverse complement.
GTACATGTCCACCACGTACAGGCAGCCGTCCGGGGCGTTGGCGAACTGCACGGGCCGGAACCACACGTCCTTCGATGCCAGGAATTCGCGGTCCTTGTCCGCCCGCACCGCCGACCAGCCGAGCCCCTTCGGTTCGAGCCGCGCCCGGTAGACGAGGTTGTTCGCCACCTCGCCGACGAAGACGTTGCCGCGGAAATCGGCCGGGAAGGCGTCGCCGCGGTAGACGGTCACGCCGGTCGAGCCGGTGAAGAACCCGAACGGCTGCCCGCCCTCGTCGGAGCCCGGCACGAGCTTGTCCTTGCGGAGGCGCGTGCGCGCCTCGCGCCACGGCTCGGGCGGGCTGACGCGGCGCAGCTGCGGGTAGCGGCCCGCGGCGTTCACGTCCACGACCGGCGACGGGGCCACGACGTAGGGGTTGCGGGCCGCGTACTTCGCGTCGTAGGCGAGGAACTCGATCGGGTTGCTGTTGTCGCAGGCGAACGTGTCGCCCCAGTCGTCGAGCGTCAGGCCGTGCTGCCCGCCGCCGCTGGTGGGCTCGAACGCGCCCGTGCGCGGGTCGAAGCGGATGTTCTGGCGGCGCACCAGCACGGCCTTCGCGTCGGGGGCGTCGGCCGGCTTCAGGTTGCCGCCCGCGAGGCCGGTGGCGACGTGGAAGCGGTTGTCCGGCCCCCACCGGAACGAGTTCAGCATCGCCTCGCCGGCCTTGTCGCGGTCGAACCCGGTCAGCACCTTCCGCCGCACGTCGGCCTTGCCGTCGCCGTCGGTGTCCTTGAGGTACCACAGGTCCGGCACGACGCCGACGAACACGCCGCCGCCCCAGCACGCGACTGCGACCGGGGAGTCGAGCTCCGCGAACACCGTGGCCTTGTCGAAGCGGCCGTCGCCGTCGGTGTCTTCGAGGAGCTTGACGCAGCCGCGGGCCTTCGACGGGGTCGGGTTCGCGTACTGGTTGTACTCGGGAAACTCGACCACGTAGAGCCGGCCGTTCTCGTCGAAGTCCATCGCCACGGGCGAGCGCACGAGCGGCTCCGCGGCGGCGAGCTCGACGCGGAACCCCGGCGGCGCCTCGAACGCCTTCGCCGCGTCGGCCGGCTCCAGCGGCTTCAACTTCGGCAGGTCGGCGGGGAAGGGCTGCCCGTCGGCCGCGACGGCAAGGCAGATGAGCAGCGCGGCCGGCAGGAGGAGGCGGTACACGGCGGCGACTCCGGGGTGGGGGGCGGGCGCATCCGCTCTACCCGCACGAGTATTGTTCTGGCCCCGCATTCGCCACCGTGGTACGCTTCAATTCTTGCCTCGAACCCCCTTCCCACTGCCCGCCCCGAGGGACTCATGACTCGTTCGCTCGCCGCACTCCTGATGCTTGCCGCGTTCCCGCTGGCCGCCAGCTCGGCCGACGTCGCCCCGGCCCCGCGCGCGAAGGTCGCCGTGGGCCAGGCCGCGCCGGACTTCAAGATCAAGGACGCGACCGGAAAGGTGATCGACCTGGCCGAGCTGACCGCGAAGGGGCCGGTGCTCGTCCGCCTCACCTGCGGGTGCTCGGGGTGCGACAAGGAGCTGGCCTACTTCCAGCAGCTGAGCGGGGCGTACAAGGGGCAGGGGCTGATCAGCCTGTACGTCTTCAAGGAGCCGGACGCGAAGATGGCCGGGTACGCCGCCACCAAGCAGCTCGACGTGCTGTACGCGGTGGACCCGAAGGGGGAGAGCTGGGGGACGTTCCAGACGAAGTCGATGCCGACCAACTTCCTGATCGAGAAGGGCGGGCGGGTCGTGTCCATCGCCGCCGGGTGCGACCCGAGCGGGCTGCTCGCCAACGCCGTCTCCCAGAAGACCGGCAAGCTCCTCAAGACCGACGCGGTCGACGTGAAGGTACGGGTCGAGGCGAAGAAGTGATCCCGGTTCGGGGTGTTTCGACGTCGTCCAACGCCCCGTCATTCAGGCGGGGATGATTGGTTCTGGCGAACAGGGGGACCCCTGGCCAGAAGCATTGAGTCAACCAGAAGAATCACCGTCGGAACGAGCCCACCGAACCGCGCGCGACGCGAGTCGCAGCCCGGCCCGGACTTGTGGCCGACGGTGACGAATCCACCCGGTCGTCAATTAGTCCAACCCACATCCCGCACCCAGTCATCGCTCCTGCCGGAATCCCGCGTGGACGCGCGGCTGTTCGAATCGGCGTACCACTGCGTCATGGGCGACCCGACGGGGCCATTCGTGCGGAGTATGCGGTAGGATTTGCTCACCCCAACCACCCGGCATTCCCGATGTAACCCTCACGACCGCCCAGGGCGACCAGACCCGGCGCGGACCCCGCTCGGAGGCTCTCCATGCGATCGTGAGTCGCCCTCGGCGCCGTCGACCCCCTGGTGCTTTTCGCCTGCCCCGTCGCCCGCGCCCAAGGGTTGTACCTGCCCCGCGGCGGGGCGTCGCACACGTCGATGGGCGGGGCGCCCACCGCAATCCCGGTGGGCGCCATCGGGGCGCTGAACTGGAACCCCGCGGCGACCGGCCGCCTCCGTCGGTCCGAAGTCGCCGTCGGCGGGACGATCCTGTTCCCCGAGATTCACCCCGACTCGACCTCGCCCGGCCTGCTCGGCTTTTCCGGCCGCACCCCAGTGACGGCGGCGTCGGGGTCACGTCGAACCTCGGCGTCCCTCCCGGCGTTCGACTCGTGGGGCGTGGCGTGCCGGGCGACCGACAAGCTCCTGCTGGCGACCGACCCGCGCGACTTCGACTACGAGAGCACCGACCTGTTCGGCACGACGGTGGTGGGCGGCGGCCCCGGCCGGCGCGGGGTGCTCGCGGCGGCGGTCGGCGGGGCGGGCGTGAGCCTGGACGTGGAGACGCACGTGGTCACGTTCCCGACGCAGTTCCGCTTCGGCGGCTGCCGCGCGACCGCCCCGACCGTCCCGAGCGAGGAAGTGGAGGCACACCCGTGACCCGCCGACCCGTCGCCGCCGTCGCCGTCGTGCTCCTCCTCGCGGGGCCGGCCGTCGCGCAGCCCGATCCGGCCGCGCGGCCGGGGTCGCCGGTCGAGACGCTCGAAGTGCTGACCGGCGAGCGGGCGACCGAGCCCGCCGCCGAGCGCGACGAGGTCGAGACCGACCGCGACTCGTTCACCCCGGCGACGAGCACCGCCGGCCGCGGGCGCCTGGTCACCGAGTTCGCGTACTCGTTCGTCGACAACCGCGGCGTGAAGGAGACGCACAGCGTCCCCGAACTGATCCTCCGGTACGGCCTCACCGACCGGGTCGAGTTGCGGCTCGGGTGGAACTACGAGGTCGGCGGGGAGTCGGCCGAGGTGAGCGGGGCCGGCGCGGGCGAGCCGGACGCGGTCGGCAGCGCGGGCCGCCTGGTGCGGGAGTACACGCTCAGCTACGGGGTAAAGGTCCGCGTCACCGACGGGGGGGGCTGGGTGCCGCGGAGTTCGGTCATCCTCCAGGGGCTCACCCCGACCGGCGGGAGTGCGGGCACGTCCACCGCGACGGAGCTCGTCGCCGCCTACGCGGCCGGGTGGCAGTTCGCGAACCGCTGGCGGTTCGACACCGCCGTCCGCTACGGCACCGCGAGCGAGGGGGGCGACCGGCACAACCTGTGGGCGCCGTCGGCCGTGCTCCGGGTGCCGGTCGGCGAGCGCTGGGCGGTCCACGGCGAGTACTTCGGCATCTTCACGACCGGGAAGGCGGAGGGGGCGGTCCGCCACTACTACAGCCCGGGCGTGCACTACCTGGTGACCGACGACCTGGAGGTCGGCGTGCGGCTCGGGTGGGGGTTGAACGACCAGTCGTCGCGCTTCTTCGCCAACACCGGCGTCGGCTGGCGGTTCTAACGCCCCCGCCGTGATCCGGAAAATCGTTGCCGCGGGATCGGACAGAAACTACACATTCGGATAGGCACCCCCACTTCACGTCACGTCGCGGGGGGCGCCCGCAGGCGGGCACGAGCCCCACGGGTTCGCCGCCACTCTTGCCGACTACCCCGGCCGGGATGCCGCGCCCGCGCCTCACACCCGGGAGCTGACACGATGCGTCTGGGACCACCACTCGTTTGCGCCGCCGCGCTCGCCGCCGGCGTCGTGTTCGGCTACGTCGGCGCGTCCGACCGGCTCGTGCCTCGCGCTCGCGCCCAGGAAAAGGCGCCCGCGCCGCCCGCGGCCGAGAAGCTCGACCGGACCGTGCTGCCGATCCCGGAGCCGCCCGCCCCGACGTTCACCGAGGTGGACGCCCGCAAGGCGACGGCCCCGCCGCGGTTCCAGGTGACGGCCCCGAAGGGCGCCCCGAACGTGCTCGTCGTGCTGGTCGACGACATGGGGTTCGGGCACTCCAGCGCGTTCGGCGGGCCGTGCCGCATGCCGACGTGCGAGCGGCTGGCGTCGAACGGCGTCCGGTTCAACCGGTTCCACACCACCGCCCTGTGCTCCCCCACCCGGATGGCCCTGCTGACGGGGCGGAACCACCACGTCTGCAACGCCGGCGCGATCATGGAGCTGGCGACCGCGTTCCCGGGGAACACCGGCGTGCGGCCGCAGTCGGTCACCCCCCTGGCCGAGATCCTGCGGCAGAACGGGTACAGCACCGCGGCGTTCGGCAAGTACCACGAGACGCCGCCGTGGGAGGCGTCGGTGTCCGGCCCGTTCGACCGCTGGCCGACCCGCTCGGGGTTCGACAAGTTCTACGGCTTCATCGGCGGCGAAACGAACCAGTGGGCGCCGGGCGTGTACGACGGCGTGGCCCGGGTCGAACTGCCGAACGACCCGAACTACCACTTCACCACCGACATGACGAACCAGGCCGTCTCGTGGGTCCGGTTCCAGCAGGCGCTGACCCCGGACCGGCCGTTCTTCATGTACTTCGCCACCGGCGGCACCCACGCCCCGCACCACTGCCCGCGCGAGTACATCGACAGGTACAAGGGGCAGTTCGACCAGGGGTGGGACCGGGTCCGCGAGGAGACGCTCGCCCGGCAGATCAAGATGGGCGTGGTGCCGGCGGGCACGACCCTCACCCCGCGGCCGCCGCAGGTCGCCGCGTGGGACTCGCTCACCGCCGACCAGAAGCGGCTGTTCGCCCGGCAGATGGAGACGTTCGCCGGGTACGCCGAGTTCACCGACCACTCGATCGGCCGGGTCGTCGAGGCCATCACCGAGATGGGCGAGCTGGACAACACCCTGATCCTCTACGTGGTCGGCGACAACGGCGCGAGCGCCGAGGGCGGGCCGGACGGGACGTACAACGAGCTGCTGGGCCTCAACGGCATCGTGAGCACGATCGAGTCGCAGCTGCCGCACCTGGAGGCGTGGGGCGGGCCGACCACGTACCCGCACTTCGCCGTCGGCTGGGCGCTGGCCGGCAACACCCCGTTCCAGTGGACCAAGCAGGTGGCGTCGCACTTCGGCGGCACCCGCAACCCGATGGTCGTCCACTGGCCGGCGCGGCTCGGCAACGGCCGCGGGGCGGTGCGGTCGCAGTTCCACCACGTCATCGACATCGCGCCGACCGTCCTGGACGCCGCGGGGCTGCCGGAGCCGACCGCGGTGAACGGCGTCCGCCAGCGGCCGATGGACGGCGTGTCGATGCTGTACGCGGCCGCCGACCCCGCCGCGAAAGACCGGCGGACGACGCAGTACTTCGAGATGTTCGGCAACCGCGCCATCTACCACGACGGCTGGGTCGCCGCCACCCGCCACTCGATCCCGTGGCTGGCGACCGCGAAGCTGCCGCCGTTCAACGAAGACCGGTGGGAGCTGTACAACGTGGCCGAGGACTTCAGCCAGGCGAACGACCTCGCGGCGAAGCACCCGGAGAAGGTGCGGGAGCTACAAGGCCTGTTCGACCGCGAGGCGGTGCGCAACCACGTCTACCCGCTCGACGACCGGCGGGTGGAGCGGTTCAACCCGGCGCTGGCCGGCCGGCCGGACCTGATGGGGGCGCGGAAGACGCTCACCCTGTACGAGGGGATGACCGGCATCGCCGAGAACGCGTTCCTGAACCTGAAGGGGCGGGACCACACGGTGACGGCGGAGGTGGACGTGCCGGCCGGCGGGGCGAACGGCGTGGTGATCAGCCAGGCCGGGCGGTTCGGCGGGTGGAGCCTGTACCTCAAGGACGGCCGCGCCCACCAGGTGTACAACTTCGGCGGCCTGCAGCGAACGACCGTCTCGTCCGCGGCGGCGCTGGCCCCCGGCCGCCACACGCTCGTGTACCGCTTCACGCCCGACGGCCCCGCCCCCGGCGCGGGCGGCACCAGCCGCCTGAGCGTGGACGGCGCCCAGGTGGGTGAGACGCGGGTGCCGCGGACCATGCCGTTCGCGTTCGGCGAGGAGAGCGTGGACGTGGGGGTGGACAACGAGACGCCGGTGACCGACGAGTACGCGCAGCGCAACAACCGGTTCACCGGCCGCATCCGCCGCGTGACGGTCGAGCTGAAGTAGCCTTCGCGCCCCGGCCGCGGCCGGTCGCGGTGGGCGCCGAACAGGCCGGTGCGGTGGCCGAGCGAGGTCATGAGCGCGACCCCGGCGTCGGTCCGGTCGCCGACCATCTTCCCCGCGAACGCCTCGGCGCGGGCGGTGTCGAAGGGGGTCGTCACGCCACCTCGCGGCACGGGGTCTCGACCGCCGGCCGCGACCGGCGGCGGAAGCGGGGCATGAGCATCGGCACCCGCGCCCGGTACGCCGCGTACTCCGGGTGCGCGGCCGCCAGGTCGCGCTCCTCCAGCACGATGGCGATCAGGATGTACGCCGTCGTCCCGGCCGCGAACAGCAGGTGCGCGGCGGTCATGGTCGGGGCGGCCCAGAAGACCGTGAGCCAGCCGACGTACAGCGGGTGGCGGACCCAGCGGTACGGCCCCGGCGTCACGAAGCGGCCCGACGGGTACGGGAGCCCGCGGGCGAACAGCACGACCTGCCGCAGGCCGAACAGGTCGAAGTGGTCGATCAGGAAGGTCGTCCACAGCACGACCAGCCACCCGGCTGCGAACGCGGCGTACAGCACGACCCGGGCCGCGCCGTCCGCCTCCCACACTACCCCGCCGAGCGGTTGCCACAGCGCGAACATCAGGATCAGGGCGGCGCACGAGAGCACGCAGTACGTGGCCCGCTCGGCCGCTTGCGGGACGTAGCGCGTCAGCCACCGCTTGAACGCCGGCCGCGCCATGCCGCTGTGCTGGAGCGCGAACACGGCCAGCAGGCCCACGTCGATCGCCACCGCGGCGAGGAGGCTCCCCTCCCGCGGGCCGTCGAGCTGCGTCGGGGTGAGGAACCCGCCGATGAACCCGACCGAGTACACGAAGGTCGCCAGGAACAGGGCGTACCCCGCGACGCCGTACACGAGCACCAGGATGCGGAGGAGCATGACCGGCTTTCGGTGAGAGGTGAAGCGGGACGGCCCGACGCCGGGCCGCCCCGCGGGAGAGGGGGCGTCGCTGTGCCCCACCCTCCCCCCTCTGAGGGGGAGGGTCGCGGCGCTTCGCC
>JBGAQM010000077.1:0-19702 GCA_044220735.1 Urbifossiella sp. | reverse complement strand
CGCGTGCGCTGCCGGGCCGGGGGCTGAAACGGAAGTAGGTTGGCAGTGTTGCCCCTCGCGGCATCGCGTCGCCCAACGCGAAGCCGTAAGCGGCAACACCACGAGATACGGGAGTTCGACTGTGAAGCACCTGCTCGGCCTGGAAGACCTCTCGGCCGCCGACGTCACCGCGCTGCTCGACGCGGCCGCCGGGTACGTCGGCGTCGGGGTCGGCGACGTGCCCAAACGCGACGAGCTGAAGGGGAAGGTGATCGCCAACCTGTTCTACGAGAACAGTACACGCACCCGCGTCAGCTTCGGCCTCGCCGCCCGCCGCCTCGGGGCCGACACCCTCGACTTCACCCCCGGCGGGTCCAGCACGTCGAAGGGCGAGACGTTCATCGACACCGCCCGCAACATCGAGGCGATGGGGATCGACGCCGTCGTCGTGCGGCACTCGTCGCCCGGCGCCCCGCACGTCCTCGCGCGGCACCTCCTGCCGCACGTCCGCGTCGTGAACGCCGGCGACGGCGCGCACGAGCACCCGACGCAGGGGCTCCTCGACATCTTCACCATCCGCAAGCGCCTCGGCCGCGTCGCGGGTCTCACGGTCGGCCTCGTCGGCGACATCGCCCACAGCCGCGTCGCGCGGAGTAACATCCACGGGCTGCTGAAGCTCGGCGCGAAGGTGGTCGTGTGCGGCCCGACGACGCTCGTCCCGCCCGAGGTCGCCGAACTGGGCGTCGAGATCGCCCACAACCTCGACGACATCCTGCCGCGGTGCGACGTGCTGAACCTGCTGCGCATCCAGTTCGAGCGACAGCGGAGCGGCCTGTTCCCGTCGATCCGCGAGTACCGCCTCCTGTTCGGCATGGACGGCGACCGCATGAAGCGGGCGAAGCCCGGCGTGCTGCTCCTGGCCCCGGGGCCGATCAACCGCGGCGTCGAGATCACGCCGGACGTGGCCGACGGGCCGGCGTCGGCGATTCTGGACCAGGTGACGCACGGGCTGGCGGTGCGGATGGCGGTTTTGAGCAAGTTGTGCCGCGCGGCGTAGCATCGCGGGGTTGCACCCTCTTGCCCGCGTGCCCTACACTGATTCCGTTCCCGCGACTCGCCCGAGGACCGATCCGTGACCGCCCCACTGTTGGTCACCTACTTCGACCGCCTCCCGCCGCTCAACCCCGGGGACGACGAAGAACTCTGGGCCGCGGGGGCCGGCCCGCTGATCCAGCGGTTCAAGGACGAGGTCCGCTCCAAGTACACCGAAGGCACCCTCTCGCGGCTCCTCGCCGCGGCCGACGTCCGCACCCGCCGCGCGTCCGCCCTGGCCCTCGGCCTCGTCGGCACGATGGGCTGCAACCAGCCGCTCGCCGGCCGCCTCCGCGACGACGACCCGCTCGTGCAGCGGCTCGCGTCCGACGCCCTGTGGGAGGTGTGGTTCCGCGGCGGCACGAACGAGGAGAACTGGGCGCTCCAGCAGGCCGTGCGCGAGAACGAGCCCGCCGCCCGCAAGACCGCGCTCGACGACCTGATCACGCTGGCCCCCGAGTTCGCCGAGGCGCGGAACCAGCGGGCCATCTGGTTCTTCAAGCAGGGGCAGTACCCCAAGGCCATCGCCGACTGCGAGGTCGTGATGCGGCTGAACCCGGTACACTTCGGGGCCGCGGCCGGGATGGGGCAGTGCTTCCTGAAGCTGAAGAAGCCCCGCGCCGCCCTCCGCGCCTTCCGCCAGGCGCTCGACATCAACCCCACCCTCGAACACCTCCACGAGACGATCCAGGCCCTCCGCGAGGCGCTGGACTCGGAATGAACCGCCTGCCGCCGCTGCTGGCGGTCGACTTCGCCACCGTCGGGACGGCCGTCGCGCTCGTCCTCATCGGGCTGGTGGCGGCGGGCGTCGTCGTCAGCTACTTCGCCGGCGTGTCGCCGGTCGTCGAGAAGCACCTCGGCCGGCCGTGGAAGCGCGGCGCCGTCATCACCAAGCCGCTCCTCCAGTGGGAGCGGGTGAACCTGTTCCTGGCCCTCGAAGCCCTCCGCGAGGCCTCGCCCGGCGCGCGCCCGGCCGTCGGCATGGGCTACTGGAACGAACTCACGCCGGCCCTGGCCGCGAACGCCTCCCGCAACTCGCCCGTCGAGTACACCGTCCGCCCGACCTCGCTCACGGGCTCCGCGAAGGTCGTCGTTTCGGGGATGTACTTGCTGGCGCCGCCGGGGCTGGCGCCGTTCGTGGCCATGCTGTCGCGGACGGCGCTGGACATCCTCGCGCCGACCGCCGACGACGCCCAGCACGCGCTGGACCGCGTGCTGGCGGAGGCCCGCGAGCGGAACGTCTACCGCGGGCAGGTGCTGATGGTCGAGCAGGCCGGCCCGGCGGGGGCCGACGGCGAGCCGGACTTTCAGATCCGCTTCCACGACCTGCCGCTGGTGAAGCGCGAGCAGATCATCCTCCCGGACGAGGTGCTTCAGGTCGTCGAGCGGAACGTCATCGGCCTGCTGACGCACGCCGACACGCTGCGCAAGGCCGGCCGCGGCACCCGCCACGGCGTGCTGTTCCACGGCCCGCCCGGCGTCGGCAAGACGCTGGTAACGAAGTACCTGGCCCGCGCCTGCCCGGCGTACACGGTCATCCTGCTGACCGGCCGGCAGCTGCGCCTCGTCCGCGAGTCGTGCCAGCTCGCCCGCCTCCTCCAGCCGGCGCTCGTCGTCATCGAGGACGTGGACCTGATCGCGCTCGACCGCGCCGACAACCCGGACACGACGCTGCTGCACGACCTGATGGACCAGATGGACGGCCTCGGCACGAAGGCCGACGTGATCTTCCTGCTGACGACGAACCGCCCGCGGATGCTGGAACGCGCGCTCGCCGCACGTCCCGGCCGCGTCGATCAGGCGGTGTACTTCCCGCTGCCGGACCGCGACTGCCGCCGCCGGCTGTTCGACCACTTCACCCACGGCCTCGACCTGACGGAGGTGGACGCCGACCCGCTGCTCGACCGGACGGAGGGCGCGAGCCCGGCGTTCGTGGAGGAACTGTTCCGCAAGGCCGCGCTGCGGGCCGCCGAGCGCGGCGAGCGGTCGCACCCGCTGCGGCTCACGACCGCCGACTTCGACAACGCCCTGCGCGAGCTGGTGGAGTTCGGCGGGGCGCTGACGCGGAACCTCCTCGGCTTCCGCGACGAGCCGGACAGCGGGAACGCGGGGATGGGCTTCGGCCCGCGGAACTGACAGGGGTGGCGTATGCCCGTCTGCGAGTGTCTGTCCGCGTTCGCCATCAGCTCGCTCGGCGAGCGCGTGGACGCGCTCTTCCGCCTCGCCACCGACCACGCCTCCGACCACTCGCGGACGCTGCTCGCCGCCCTCGAAACGTCCAACCGCAAGGCGTGGCGGTCGCTGGAAATCGCCCTCGCCGGCGAGTCGCTGTGGACGTGGTTCGACCGAGAGGAGACGAAGGCCATCCGCCGCGAGATCAAGGCGTTCGTGGACACGGTCGAGTTCCCAGAACTCGTAGGGAAGGCCGACGCCCGCACGACGTGCCTCCGCGAGCTGCGCGACGCCCTCGGCAAGGGCGTCCTCCTCGGCCGGCTCGTCGCTGGCGACCTCGTGGAGCGCGCCGGCGCGTTCGCCCAGCACGCCGACCCGCAGGCCGTACTTGCCGCCGAGAAGGCCGCGCTCGACGACCTGGGGGCGCAGGTCGCTGCCGCGGGCTACCCCGCGCTCGGCAAGCTCCTCGCCACGCCGGCGCACGCCGGGCGGTCGGTCGTGGTCGTGGCCGTGCGATTCTTCTTCCGCCGCGAGGTGGAGCGGAACCCCGAGTTGTTCCGGGGGCTGCAGTTCTCCGCGACCGAGGCACTGGCCGAGACCCAACAGGCCGGGTTCGACCGACTCGCCGGCCTCCTCGACGAACAGACCGAACACCTCGACGCCGGCCTCGCCGCAGTCGCCGGGCAGGTGGTGGCTGAGGTCCGCGCCGTCGGCGACTCGGTGAAGCTCGTCCACGATTCCGTGAAGGGCGTGCAGGACCGCGTGGTCGATATTCAACTGACGGTCGAGCACGCCACCGCGGCGGCGATGGCGGCACAGGCCGCGGCCGAGTTGCACGCCGCCGACACGGGGCGCAGGCTCGACGACCTCCACGGCCGCATGGCAGCGCTACTCGACAAACTCGACATGCTCGGCAAGCCGGTCGAGCCGAAGCACAGCCTGTCGCTGCGGACCGACCGCGACCGCGACCTCGTTACGGAACTGCTGACGCAGGTGCGCGGCCTGCCGGACGAGGCACGTGCGGCGCGGCCGCAACTGGTCACGGATGTGGGCAAGCTGCAACTCGCGGTCGGCGACTTCGACGGCGCCGGCGAGTCGTTTGCCGTCGCGGCGGCGGTGGCGGAATCTTCCGGGGAGCGGGCCGAGGCGTTCCACAACGCCTACCGCGCCAAACTGGAGAAGGACGACTACCCCGCCGCGCTCGCGGACCTGCGGCAGGCCGTCGAACTCGACCCCGCGCGGTTCACCCCGTTCCCGTTCGACAAGTACCCGCCGGACCGCATCCTGGGGGCCGGCGGGTTCGGCGTTACGTTCCTGTGCCGGCACCGGCTCACGGCGGCGCCGGTGGCGGTGAAGTCGATCCACGACGGCGGCCTCGACCGCGACGCGGCCAGCGTGCTGAAGGAGGCAATGACGCTCGACCAACTCAAGCACCGCGCCATCGTCGGCCTCCGCGACTGCGGCTTCGCCGACGAGCCGAACCGCCGCCGCCCGTACCTCGTGATGGAATTCTTCGACGGCCCCACGCTCCAGAACTACGTCGAGACGAACGGGCCGGTGCCGCTCACGGACCTGCTGCCGCTGGCCCGCACGCTCGCCGGGGCGCTGAAGGCGGCGCACGACCAGGGCGTGCTCCACCGCGACATCAAGCCGGCGAACGTGATGGTGAACCGCGTGACCACCGACGCCGGCCGGCGCTGGGACGTGCGGGTGATCGACTTCGGCCTGGCGATGCCGGCGGCGGTGCTCGCCGACGGCTCGACCGCCCGCGGCCGGACGGTGTACGGCTCGGCCATCGCCGGCACGCTGGACTACGCCGCGCCCGAGCAGCTCGGCAAGCTCCCGGGTGCGAAGGTCGGCCCGCCCGCCGACGTGTACGGGTTCGCCAAGACGCTCTGCTTCGCGCTCTTCAAGACGACCGAGCCGACGAACCGCCACTACAACCAACTGCCGCCGCGGATGGCCGACCTGATCGGCCGCTGCCTGTCGCGCGAGCCCGACGAGCGGCCGCGCGGGTTCGGCGAGGTGCAGGCCGACCTCGCGGCCATCGACCCCAACGACCGAGGGGCACGCCCGGCCGGGAAGTCGGCCGGCGGGTTGGCCGACGTGTGGGGGAAGATGACGAAGGTCGTCGAATCGGCGGTGGGTGGTACGTCCGCGCCGCCGGCCCCTCCGCCGCCGAGACCGCGGCCGGTCACCCCGCATCGCGAGGAGCGTGAGGAACGAGTGGAGGATCGCCGCCCACCCCGGCGTGACCGTGACAGGGACCGCGACGACGAGGACGAACGTCCGGTTCGGCGCGGGCCGACCGGCGCCGACCGCATGAGTCACGCCCTGCTGGCGGTCTTCCTCGGCACCTGGGGCGTCCACAAGTTCGTGCAGGGGTGTACGACCAGCGGCATTATTCGGGCCGTGATCGGCGTCTTCTTCTGCCCGGTGACGCTCGTAATCGGCGTGATCGAGGGGATACAATACCTCGGCATGTCGGACGCGGACTACGCCCGGACGTACCTCCGGGACAAGAAGGAATGGTTCTGACGCCGTCGGGTCGCTCTCGGAGTGGTTCATGGACTTCCCCCTCCCCCCGGTCGGCGAAGGGTTGATCGAGGTGGAACTGGTCCGCTGGCTGGTGCAGCCCGGCGACGCGGTCGGCCGCGGGCAGGGGCTCGCCGAGGTGATGTCGGACAAGGCGACGATGGAGGTGCCGGCCCCCTTCGCCGGCACCGTCACGTCGCTCGCCGCGACCCCGGGCGCGAAGGTCCGGGTCGGGCAAGTGATCCTGGCGTACTCGCCGGGGACTATGGGACCAGGGGACAACGGGACCGGGGGGAATACGGAACCTGCCGCGAACGGCGCGCCCGCTACGGTCACCCGGTCTCTGGTCCCACAGTCCCATAGTCCCACAGTCCCTCAGTCCCCCGCGCCCCCCGCCTCGCCGTCAGTCCGACAACTCGCCCGCAAGTTCGGTGTGGACCTCGGCCGCGTCCGCGGCACCGGGCCGCACGGCCGCATCCTCCTCGACGACCTCGCGCCGCTCCTCGCCCCCGCCACTGCGGCGACGCCGGCCCCGAAGGCGGAATCGCCCGCGTTCGACCTCGGCACGCCCGGCACACGCACGAAGCTCGTCGGCCTCCGCCGCCGCATCGCCGACCACATGGTCGAGTCGAAGCGGCGGGTGCCGCACTACTCGTACATCGACGAGTGCGACGTGACCGACCTGGTACGGCTGAGGACACAGCTACGGGAGGCGTTCGCCCGCACCGGCGTGAAGCTCACCTACCTGGCGTTCGTGGTGAAGGCCGTGGCTCGCGCTTTGAAAGAAGTGCCGGTCGCCAACAGCACGCTCGACGAGGCGGCCGGCGAGATCGTGTTCCACGACCGCTACCACGTCGGCGTCGCGGTCGCCACGCCCGGCGGGCTGATCGTGCCGGTCGTGAAGGACGCCGACAAGAAAGACCTGCCCGCGGTCGCCGCCGACATCGACCGCCTCGGCCGCGAGGCGAAGGCCGGCCGCGCCCGGCCCGACGACCTGAAGGGCGGCACGTTCACCGTCACGTCGGTGGGGAACGTCGGCGGGCTGATTTCGACGCCGATCGTGAACCACCCGGAGGTCGGGATTCTCGGCGTCGGTAAGGTCGTGAAGCGGCCCGTGTACGACGACGCCGGCCGCCTCCGCCCGGCGGACGTGCTGTACCTGTCGTTCTCGTTCGACCACCGGGTCGTGGACGGGGCGGTGGGGGCGGTGTTCGGGAACGCCGTGGCCCGCCACCTGCGCAGTCCGGCGACGCTGCTCCTGCCGGAGACCTACGGTGCGTGACGCCCGCCCGGCCGCGGCCGCCGCGCTGCTGGTGTTCGCCTTCGGGGTGTTCCAGGCGCTCGCCGCGAACGTCGCCCCCGACCTGTTCATCTACCGGCTCGGCTCGCAACTCGGCCTCCGCGCCGAGAACCCGTACGAAGGGGCCGCTGTTCGCGCGGCCGTGGTCGAGCAGTTCCCCGACCTGAACACCGGCCCCGCGCCGCTCGGCGAGAACTGCGGCTACTTCCTGCCGCCCGGGGCCGTCGTCGAGTTCGCCCCGCTCGCCGTCCTGCCGTGGCCCGCGGCCAAACTTCTTTGGGCGGCGGTGAGCGGCCTCGCCGCCTTCGCCGTCGCTCGACTCTTGGCCGTGCTTCACCCCGAGGGACAGCCGGACGCGCCGGAACTCGTCCGTCTCCTCGTCCCGTTCCTGCTCGTCCTCAACTTTCTAACGCTGGCCGTGGTGATGGTCGGGCAGACGACCCTGGTCGCGGCCGGGTGTGTGATCGCCGGGCTGGTGGCGTTCGGCCGCGGGTGGAACATCGCCGGGGCACTGCTGTGGGCGCTGCCGTTCGTGAAGCCGCACGTCGCCCTGCCGCTGATCCCGCTGGCGTGGTACCTCGGCGGCTGGACGCGCGCCGCGGGCGTCCTGCTGGTCGTCGCCGGGATGAACCTGTTGGGCGCCCTGTTCGTCGGCGGGACGCCGTTGTTTCTCCTCGATTACCTGAAACAGGCCGGGGCCGGGCATCAGGCGGTGGCGTTCAACCGGGCCGAGTTGGCCTACGAGATGACGAGCTGGAACCGCCTCCTGTACGTCGCCAGCGGCGAGCGCGTGCTCGTGGAGCAGTCCGCGACGACGATGCTCCTCAGTTATGCGGTCGGGTTCGCGCTGGTGGTGTTGCGCTGCCTCGCGGCTCGCACCTGGCCGTCGGAGACGTGGGCGCTGGCGCTGGCGGCCGCGCTCGCGGTCGTGTGCCCGCAGGTGCTCGGGTACGAGTTGGTGGGGTTGGCGCTGGCCGTGCCCTGGGTCCGCGACCTGTTCGCCGCGGGCCGACGCGGTTGGGGCCTGGCCGCCGTCCTGCTGCTGGGCGTGCAACTGCTGCCGTTCCCGACGATGCAAGCGCTCGGCGTCGAGTGGCATCGACCGGCCGGGGCGATGGCGTTCGCGCTCGTCGTGCTGTGCGGGCCGCTCCGATGTGGGGCCGGTTTCCAACCGGCCGGAGCTGACGCGGCCGATTGGAAACCGGCCCCACACCTCAACCCGTCGCCGCCTTGAGCCCCTCGCGGCAGAGCCAGAGGCCGATTCCGAGTAGGAGCCCGGCGCTCACCATCGGCAGCACCTTGAACCAGCGACTCTCCGAGAACCGCACCGCCCCCGCCCGGTGGGCGTAGACGACGCTCACCCCCAGCAGCACGAGCACCGCCCCGAGCCCGAGACTGAACGCCAGCAGCAGCGGCACCGCCGAGCCGACCCGGTTCAGCGCCGTCGCCGCGAGCAGCAGCAGCACCGCGTCCCAGCACGGGATCAGCCCGCCGCCCAGACCCATCAGGATGAGCCGCGTCCACCCGAAGGTTGTCTTCGCGTCTTCCGGCGGCGGGCCGTGGTGGTGATGGTGGCCCTCGTCGCCGTGGTGGTGATGGTGACCCGTGCCGGGGAAGTGGAAGTGGTCGGCCCGGCCGGTGATGCGGCGCATCAGCAGCCACGCGCCGACGCCCGCGACGAGCACGCCGCCGAGGAACTGCAACACGCCCTGCGTCGCGAGCGGCACCTCGTTCCCGTACACGCCCCACAGCACCGCCGCGACGGCGATGACGGACCCGGTGTGCGCGACGGTCGTCGTCACCGCGAGGATGAGGGCGTGGCCGACGGTGCCGCGCTCGCCGACGAGGTACGCGGCGACGAGCGTCTTGCCGTGGCCCGGCGTAAAGGCGTGGGCCGCGCCGAACAGGAACGCCGCGAGCAGCAGCACGCCGAGCCCGGCGGACGAGTCGAACAGCGCCGGCAGACCCCGGGCGGCGAGGTCGGCCGCGAGCGACTTCGGTTCGTCCGGCTCGGTCACTGTCACCGCCGGCGGGCGTGGCGCTTCCGCCCCCGGAATCGTTGCCGCCTTCGGGTCGGGGATGGCCCGCGGCAGCTTCACGACCGCGGACGCCTTCCGGATTCGCGCCGCCTGCTCGGGCGTGAGGTCGATCGCCGGGCGGTCGCGCCAGCGCGCGTCGGGCTCGATCAGGTCGTCGAACGTCACCCCGCTGTCACGGTGGGTTTCGGCCAGAGTCAGCGCGAGAACGCC
The DNA here is from genome assembly GCA_044220735.1 of Urbifossiella sp. Taxonomy (GTDB): domain Bacteria; phylum Planctomycetota; class Planctomycetia; order Gemmatales; family Gemmataceae; genus Urbifossiella. The sequence goes on along the minus strand of JBGAQM010000077.1, from coordinate 10,375 downwards.
GGGCTTCTCGGGGAACGTTTCGTCGTCGAACGTGAGGGTGCGGGTCGTCGGGCCGGGCGGCCACGGGGCGCGGAACTCGAACCGGAAGCGTGGGTGCTCGCCGGGCTCGATCTCGATCTTCTCGACGGCGAACGTCAGCGGGGCGCCGTCGCTGGCGGCCCGCAGGTCGCGGGCGATCTCGGGCGCGACCTTCTTCGCGTAGGCGAGCACGAACCCGCGGCCGGTCTTGTCCAGCTTGGCGATCTCGTCGGCGGTGAACAGCTTGGCGCCGTCGAGGAAGATGGTGAACTGCGTGACTTCGAGCGTGTACTTCACCTGCACCGCGTCCGGCCCGACGCGGACCGCGACGGTGCGGTCGTAGCGCGTGTTCGGGAGCGGGTGCGCGGTCGCGGCGGAGGCCGCAAGGAGGGCGCCGAGCACGGCGGCGGGGAGGAGGCGGGTCATACTCCGATTCTACCAGAAGCCCTACCGCTTGCGGCTTAGCGCTGGGCAACGCTAAGCCGCAAGCGGTAGGGCTTCTCACTCACTTCTTCCGGCAGTAGCTCAGCGCCATGAGCGCGTACCCGGTGACGAGGTTCGGGTCGCCCTCCATCCAGCGGTCGGTCGGGTTCACCCAACTGCCGTCCGGCCGCTGCCGGCTCGCCAGCGCCGCCGTCAGGTCGGCCCGCCAGTCGTGCTTCACGCCCTTCGCGTCCTCGAAGGTGTCCACGCCCAGGGCGTCCATCGTCTTGGCGAAGGTGTGGTAGTAGTAGTAGAGGCCGCGCTGCGAGTTCTCCTCCGGCATCCCGGGGTTGCGGTCGAGCGTGTAGTTCTTCTTGATCCAGTCGAGCGCCGCCTTCAGCCGCGGGTCGTCCTTGCCGACGCCGGCGTAGATCAGACTCTTGACACCCGCGTAGGTCATGCTGGCGTAGCCGCCCATGTCGGTCTTCGTGCCGTCGCCGTCGGTGCGGCGGTTCTCGCCGCCGTTGGCGCCGGTGTAGATGAAGCTGCCGTCGTTGTTCTTGGCCGCCCACGCGGCCGCGTTGTGCTCGCTCTTCAGGTTCTGGCACCGGCTCACGAACACGGCCGCCTTCTTGAACGCCGGGTCGTCCGACGGCACGCCCGCGGCCTTGAGCGCCTCCAGGAAGAACGCCGTGTTCGACAGGTCCGGCCGCGACTTGTCGCCGGCGTACCCGGCGCCGCCGTAGTAGTCGCTGTTCGCGTCCTTGCCGCGGGCGTCGTCCCACTGGTACGCCCGGAGATACTTCACCGCGTCGCCGATCACCGGCCGGTACTTGTCCGCCCGCCCGGCCGCGGCCAGCGCCATCACGTTGATGCTGGTCGTGTAGTTGATGAGACCGGCCTTGAGGTCGTTGCCTGCGATGTGGCCTTCCTTCTGGTTCACCAGCGACTCGATGAACCGCAGCCCCTTCGCGGCCGGCTCCGTGTCCGGGCCGGTGCCGGTCCGCAACAGCCCGGTGACGACGATGCCGGTGACGCCGCGGTTGTTCGGCGCCGGCCCCCAGCTGCCGTCTTCGTTCTGACTCTTGGCGAGGAACGCGGCGGCCTTCTTCGCCACCGCGGTGGCGTCGGCCGGCGGCTGGGCGGACGCGGGGAGCGCCGCGACGGCTGCGGCGAACAGCGCGGCGGGAACGACGACGCGCGACGGGTACGGCATCGAAGGCACCTCGGAACAAGCGGACGGGTACGGGTATGGTACGCCTGGCAAACCCGGTGCCGACGTGCGAAACCCCGGGGTTGTGACGCCCCGGGGTCGGTCACGCGGTCACCCGGTGACCAGCGCTGGTCACGCGGCGGCCGGTGCCGTCAGTATTGCAGCACGAGCCGCGGCGGCGGCTTGCTCCCGCGGCGGTCGAGCCAGAACCGGCCGACCATCGCCAGCACCACAAGCAGGTGGAGGCCGACGGCCAGCTCGAACCACGCGGTCCGCTCCAGGTTGAACTTGCTGAGTTCCTGGTCGGCGCGGAACTCGATCTTGTCCAACTCGGCCTGGTTGCCCGCGGCCTTCGTCCGGTCCTCGGCGTAGCGCTCGGCCACCGCCTGCCGCATGGCCCGCTCCAGACCGAACCCGCGACCGGCCTGGAGGAGGAGCAGCACGACGAGCGCCACCGCCAGCCCCGACAGGACGAGGACGCGGTGCGCCCAGAGGTCGCCGACGACCGCGGCCTGCTTCGGGAGCTTGCTCCGGTTCACGTCCGCGACCAGCCGCTCGGCCCACGCCGCCGCGACCGCGAGGATCAGCAGCAGCAGGTACGGCACCATCAGCAGCCAGTCGGAGGAGACCTTGTTGAGCACGTCCGCCGGCCAGCCCGCCTGCTGCCGCGACAGTTCTTCCAGGTGGAAGTTGCGGGACGGGCTGCCGGCCAGCGCGCGCCACGCGGTCTGCGAGTACACCGCGGAGCCGCCGACATAGGAGCCGACCCACGGGAACAACGTCAGCACCAGCACCAGCGTCAGCCCCACGGCCGGCACCCACGCCAGGGTCGAAGGCTTCAGCGACACGCCGAGGGTGTGCTCGTACCCGGCCGACGCCGGCGGCGGCGGATGAGTCACCGCCGCCATCGCCTCGGGCGTGACCCCCGGCGGCGCGGGAGGCGGTGCGACCGGGGGCGGCACCACCGGCGGCGTTAACGGCGCGGGCGGCACGGACACGACCGGGTCGTACCGGGCCGGGACGGGGAACGGAGCCTTGCACTCGGGGCACGGCACGGTCGTGCCGCTGGCCTCGTCGGGCACGGTCACGAACTTCGCGCAGTTCGGGCAGATCAGCTTCGGCACGGGCGGTCACCTCGGGGTCACGACCAGCGGGCTTCCAGTTCGCGGAACGCGGCGGGGAGGTACTCGGGGAGGTCGGCGGCGGTCAACCCGGTCTGGCCGAGTACGGCCGCGGCCACGTCGCCGGCCCGGCCGTGGACCCAGGCGCCGAGCACGGCCGCGTCGAACGGGGCGAGCCCCTGCGCGAGCAGCGCGCCGACCACGCCGGTCAGCACGTCGCCGCTGCCGCCGGTCGCCATGCCGGGGTTGCCGGTCGTGTTGCGGTACACGCGGCGGCCGTCGGTCACCACCGTTCCCGGCCCCTTCACGAGCACGACGGCGCCGGTCTTCCACGCGAGGCCGACGGCGAGTTCCTCGCGGCGGGCGACGGCGTCGTGGGTGGCGACGCCGGCCAGGCGCGCGAACTCGCCCGGGTGCGGCGTGAGGACGAGCGGCATCGGCCGGTCGCGGAACTCGTCGCCGAGCGGGGCGACGGCGATCAGCGCGTCCGCGTCCACGACGGCCGGCGTCCGCGGCAGGTCGCGGAGCAGCGCCTTCACCAGCGCCGCGGCGTCGTCGGTGCGGCCGAGCCCGGGGCCGATCGCCAGCGCGTTCGCGGCGCGGCCGAGCTCGATCAACTCGGCGGCGACGCCGGCGCCGAGGGTGCCGTCGGCGTGCTGGCGGAGCGGGACGGTCATGTAGCACGGGTGGCCGGCCGCGACCGTGGGTTGAACCTCGGCCGGGCACGCGACGCGGACGAGCCCCGCCCCGGCCCGCAGCGCCCCGCGCCCCACGAGGACCGCCGCCCCCGCCATGCCGCGGCTCCCGGCGACGGCGAGCACCAGGCCGTACGAGCCCTTGTGCCCGTCGGCCGCGCGGCGCGGCAGTCGCGGCAGTTCGTGGACCGGCGTCGCCGCGGCGTCACTCATACTCACCCCCCGCGTCCGTTATACGACCGCCCGCTCCCGCCTTCCGCCGACCGGGGGCGGTACGTACAACACATTCCGTACCAGGGGACGACCCATGACGCCGACCGCCCACGACGCCCTCGCCGCCGGCTACCGCATGGCCGGGCAACTCGTCCACCGCATGACGAACGACCTCACGCCCGCCGACTTCGCACACCAGCCGGTGCCGGGGTCGAATTCCACGGCGTGGGTCGTCGGGCATCTCGCCGTCACGCTCTGGCGTACCGCCGACCGCCTCGGCGCACCCGACCTCGCGCCACTGCCGCCGGGCCTGCTCGAAACATTTACCCAGACCGGTAAGCCCGCCGGCGATCAGTCCGCCCTCGGCGACCCGGCCGCGCTGCTGGCGTTGTTCGACACCTGCCTGGCGAAGGTCATCGCGGCGGTGTCGAACATCCCACCCGCGAAGCTGACGGAGCCCGCCACGCGGCCCGGCTTCGCCACCACCTACGGCGAGGGCGTGCTGTTCGGGGCGCTGCACATCGCCATGCACACCGGGCAGCTCTCCGTCATCCGGCGGAGCCTCGGCAAGCCCCCGGTGGTGTGATGCCCGCCCGCCTGCGGTCGATCCTGGTGGTCGGCGTCGGGCTGCTCGTCGCCGCAGTCGCCGCCGACCGGGTGGTGAACAGCCCCGCCTTCCTCAACCCGCGCGACTTCCTCGAATTCTGGTCCGCGGGGGCCGTCGTCGCCCGCGGCGGCAACCCCTACGACCCCGACGAACTCCTCGCCCAACAGCGCCTCGCGGAGCCCGACCGCGACGCGGCGGTGATGATGTGGAATCCGCCGTGGTCGCTGGCCGTGTACGCGCCGGTCGGCCTCCTCCCCGTCCGATGGGCGACGCTGCTGTGGGTCGGCCTTCAACTCGCGGCGGTGATGCTGGCCTGTGACCTGCTCTTGACCGTCTACCGCGGCCCGGCCCGGCTGCGCTGGGTGCCGCAACTCCTCGGACTGTCGTTCGCCCCGGTCGTCTGGACTGTCCTCTACGGCCAGAATGCCGGTCTGCTGCTCCTTGGACTATCTGGCTTTCTCTACTACCGCGTAGCCGGGAAGCCGGGTCGCGCCGGGGCATGCGCCGCCCTCACGGCGCTCAAGCCACACCTCCTCGCAGTGTTCGGGGTCCTCCTCGTGCTGGACGCGGTGAGTCGCGGTGGGCGAGCCGCGCTCGCGGCCGGAGTCGCCACCCTCGCGGCGGCGCTGGGTGTCGCGCTGGTGCTGAACCCGTACGTGATCGGCCAGTTCGTCCAGACCACACTTCACCCGCCGCCGGGGGCCGTGCCGCTCAGTGAGTGGGTGCTGCCGGTCGCGTCGTACTGGCTGCGGGTACTTGTCGCCCCGGGGTGGTTCTGGGTGCAATTCGTGCCGTGTGCCGCGGCGTGTGTCGGCTGCGCCGCGTGGCGGCTGAAGGTGGGAGAACGGTGGGACTGGCCGGCGGCACTCCCGTGGGTGGTGTGGGCGTCGGTGCTGGCCACACCTTACGGCGGCTGGGTGTTCGACCTCGCGGTGCTGCTCGTACCCGTGGTCGGTGCGGCGGCCCGGCTCGCGGTCGGGGGACACTACGCAATGCTCGCCCTGTTCGCGCTGGGGCAGCTCGCGGTTACGGCGGCGTCGCTGACGTGGGCGGGGTCGCTGCCGGGGTTCTTCTGGGTCGCGCCGGCGGTGCTGACCCTGTGCCTGGCCGCGGGAATGCCCCGTCCGGCGGCACGCGGTTCGTAGCATACCGGTGACCTGGGAGGGCACCGGACATGGCGGGCGGCGCGGAACACCGGGTGGTAATCGTCGGCGGCGGGTTCGGCGGCCTCAACGCCGCCCGCGGGCTGGCCAAGGCGCCGTGCCGCGTCACCATGATCGACCGGCGGAACTTCCACCTCTTTCAGCCGCTCCTGTACCAGGTGGCCACCGGGGCGCTGTCGCCGGCGAACATCGCCGCCCCGCTCCGCTCCATCCTCCGCCGCCAGCGCAACACCAACGTCCTCCTCGGCGAGGTGACCGGGTTCGACCTCGCCGCGAAGGCGGTGCAGCTGCGCGACGGCGCGACCGTGCCGTTCGACACGCTGGTGGTCGCCACCGGCGCGACCCACACGTACTTCGGCCACGACGACTGGGCCGACCTGGCCCCCGGCCTCAAGACGATCGAGGACGCGACCGAGATCCGCCGCCGCGTGCTGGCCGCGTTCGAGCGCGCCGAGCGCGAGCCCGACCCGATGGCGCGCGAGCGGCTCCTCACGTTCGTCGTCGTCGGCGGCGGGCCGACCGGGGTGGAGATGGCCGGCGCGATCAGCGAGCTGGCCCGGCAGACGCTCCGGTTCGACTTCCGCGCCATCAACCCGCGCGACGCCCGCATCATCCTCGTGGAGGGGCAGACGCGGGTGCTCGGGGCGTTCCACGAGAAGCTGTCTGCGTACGCCCTCAACGCCCTGCACAAGCTCGGCATCGAGGCCCGGCTCGACTGTCACGTCGTCGGCGTGTTCGGCGACCGCGTCGAGGTGAAGGCCGACCGGCCGGACGCGGCCGCCGCCGCGATCCCGACCGAGACCGTCATCTGGGCCGCCGGCGTGAAGGCGAGCGGCCTCGGCAAGCTGATCGCCGACGCCGTCGGCGGCGTGCCGACCGACCGCCCCGGGCGCGTGACCGTGAACCCCGACTGCACCGTCGGTGGCCGGCCGGACGTGTTCGTGGTCGGCGACCTGGCCGTGTGGAAGGGGGCGGACGGGAAGCCGCTGCCGGGCGTGGCCCCGGTGGCGATGCAGCAGGGCGACTACGTGGCCGGGGTGATCGCGGCCCGGCTGAAGGGGGACACCTCGCCGCCGCGGCCGTTCAAGTACTGGGACAAGGGGAGCATGGCGACGATCGGCATGGCGAAGGCGGTGGCCGAGACGAACGGCCTGCGGCTGACCGGGGTGCTGGCGTGGCTCGCCTGGCTGTTCATCCACATCCTGTACCTGGCCCGGTTCGAGAACCGGGTGCTGGTGCTGTGGCAGTGGGCGTTCAACTACTTCACCCGCAACCGGGCGGCCCGCCTCATCACCGGCGAGAACGCGGCGAACCCCGCCGAGCCGCACCGCGCCGTGCCGCCGGGCGAGCCGGTGGTGAAGCAGTAACCGGGCGAGCGGCCTCACGACTTCGGCGCCGGCGCCTTCCCGACGATCGGCGTCAGCTCGCGCAGCCAGATGTTGCGGTACTTCACCGGGTCGCCGTGGTTCTGCAGCCGGATCGGCTGCTTCGGCGGGTGCGGCTCGTAGGCCGGCGCCTGGTGGAACCACGTCGTCCCCTGCAGCTCGTAGTGGTTCTGCACCACCACGCCGTTGTGGATCACCGTGACGTAGGCGGGCTTCAGCAGCTTCTTGTCGTCGGCGAACCGCGGGGCCGTGTAGACGATGTCGTAGGTCTGCCACTCGCCCGGCTTGCGGCTGACGTTCGCCATCGGCGGCATCTGCTTGTACAGGGCGGCGCACTGGCCGTCGAAGTACGTCTTGTTCCCGTACGAGTCGAGCACCTGCACCTCGTACCGGTTCGACAGGAACACGCCGCTGTTCCCGCGCCCCTGGCCGCTCCCCTTCACCACCGCCGGCGTGGCGAACTCGACGTGCAGCTGGTAGTCGCCGAACGACTCCTTCGTGGTGATGTCGGCGTTGCGGACCACGGCGTAGCCGTCCTTGACCTCCCACTTGTCGCCGTTCGTCCATTTCGACAGGTCCTTGCCGTCGAACAGCACGACGGCGTCGGCCGGCGGGGCGCCGGGCGCGTCGCCCGGGGCGACCACCTTCGGCTCCGGCCACACGATCCCGCTCTCCCACCCCGGCTGGACGGCGTACCCGACCGCCACGGCGGCGAGGACGAGAGCGGACGCACCGAGCTTGCGGACCATCGCGGAACTCCGTGGGGGAGGGACAGGGGTCACGATACGAACCGCCGCGGCGCCGGGTCGGGTTTGGCCGGCACGCCGTTTCGGACTAGAATTGCATGCGCCTGCCCCGCCGCTCGTCGCGCCTGTTCGTCCGAGGTCGTCCCGCATGTCGTTCCGCGCCGCGCTCGTCGCGTCCGCTCTGCTTGTACCCGGGGCGGCGTCGGCCCAGCCCGCCGCGGTCGAGCACTTCGAGAAGCACGTCCGGCCGCTGCTGCTGGAGCACTGCGCCGGCTGCCACGGCAAGGACGGCAAGGCGAAGGGCGGCCTCAAACTCACGACCGCGGCGGAACTGGCGGCCGGCGGCGAGAGCGGGCCGGCCGTCGTGCCGGGGCACGCGGACAAGAGCCTCCTCGTGGAGGCGGTCCGTTACGCCGGCGACGTGAAGATGCCGCCGAAGGGGAAGCTGCGGCCCGACCAGATCGCGGCCGTGGAGAAGTGGGTGAAGGACGGCGCCGTTTGGCCCGGCGGCACGGGCGGCCCCGCCGCGACCGGCGGGAACCCGGGTGGCGGCATCACCGAGGAACAGAAGCGGTTCTGGGCGTTTCAGACGGTTCGCGAGCCCGCCGTTGCCGGCCCCCGCCACCCGATCGACGCCCTCGTCCGCGCGAAACTCGATGCCGCCGGGTTAACACCCGCCCCGCCGGCCGACCGGCGCGTACTCATCCGCCGCGCCACCTACGACCTGACCGGCCTGCCGCCGACCCCGGAGGAGGTCGCCGCGTTCCTCGCCGACCGGGCCGACGGGGCGTTCGCTCGCGTCGTCGATCGGCTGCTCGCCTCGCCGGCGTACGGCGAGCGGTGGGCACGGCACTGGCTCGACGTGGCCCGCTACGCCGACAGCAACGGCCTCGACGAGAACACGTCCTTCGGCAACGCCTGGCGCTACCGCGACTACGTCGTTCGTGCCTTCAACGCCGACAAGCCGTACGACCGGTTCGTCCTCGAACAGCTTGCTGGCGACCTGCTCCCCGACGACCCCGCGACCCGCGAGGACCGCCTCACCGCGACCGGGTTCCTCGTGCTCGGCCCCAAGCTGCTCGCGGAGCCGGACAAGGCCAAGATGGTGATGGACATCGTGGACGAGCAGATCGACGTGTTCGGCAAGGCGTTCCTCGGGCTGACGGTCAGCTGTGCCCGCTGCCACGACCACAAGTTCGATCCCGTCCCGACGCGCGACTACTACGCCCTCGCCGGCATCTTCAAGAGCACGAAGACGATGGCGTCGCTGGCCACGGTGGCGAAGGCGCACGAGCGGCCGCTCGGCCCGAAAGACACGCCCGAGACGCTGCTGTACCGCGACCGGCTGAAGCTGGTGACGAAAGAACTGCGGGCGCTGGAGCAACAGTTCGGCAAGACGCCGGAGGCGGACAAGGCGGCCCGGCATGCCATTCACTTGAAGGCCGAGGAACGCCGGGCCGAGATCAAGGCGCTGGAGAAGGCCGTCCCGCCGCCGGCCGCGGTGCTGTCGGTGCAGGACGAGGCGACCCCCGCGGACGTAAAGGTCCACGTCCGCGGCAGCACGCAGACCCTCGGCGAGTTGGCCCCGCGCGGGTTCCTCCGCGTCGTGACCGGCGACCGGCCGCCGGCCATCCCCGCGACGGCGAGCGGCCGGCTCGAACTCGCCCGCTGGGTCGCGTCGGCCGACAACCCGCTGACCGCGCGGGTGATGGTGAACCGCGTGTGGCAGCACCACTTCGGCGAGGGGCTGGTGCGCACGCCGGACGACTTCGGCACCCGCGGCGAACGCCCGAGCCACCCGGAACTGCTCGACTGGCTCGCCAATCAGTTCGTGAAGGACGGGTGGAGTCTGAAGTCACTCCACCGGCTGATCCTGCTCTCGGACACGTACCAGATGGCCTCACGCCCCGTGCCGGCGGGGGCGGCGACGGTCGATCCCGACAACCGGCTGCTGTCGCACTTCCCGCGGCGGCGCCTGGACGCCGAGGCGATCCGCGACGGGATGCTCGCCGTCGCCGGCACGCTCGACCGCACGGCCGGCGGGTCGCTGCTGGCGAACGGCAACTTCGAGTACGTCAACAACGACCAGTCCCGCGCCGCGGCCCGCTACGACAACGCCCGCCGCAGCCTGTACCTGCCGGTGATCCGCAACAACGTGTTCGACTTCTTCCAGACGTTCGACTTCGTGGAGCCGCACGTCGCCAACGGGAAGCGGGCGGTCACGGTGGTCGCCCCGCAGGCGCTCTACCTGATGAACAACCCGTTCGTGGCGAAGCAGTCGGCCGCGTTCGCCGAGGTGCTGCTGAAACTCCCGGCCGACGACGCCGGGCGGGTGACGGCGGCCTACGAGCGCGCCTACGGCCGGCCGCCGACGACGGAGGAGGTAGCGCGGGCGCTCGGGTTCGTCGGGCGCTACGCGGCGGGCCTGGAAGCGGTTGAGTCGGACGCGGCGAAGCGCCGCCCGCGGGCGTGGGCGGCGTGGTGCCAGGCGGTGTTCGCCAGCAGCGAATTCGTGTACGTGGAGTGACCGGCGGGCAACGCCGCAAGCGTCGTCAGTCGGCCGGCCGCAGCGGCGGGCGGAAGACGCGCACTGCTTCGAGCGCGTTGTCCGGGCCGCCGGACAACTCCAGGACGTGCCGGCCGGGCCGCAGCCCCTGTGCGACGGTCACCGCCGCGGCCAGCCCCGGGCCGCGATCCGGCGGCGGGACGGCGGTATCGGCGAACATCCGGGCCACGTTCCAGCGGACGACGAGTCGCTTCGCGCGGTGGTAGTCCATGGAGTCATTCAGCG
>JBGAQM010000076.1:0-20229 GCA_044220735.1 Urbifossiella sp. | reverse complement strand
GCACCACCGTTCGCCCGGCCTTCGCCTCCGGCAGCGGCACCCGCAACCCGGACGGCCCCGCCGCCACCTCGGCCCGCTTCCCGCCCACCCGCGCCTCCACCGCCGTGCCCGACGCGAGCGGCGGCAACTGCACGTCGATCCCGTCGCCGGCCCAGCGCGAGAGCACGAACCGCGCCCGCCCCGTGGCCGTGCCGTCCCCGCCCAGCCACACCTGCACGAGGCCGCGCTCGGCCCGCGCCGTGGCGCCGCTCAAGTCGGCGGGGGTGGTCAGCGCCAGCACGATCGGCAGGTCGGCGCCGGACCCGGCGAGGGTGCGGACCGGCAGCGTGTCGCGCCCCGGCGCCGGCTCCGCGGCCAGCTCGCGCCACGGACCGGCGTCCACGCCAACGGCCCGGTCGGTGGTGCCGTTCCACACGCGCACCGTGCTCTCGACGCGCGTCGCGGCCGTCGGCCACAGCAGGCCCACCGGCACCGCCGCGCCGCCGGCGGGCAGCGCGTACGTCGCCGTCAGCGTCGCCTCCTTCGCGTCCGCGGGGGCCGGCAGCAGCCACTCGCCGGGGCCGGCCGGGGACAGCGGTGGGCTCGTCTTCAGCCCCTTCGCCGCCGCCGGGCCGCGCACCCGCACCCCGCGCCCGAACCCCTCCGGCGCCTTCAGCCGGAGTGTCTCCGTCACCACCACCTGTGCCGCCTGGACGGTCACGTCGGCCCGCAGTTCGGCCGTCAGTTCTACCCGGTCCGGCGACCAGTTCAGGTCGACCCGGGCCAGCCCGGCGTCGGACCGGCCGGCGATCGACGGCGGCCCCTTTCCCGCCTTCGGGTCGGCGGCCAGCGGCTGACCCCACCCGGCCGGCTGGTCGCCGTCCCACTCGCGCGCCGCCCCACGCACCTCCAACCCCTCCGCCACCGTCGCCGTAACCACCGCGTCGCGCTCCGTCGCCCCGGGGAACTTCGGCAGCGCCACCGACGCCGCCGCCGCCCCGGGCGGGACCGGAACGGTGGCCGACAGAACCAGGTCGAACGGCTGCTTCTGCGCCGCCGCGAGGCGCACGTTCAGCACGCGGCGCGGGCCGCCCTCCTTCCCCGGTTCGGCCGCGTCCACCAGGTCCGGCGGCGACACCCCAGGCGCCCGCCACTCGGCCGGCAGGTCGATCGTGACCGCCTCCACCTCGCGGCGCACCGGCGACACCTTTAGTTCCGCGCGGACGCGCCAGCCGGCGTCGGTGAGCGTCAGTCGGTAGGTCGGTCGCACCTCCACGACGCCGGAGGTCGGGCGCGCCTCGACCTCTCCGAGCGGTACCGGCGGCGGGGCCGGACCGGTCGGGCCGGACGAGAACCGGAAGAAGCTGACGGCCTCGTCCCCGGCTGGTCCGGGCGGCACGTCCTGCCGCACGTCGGGGCCGTGGCGCACGGTCAACCGCGTGTGCGCGGCGGCGGACACGCGGAGGTTCCGGTCTGCCAGGCGGCGGAGGAGGGCGAACGGGCCGACCGCGAACAGGCCCTGGTGCTTCATGTCGTCCTGCGGCGGCCGGGCCGCGCGCACGACCGCCGTCAGCGCCCAGTCGGCGGACGACGTGCCGGCCGGGAACTCGACCGTCCACATGGCATTCTTGGCATCGCCCGGCCGGGTGATAAGCGGGGCGTCGGCGCCTTCGGCGGCCGCCGGCGTGACGCTCCGGCGTCTCGATCGCGTCGGCGGGGCCACCTTCCACACCCGGGCCGGGCCGCGCGGGCGGAGCTTCGCCGTCGTCTCCACGAACCCGGCCCCGATGACGGTCGCGATTCCCAGTCGGCGGTCAGGTGCGCGTCCACGGGCGGGGCGGCCGGCGGCTCCCACGTCACGTCGAGCAACTCGACCGGCCCGAGCGGGTAGCCGTCGCGGCCCGGCTGGGCCGCGTGGTCAACGCTTCACGTCCACGCCGCGACGGGTGTCGGCGGCCTTCACGTCGGGGAGGCGCGTCGTAGCTGCGACCCGGCCGACGCCCGGCGGTGCGTCGAGCGCCAGCGTGGTGATCGCGGCGCGGGGCAGGCCGATCTCGAAGCCCACGTCGGTCTTGTTGGCCCGCCCGCCGACGGGACATTCGAGTTCGAGCGTGACCGTGTGGTCGCCCGCCGTCTCGACCAGAGCGACGAGCCCGTCCTCGGCCGTCTCGAGGACCGGCGCCGGGCCGTCGTCGAGCTTCGCGGACACGAGGAAGCCCTTCTTGCCGCCGAGGCGACGGCCGTGTTCGGGGCTGTGGTGTGGAACGACACCTTCACCGCGAGCGCGCGACGAGCGCGTCGCCGCGCTTCTCGACCTTCGCGGCGGATCGCGCGCAGCCACTCGGCGGGGCCGGGCTTGCGGGCGGCGAGTTGCTTCTTGAGCTGGTCGATCTGCGCCTGGAGTTTGGCGTACTCCTCGGGGGCGAGAACGACGCCGCCGCCGGGGGCGGGGGAGAGGTGAAGGTGCCGTCGGGGAGTTTTTGGGCCGAGCTTCGGCGGTTCGGGCGGTTGTCCGGCGGCGGCCGCGGCCAACGCGAGGCACGCGGCGAAAGCCGCGAGCCGGGCTGTGGGCGGGGCGGCGGCCGGCATTACGGGCCTCGACCGGGGACGGGCGTGGGAAGTATCCCTCAGTATACCCAAACCCCGCAGCCGCACCTGTCGGCACGGCCGGAATGTCTTGGCACGCGGGCCGCACGACCGGCGCACGCGGCGCGACCGACGTGGGGCCGGCTTACCGCCGGCCATGCTCCCCGGGCCGGCGGGAGGGCCGCCCCCAGAAAAACCGACGCGCCGCCCGCGCGGCGGGGATTATCACTTCGTGAGCGCTCCCCACCGACCCCGGGGCCGCATGACCGCCAACCTGTCCGCCCTCGTCCACCGGCTCGCCGGCTCGGACCCGGTCGACGCCCCTGACGCCGACCTCCTCGCCCGGTTCGTCGCCGGCCGTGACGCCGCCGCGTTCGCCGAACTCGTCCGACGGCACGGGCCGGCCGTGCTCGGCGTCTGCCGCCGCGTCGTCGGCGATCACCACCTCGCGGAGGACGCCTTCCAGGCGGTGTTCGTCGTGCTCGCGGCGAAGGCCGGGTGTGTCCGCCCGCCGGCGGCGCTCGGCGGCTGGCTGTACGGTGTCGCCCACCGCACCGCCCTGAGGGCCCGGACCATGTGCGACCGCCGCCGCCGGCGGGAACGGGCCGCTGCCCGGCCGGAAGCCGTTCCTGACCACCCACCCGACGACCTTGCCGCAGTCTTCGACGCCGAGATCGCCCGCCTACCCGACGCTCAGCGGGCGGCGGTTGTGATGTGCGAACTCGGCGGCCGGTCGCGGACCGAGGCGGCGGCGGAACTTGGGGTGAAGGAGGGGACGCTCTCCAGCCGGTTGGCGGCTGCCCGCAAGGCACTCGCCGCCCGGCTGCGTTCGCGGGGGCTGGCGCTCCCGGCGACGCTCGCGCCGGCGGTCCTGGCGGCGGTGCCGCTGGACCTGGCGGCACGAGCGGTCGCGGTGGCGACGACCCCGTACCTCGTCCCGGCCGCCGTCGCGGCCCTGTCCCAGGGAGTGTTGTGCGTCATGTTCCTGCAGAAACTTCGGTTCACACCGCTGGCGCTCGTCGCGTCCGCGGCGCTGGCCGCGGGTGTCCTCGCGTCGCCCGCCCCCCAGCCGGCGCCGACGCCGGCGGCGCCGCCACTTCGCGTTGTGGAAGACCCGCCGAAGGTGGTGAAGGGGCCGAACCGGCTGGTGGTCTGGCGGAAGGGCGAACTCGTCGGGCTCGACGCCCTCGGCGGCGGCGAGAAGACGCTGCTCGACGGCCGGCTGATGGGGCTCCACCCGAACATGTTCGTGGTGTCGCCGGACGGCAAGCGGGTGGCGGTGGTCGTGGCGAAGGCTGGCGACGAGCTGGTGGGCGGTCCCAGGCGGGGCGTGTTGGTCGTCAACGAACTCGGCGACGGCCCGGCCGCACGGGTGGCCGAGGTCGGCGCGGCGGCCACGGCCGCGTGGTCGGCCGACGGTACTGAACTGGCCTTCTGCACGTTCGAGGACGCCAAGACCCCGAAGGACGTGAAGGCGATCACCGCCGTGTTCATCGTGGCCACGAAGGGCCGCGTTCCTGTGAAGCTGCCGGACAATCACATCCTCACCGACTGGTCCCGCGACGGGAGACACTTCCTGACGATGGAACTCGGCACCGAACCGGAAGCCCCGGTGGTCGGCCTGTGGGTGATGAACCGCGACGGCTCGCCGCACAAGAAGCTCACGGGTGACCCGGGGCTGGCGTTCGGCCGCTTCTCGCCCGACGGCAAGCGCGTGCTCGGGTTGGTGCTCAAGCAACTGCCCGAAGAGTCGCCGAAGGAGAGGGCCGAGCGGCAGAAGCTCGGAGCAGCCCGGCCGCGGCCGTCGCCCGTGCTGACGGTGTTCGACGTGGCCGCGGCGAAGGGGACCCCGGTGAAGGACGTGCCGCTGAACGCCGACGTGCAGGGCTTCTGCTGGTCGCCCGACGGCCGGCGGGTCGCCTACGTGTGGCGCGAGAAGCACCCGCCCGCCACCGACCCGGCGACGGAGACCCAGAGCCATCTCACCGTGTGCGACCCGGACGGCGCGACCCAGCGAACGATCCTGACGGACAAGGGGCCGCGGTCGGGGGAGGTCGTGCTGGCCGGGGTGGACTGGAGGTGACGGCCGCCCGCGACCGGTTGCGACGCCGCGCCAGTCGGGTACAATCCGCGGACCCACCCCGCCGGGCCACGTCATGCGCCACTTCGTTGCCGTCGCCGTGCTGTCCGCCGTTACGGCCCCCGCCGCCGCGCAGGCCGTCCCGTGCCCGGTGGCGAACGACGGCGCGGCGCTCCACCGCGTCGTCGTGGGGGCGACTGCGACCGAGCGTACGAAGGCCGCCGCCAAGACGCTCGCCGACCAACTCGGCCGTATCACCGGCGGCCGGTTCGCGGTCGCCGACGGGGACGGCACCACGGGCCTCGCCGTCGGCCGCGCCGCCGACTTCCCGGCGCTCAAGCTCGCCGCCCGCTTCGCCCCCGCCGACATCACCCGCCGCGAGGAATACGTCCTCCGCACGCACGCCGACGGCGCCTGGCTCGTCGGCGCCACCGACCTGGCCGTCGAGCACGCCGTCTGGGATGTGCTTCACCGCGCCGGCTACCGGCAGTACTTCCCCGGCCGCAACTGGGAGGTCGTGCCGCGGCAGCCGACCCTGACGCTCGCCGCGGACACGTTCGAGGCGCCGGACTACCACGCCCGCCGCGTCTGGTACGGGTTCGGCGCCGCCGACTACGCCGCCGGGCCGTACGCCGACTGGTGCGCGAAGAACCGCGCCGGTTCGGGCGTCGTGCTGAACACCGGCCACGCCTACGACGGCATCCTCGCCCGCAACCGCGCCGCGTTCGCCGCACACCCCGAGTACCTGGGTTTGCTCGGCGGGCAGCGGAAGTCGTCGAAGTTTTGCATCTCGAACCCCGACCTGCGGGCGCTGGTCGCGGCCGACGCGGTGGCGCAGCTCGACAAGAACCCCGCGGCCGACTCCGTGTCCGTGGACCCGAGCGACGGCGGCGGGTGGTGCGAGTGCCCGGAGTGCAAGAAGCTCGGCAGCGTTTCCGACCGGGCGCTGACGCTCGCGAACGCCGTGGCCGCGGCCGTGCAGGCCAAGCACCCCGGCAGGCTGGTCGGCATGTACGCCTACAGCGAGCACTCGCCGCCGCCGTCGCTCGCGGCGCACCCGAACGTGGTCGTCAGCGTGGCGACCGGGTTCATCCGCGGCGGGTACACGGTGGATCAACTCCTCGCCGGCTGGGGCGCGAAGGCCAAGACGCTCGGCGTCCGCGAGTACTACTCGGTGAACACCTGGGACCGCGACCTCCCCGGCGCCGCCCGCGGCGGGCGCCTCGGCTACCTGAAGCAGACGATTCCGCACTTCCGCGCCACCGGCGCCCGCTTCATGTCGGCCGAGGCTAGCGACAACTGGGGGCCGAACGGCCTGGGCTACTTCGTCGCCGCGCGCCTGCTGTGGGACGTGAAAGAGGCCGACAAGGTTGAGGCGAATGTCGCCGACTTCCTCGACAAGTGTTTCGGGCCCGCGAAGGCGCCGATGGCCGACTTCTACGCGCTCCTCACCGCCGACAAGGCGCCGCTGCTGTGCGACGACACCGTCGGCCGGATGTACCGCCTCCTCGCCGACGCTCGCGTCAAGACCACCGACTCCGCCGTACACGCGCGCCTTGATGATCTGACGGGGTACGTTCGTTACGTCGAGCTGTGGCTCGACTACTCCACGGCGGCGGGCGCCCCCCGCCAGGCGGCGTTCGAGCAACTCATCCGCCACAGTTGGGCGATCCGCGCGTCCGAGATGATCCACACGAAGGGGCTGTACCGCGACCTGCCGAGCCGCGACAGGAGTGTGACCGTACCCACGGAGGCCGCGTGGGGCGCGCCCGAGAAGGCGAACCCGTGGAAGGCCGGCCCGCCGCTCGCCCGCGCCGACTACGAGACGATGACCGCCGCCGGCATCGCCGCCCGCAAGCTCCTCGACTTCACGCCGGTCGCGTTCTCCAGCACGCTCGTTCCCGCCACGCCGCTGAACCTCCCGGACGCGAAGGCGGGCACGTTCGGCCTCTACAGCCGCGGCGTGCGGACGTTCTACGCCTGGGCCGACGCCGAGCCCGCGACGTTCGAGCTGAAGGCGAAGGCCGGCATCGTCTACGACTCGCGCGGCCCGGCGAAGATCGACCTGTTCCCGGTCGCCGAGCCCGAGGGGAAGGCCGTCGCCCATGCGGACGTTGTGCCGGACAAGGCCGAGCACCCGTTCACCCTCAAGACGACGTTCGCGGGTTTGCACCGCGTCGAGGTGACGGACGGCGGGCAGGGGACGAACGTGCTCTGGCCCGCGGGCCGGCCGGTGACGGTGGTGTCGAGCCCGGAGCAGCCCGCCGACCTACACGGCCGCTGGACGCTGGTCTTCTACGTGCCGAAGGGGACGAAGCGGGTCGCGGGCTTCGCGTCGGGGCCGGGGCTGCTGCTCGACCCGGTCGGGAAGAAGGTGCACGAGTTCGACGCCAAGCCCGGTTACTTCAGCATCCCGGTGTCGCCCGGGGCCGACGGGGCGGCGTGGTCGTTCGCCAACACCGCCGGCCGCCGGCTGCTGATGACGGTGCCGCCGTCCCTCGCCCGGTCGCCGCGCGAGCTCTTGCTGCCGGCCGAGGTCGTGGAAGCGGACCGTCGGAAGTGACCCGCCCGCAACGGTCGTCGGGGCTGTACCCTCCCGGAGGCTTGCGCGATGACCCGGTCCGACGTGGTGGTGGTGGGCAGCGTGAACGTGGACCTGGTGGTGCAGGCGGCGCGGCTGCCGCGGCCGGGGGAGACGGTGGGCGGCGGCGTCTTCCTGAAGGCCCACGGGGGGAAGGGAGCTAACCAGGCGGTCGCGGCGGCCCGGCTCGGGGCGGACGTCGGCCTGGTCGCCCGCGTCGGGACCGACCCGTTCGGCGACGAGGCCCTCGCCCACTTCCGAGCCGAGGGCCTGCGGACCGACCACGTGACGCGGGACCCGGCCCACGCGACGGGGGTGGCGGTCATCACCGTGGACGCCGCCGGGCAGAACGCGATCGCGGTCGCCGCCGGGGCGAACGCGGCTCTGACCGTCGCCGACATCGACCGGGCGGCGGACCTCATCCGCCACGCGGGCGTGCTGGCGGCCCAGTTGGAGACGCCGCTCGAAACCGTCCGGCACGCGATCCGGCTGGCGGCCGGGGCCGGGGTGCCGGTGGTGTTCAACCCCGCCCCCGCGCCGGACGGGCCGCTCCCCGCGGACCTGCTCCGGGCGGTCGCGGTGCTGACGCCGAACGAAACGGAAGCGGCGGCGTTGTCCGGCGTGCCGGTCGTTGACGAGGCGTCCGCCCGCCGGGCCGCGGCCGTCCTCCGCGAGTCGGGGGTGCGGACGGTCGTGCTCACGCTCGGGGAGCGTGGCGTCTTGATCGCCGACGCGTCCGGGGTCGAACGGGTTCCCGCCCCGCGGGTGCGGGCGGTTGATACGACGGCCGCGGGGGACTCGTTCACCGGTGCCCTCGCGCGGTTCCTGGCGGCCGGGCTGGACGTCCGGGCGGCCGCCCGCCGGGCGTGTGCCGCGGCCGCGCTGTCGGTCACCCGGGCCGGGGCGCAGCCTTCGCTCCCGACCGCGGCGGAGCTGTCGGCGTTCGACGGCGCGGGTCCGTCGTCGTAGCCCGGGACGGCCGTTAGCACGCACCGCGCAGGCTTCATTCGCATGCCCCTGGACATCGACGCCCGGATCGCCAGGCGGCAGAAACGCCTGGCCCGGGAGCGGGTGGTCCAGCAGCAGGACGACGGCCGCACGCCGACCGGCCTGTTGCGTCCGGCCCGAGGATTTCGCTTCTGACACCAGCCGGCCGGGTGGTACGCTGGCGGGATGAGTGTGACGGACTTCCCCGATCTGATCCGCCGGGTCCGGGCCGGCGACCCGGCGGCCGCGGCCGACCTCGTCGAGCGGTACGCGGCGGCGATCCGCCGCGAGGTCCGATTCCGCCTCCGCGACGTCCGGGCGCGTCGTGTCGTGGACGCCAGCGACGTGTGCCAGATGGTCCTGGGGAGTTTCTTCGCGCGGGCCGCGATGGGGCAGTTCGACCTGGAGAGTCCAGCCGACCTGCTCAACCTCCTGATGCAGATCGCCCGCAACAAGGTGGCCGACCAGGTGAAGCGGGAGCACGCCGCCCGCCGCGGCGGCGACGCCCGGGCCGAGCCGCTCGCGGGCGCCGACGGCGAGCCGCGCCCCGTCGCGGCCCCCGGCCCCACTCCGAGCGCGGTCGTCGCGGACCGCGACCTGATCGCCGCCTCGCCGCCGGGCTGTCGGCCGACGAGCGGGAGCTGTTCGAGCTGCGGGCCGAGGGGCTGAGCTGGGACAAGGTATACGCCCACCCTTCAACGGCACATGAGGGAAAGTCGCAAGCAGTACCAGCGGGCCGTGGACCAGGTGGTGAACGACCTCGCCTCGCCTTCCGCTGATCACGAGCAGCTACAGCGACCCGCCGACGCCGCGCCGCGCGAGTTCGACTTCGCCCGGCTACACGCCGGCGGCCGCTGCTCGGCGGTGGCGGCCTGGCCGTCTCCAACTCGGCCAGCTTGCGGTCCACTTCGCCACGCTGGTACACCTTAAACGACTCGACCGCGCGGGCGTGGGCCGCGGCCGCGCGCTTCCGGGCCGGCTCCACCTCCTTGACCTCCGCCCGCTTGACCTCCAGCCGGGCCTCCCACCGGGCGACGGCGTCGGCCGCCGCGGCCGACGGCCGGCGGGCGTCGGCCAGTTCGACCTCCGCGAGCCGCACCTCCGCCGCGACCCGCTCGGCCCGCGCGGCGGCGCGGTCCCGCGCGACCGCCGCGTCGCGGAGCACCCGTTCGGGGACCGCCGCGCCCGCGAGGGTCGCCCGGGCGTGGTCTTCGGCCGCGGCGGCGCGGTCCACCTCGGCCTCCTTCAACTCGGCCCGCTTGACCTCCAGTCGGGCCTCGCGGCGGGCCACGTCGTCGTTCGCCACCGGGGCCGGGGTGGGGGTCGAGGGTGCGGCTGGCTGGCCGGTGGCGGCCGCGGCCAGGATCAGGGTGACGAGCAGGGCGAAGGCGATCGTGCGGCAGGCGATCATCGGCGTCTCCTCGGTTCGGGCTCGGAGGGAACACCCCTCCCGAGCCCGGATCGACGGCGCCACCCGTCGGCGGACACGAATCCGAATTGTGTCCGCGGCGGCGGGTCGCCGTCGATCCGGATGGTGTCGGCGACGGCGCCCGCGGCGGGTGGCTGGCCGACGAGGAGGCAGGCCATGGGACAAAAGCTGGGAAATGTCGCCGCCGGGGTGCTCATGATCCCCGTGCTGCTCGTGCTGGTAGGTTGCCTGAACTGGGGGTTCGACCGGGCGTGGGACACGATATTCAAGAAGCCGCCGTACCAGGCGCGGCCCGTCGCGCCGGCCGGCGCACCGAGCCTCAACCCGGCCGGCGCCCCGGCGCGCACCTACCAGCCCGCGCCGCAGGGCTGGAACGACCGGCCGAAGACCTCGCGGATGTGCTACACCTGTGGCGGCAGTGGGAACCGGACGTGCGGGAGTTGCTTCGGCAGCGGGCGTGACTCGGGGAAGGTCTGCTCGGTCTGCTCCGGCCGCGGCAGCAGCGGCAGTTGCGGGCTGTGCAGCGGTACCGGCCGGGTGACGGATTGACACCCCACCTGTTCGGGCCGGAGAATGCCCGTACCACCACCACGGACCCGCCCGTGTCCACCACCGCCCCGCCCCCGGACACCGACCCGGCCGACGACTACCGCCGCCGCTGGGAGACCGCCCCGCAGGACGTGGCGGCATTCCTCGCGGCGGCCGGGCCGCTCACGCCCGGCGACCGGGTCGCCGTCCTCTGCGCCGACCAGGAGGCCCGGTGGCGGCGCGGCGACCGGGTGCCGGCCGAGGCGTACTTCGCACGCTTCCCCGGCGTGCGCGCCGACCCGGAGTACGGGCCCGACCTCGTGTTCCACGAGTACCTGCTCCGCGAAGGGGTCGGCGACCCCCCGCCGCCCGCGGAACTGGCCGCCCGCTTCCCCGACTTCGCGGGCGCACTCGTCGCGCAACTGGAGGTCCACCGGGCGGTCGATGCCGGGGCGGACGTCCTCGCCGACTGGCCTCGGGTGCCGGGGTACGAGGTGCTGGCCGAGCTCGGCCGGGGCGGGATGGGCGTCGTGTACCAGGCTCGGCAGGCTGCCCTGGGCCGGACGGTCGCGCTCAAGGTGCTGCGCGACGGCCTCGGCCTCGAGGCGGCCGACCGGTTCCGGGCCGAGGCAGCGGCGCTCGCGAAGGTCGGCCACCCGAACGTGGTGCGCGTCTTCGATGTCGGTGAGACGACGGCCGACCGGCCGGCCCCGTTCATCGCCCTGGAGTACGTCGCCGGCGGCTCGCTCGCTGACGCCGCCCGCGGCCGCCCGGTCGCGCCGCTCGCCGCCGCGGCGCTGGTCGCCGGCGCGGCCCGCGGGGTCGCCGCCGCGCACGCCGCCGGGATCGTCCACCGCGACCTGAAGCCGGCGAACATCCTGCTCGACGGCGACACGCCGAAGGTCGCCGACTTCGGCCTGGCCCGTGACGAGGGGGCGGCGGGCCGCACCGAGACGGGGGTGATCGCGGGCACGCCGGCGTACATGGCCCCGGAGCAGGCGGCCGGGCGCAGCAAGGACGCCGGCCCGGCCGCCGACGTGTACGCGCTCGGGGCGGTGCTGTACGATTTGCTCGCGGGCCGCCCGCCGTTCCAGGCCGCGAGCCCGGCGCTGGCGCTTCAACTCGTGCTCACTGCCGACCCGGTGCCGCTCCGCCGGTTGCAGCCGGACACGCCGCGCGACCTGGAAACGATCGCGCTGAAGTGTCTGGAAAAGTCGCCGGCCCGCCGCTACCCGTCGGCCGCGGCGGTGGCCGACGACCTGGACCGGTTCCGCGCCGGGCTGCCCGTCGTGGCCCGCCCGGTGTCGGCGGCCGCGCGCGGCTGGCGGTGGTGCCGTCGGAACCCGCGCGTCGCCGGGCTGGCGGCCGGGCTGGTCGTGGCGCTGACGGCCGGCACGGCCGGCGTGGCATCGCAGTGGGTCCGCGCCGAGCGCGCCGCGACCGACGCCCGCGAGTCGGCCGAGAAGAGCGAGCGGAATTTCCGCGCGGCGCTGGAGGCGAACGACGAGGTGGTCGGGCTCGCCGCCCGGCTCAAGCCCCTGGCCGGCACGCAGACGGCGGCCGTGGTCGGCATCCTGGGCGCGGCCCGCGACCGGTACGACCGACTCGCGGCGGCGGTCGGCCCCGACCCGGCGATGCGGGCCGGACGCGGGCGCATGCTGGCCGCGTTCAGTGAGGTGTACGTGGAGGCCGGCGACACCGGCCGCGCACTCGCCGCCGCCGACGAGGCCGTCGCGCTGTTCCGCGAGTTGGTCGCCGAGTCGCCGGACGTCCCCGCCGCGGCGGACCGGCGCGCCGGCCTCGGGCTCGCCCTGGAGCGGCGGGGTGTCGTCCTCATCGACCGCGGCGACGCGGCCGCCGCCCGGGCCGCACTCGACGAGTCGCTGGCCGTCCGCCGGGCGCTCGCGGCCGCCGACCCGGCGCGGGAGCTCGACCTGTCGACGTCGCTGTGGTGGCGCGCGGCGTGGGAGTTGGAGCGGAACGACGTGCCGCGGGCCGAGTCGGCCCACGCCGAGTGCCTGGCGATCCGCGAGCGGATGGCCCGGACCGGCGACCCGACGGCCACGATGAAGCTGGCGTCGGTGGTAGAGCAGGCCGGCCGTCTCCGCTGGGACCGCGACGACTTCACCGGCGCGGCAGGCCACTACCGGCGGGCGCTCGAACTGTACCGCGCGGCGGCCGCGGCCGAGCCCGGGAACACGGAACACGTTCGCGGCGCGGCGCGGACGCAACTGTCACTCGGCGAGACGTTGTCCCGGGTCGGGGAGGCCGACGTTGGCCGGGACGAGGTCGCTGCCGCGCTGGACCTCTCCCGCCGGTACGCCGCCCTGAACCCGGGGAACGTCAACTGGCTCCAACACCTTGCCCGCGCCGAGATCGTCGACGCGGACCAGCAAAAGCCGACCGACCTGGTCGGCGCCCTCCGCCGCCAGGTCGTCGTGCTGGACCGGCAGCGCGACGTGTACCGCGTGGCCCTGGAACGCGACCCGGCGAACGCCTACCACGCCCGCCTCCTGGCCGCGTCGGAGGTATTCGCGGCGGTGAACCTCGCGGCGCTCGTGAAGGAAGGCGTCGAGCCCGCGACGGCCGCCCGGGAGCGGATCACCCGGGCGCTCGAGCTGGCCGAGGCGGCCTACCGGCGCGAGCCCGACTCGTGGCGTGCGATGGACCTGCTGAGGCGCGCCCTCGAGGCGGCGTCGGCGTTCTACGCGGCGCCCGACCCGGCCCGCGCCGCGGGCTACGACCGGCGGGACGCCGCGGTCTACCTCGACTTCTGCCGGCGGCGCGCCGAGGCCGATCCGGGCACGGAGTGGTGGGACGAGAAACTCGCCGACGCCTACGACGACTCGGGCTGGGCCGTCCCGCGCGAGCCGTTCGACGCCGCCGCGTCCGCCGAGGCCGAGGGGCTGTTCCGGGAGGCCCTGACCCGGTACGAGCAGCTGTGGGCGCGCCACCCAGACGACCTGTACTACGCCCGCCGCGTCGCGTTCGAGCACAAGCGACTCCGAGAGCGGTACTACCTCCGCGTCCGCGCCACGGTGCCGAGGGGCGCCGGCCCGGAGGCCACCTGGAACCACGCCGAGTACCCGACCTGCCTCGCCCACGCCGACGCCCGAATTCGTGTGCTCGAGGCCGTCGCCGACCGGTCCGGCGACCCGGCCGACCGGCGGGCCTGGCTGGACGCCGCCGTCGACCGGGTCGGGTACGAGCCGGGGTTCGAGCGGGCGTCGCGGGAGCGGGCGCTCGCCACCCACCTCGACCGCATGGCCGCGGTGCCGCACCGGAATCGGTTGGCCACGCCCGCCCCCGCCTCGGTGTCCGACGCCGCCAGCCGCACCGCCAACCGGCCCGACCCCAGGCGGGCGAGAGATGGCGTGATTCTGAACGAGGGCGGCGAGTACCTCGACGACGGGCTGGGGAAACACCTGACGGCGTCGCAGAATCTGGCCGACGCGTACGTCGCCCTCTTCGCCGGGCCGGACACGCCGTCGGTCGCCGCCGAGCGGGCGTGGGCGGTGCGGCGCTGCACCGGCGTGCTCCGCGAGCGCGACCGGGTCGGGAAGCTGCACCCCGCCCACCGCCGCGTCCTCGCCGACTTCGCCGCCGAACTCGACCGCCGCTTCCCCGCCGCCCCGCCGGCCGCGATCCCGGCGCCGCTTCAGCAGGCGTGGCGCGAACTAGACCTGCGCGCCCTCGCCGACGCGCTGTTCGCCGACGGGCGGGCGTCGCTGTGGGTGAATCTCCTCGACCGCGAGTGCCGCGCGGCCGAACACGACTGGCAGCGCGTCGTACTGGTGAAGCTGGCGACCGAGGCGCTGGTCGAGGTACCGGCCCGCGCGGCGGCGGCGGCGGCGCTCGACCCCGCCCCGCTGGCCCCGCTCACACGCCGTATCCTGGCGCGGGCGGCGGGGCTGGTCGGGTCCATCCCGCACGGCCTCGCCCCCGGGGGGCGGGGGGGGGGGGGGGGGGGGGGGGGGGCCCGCCCCCCCGGCGCCGGCGGCGGCGCCCGCCGCCGGTTCGGTTGCGCCGCCCGGGTGACCGAGCCGTACGTCCGGGCCGGCCAAGCGCCTGACTCCGCTCGCTTCGACTTCGTCGCCCGCCGACTCGACGCCGGTCAACCCGCCGGACTCGGCCCGCTCGTCGCCGAGTTGCGCGGGCGCGATCCGAACCACGCCCCCTACGCGGTTCTCGACCTGTACCTGGCCCACGCCGAGCACCGGTTCGGCGACGCCGTGACGATCGGCCGTGCGGCCCTCGACCGCCTCCCCGCCGACGCCCGCGGCCGTGGGTGGCTGGCGGTCGCTCACGCCGAGTCGCTGATGGAGGCCGGAGACCTTGCCGCCGCGCGGGCGGGCGTGGAGCAGGTCTTGGTCGCCTCGCCGGACTCGACTGACGCCCTGGTGGCGCTGGCTCGGGTACTGAACCGAAGCGGTGCGGACCCGGCACTCGCGGAGATGGCTGCCCGCGCCGCGCTGCACAACGCCCCTGGCGATCCGGAGTACGAGGCGCTGCTCGGCCGGGCACTGGCGGCGAGGGGGAAGGTTGCCGAAGGGCTGGCGCTGCTCGACCGCGCCCGGGCGGACGAGCTCTGCGCCGCGCGGGCGTGGTTCTGGGAAGACCTGGGCGACGCCCGCGCCGCGGCCGGCGACCGCGCGGGGGCCACTGCCGCGTACGCCGAGTCGGAGAAGCGCATTCCGCCGGCGGCCGGGCCGGACGACCCGTACCGCCGGCGGCTGGCGGGGAAGCGGCGGCCGTGACCTGCCGGCCCGCCGCTACCCCTTCTTCGACGGCAGGCTCGCGGACGGGCGCCGGCCGGATTCCTTGAACACCCGGAGTTCTGTCTCGGCCACGACCAGCCGCTGCTGGGCGGCGTCGGCGGCCCGGTCGGCGGCCTCGGTGCGGCGGCGGCAGTCGTCCGCGGCTGCGGTTTCCCCCGCCGCGAGGAGGACGACCATCTCGGCCCGGAGGCGGTCGGCCTCCGCCCGGGCGGTGTCGGCCGCGGCGCGGAGCCGGGCCTCCGTCATCTCCATCTCCACCCGCGTGCTCAGATCAGCCTGCCGGACGCGCCAGGTGTCGTAACCTACGAACCCGGCGAACGCCAGGAGTTGCACCGCCACCACGACTACTGCGAACCACGCCACGACGCGCTTCATGACTTCCTCCGGTTCGAGCCCCGTTGTCGTCCGGCCGCACCCCACGGCCGCCGACACCACACGGATCGAGAACCGCCCGTCGGGCCGGACAAGGTGACGGGTTTTTCCTCCGGCAGCGATTTTTGTCCGCCGCTGCGGCGCTGCGTCGATCCAGCTGGTGTCCCGGCCCGGTGCGGCGGGGGGGCGCACCGGAGGACGTGACATGCTGCGGATCGCGCGAGTGCTACTGGTGGCGGTGCTGGCCGGGACCGGGGGCGGGGTGCGGGCCGACCCGCCGAAGACGCTGAACCGGATCCGGATCGGGGGCGAGGGGCAGTCGGTGTGGCGGGTACTGTTCTCGCCGGACGGGGCAAAGTTCGCGGCCCACAGCCGGACCGGCGTGGTCCGGCTGTGGGCCGCGGCCGACGGCCGCTCGGTCGGCAACCTTCCCGCGAACGGGCCGGCCGGCGGGCTGGCGTTCGCGCCCGACGGGAAGCAGTAGGCGGTCGGTGCGCCGACCGGGGCGATGGCGTACAAGCTGGTCAAGGACACCTGGCGGCCGGGGCGGGCGTACAAGACGACCGCCTGCGGCGACGTGGCGTTCAGTCCCGACGGGGCGCGGCTCGCGGTCACCTTCCTCGCGGACGTGACCACGCGCACGGAGGACGGGCTCACGCCGGAACAGCGGGAGGCCAACGCGGCCGCCCCCAAGACCGGGCCAATCTCCGGGCTCCCGCTGCCGCCGCCCTACCCGCCCAACCCTTCCACCGTCACCACCAACCACTACGCGGTCGGGCTCTGGGACCTGACGGCCAACGAGAAGCTCGAGACCGGCTCGATCGGGACCGCGCCCGCCACCGGCCTCGGGTTCAGCGTGGACGGCAAGGACGTGCTAGTGGCGCAGGGCGGCAGCCTGACCGCTCACACGGTCCGGCCGGGGATGAAGGGCCGGCCGCTCGGCGTGCTCGACGGCCGCGTCGCCGGCGACCCGCTCGCCCTGGCCCGCGCCGCCGGCGTGACGGTCACCGTCACCGGCCCGCAAGCCGTGACCGGGTGGGTGGCCGACGACGACGGCACGCCGACGAAGCAGTTCGACCTCCCGACGCCGGGCGACCTTCACACCGTCGCGCACGCCGGGGCGTTGGCCGACGGCACGCGGGCGGTCACCGCGCACGAGCCGACGGAAGCGGCGGTGAGCCGGGTGCTGCGGGTGTGGGACCGGTCGGGGGCCGAGCCGGTGGTGGTCGCCGAGGTGCGGGCGCCGCACGCGGCCGCCGTGGCCGGGCTGGTCGTCGCCGCCGACGGGACGTGTTCGGTCACCACCGCGGCCGACGGGAGCGTCCACCTGTGGCGCATCCCGGCCGCCCCGTAGCCGGGGTGGGGACACGGCCGGCTCGGGTCGGGGACGGTGGCGGGGCGTGAGCGGGCGGCGCCGCTCACGCCCGCCGTGTTTGAGACGCTTACCACCCGCTACCTTCCGGCGGTCGGCTCGCGACGGCGGTCGCTACTTCACCGGCAGGTACAGCCGCACGTAGGTCTCGGCCCGTCCCACGCCCGGTACCGCCGGCCGCTCGCCGCCGGGGGCCGCCTTCAACCACAGCCGGGCCGCCGACCACGGGCCGCCCGTCAGGTCCGCCGACGGACCCGTCACCGCCGGCGTCCGCGCCACCACGATCACCTCGCTGCGGTTCTCCGGGCTCAGCCGCCACGACTGGTCTAGCCGCCGCAGCGACGCGTTCCGCGGGATCACGCCCTCGTCGTTCCGCAGCGCCGCCTCGTGGAACATCAGCCCCCACAGCGGCAGGCCCGTACTGCCGGGTGCGGCGGGCGCCGCCTTCGCCCCGCGGTCGGGCGTCCGCGCCAGCAACTCGGCCAGATTCGCCCGCTCCTGGAGGAACTGCGTCGCGGGGAGGCCGCGGTCGAGCACCAGCCGCACCTCCTGGTCGGGCACCAGCGTGCCGAGCGGGTACGCCTGGCCGGCGTAGAACGCCACCGCGTCGGTCAGCTCCGGCACCGGCATCCGCGTCACGAACGTGCCGACCGCCTTCGACGGGTCGCCCGGCGGGTGTTCGAGCCGCGACTCGGCCACCGGCGACGCCGCGTCCAGCGGCGCCGACCAGTTCCCGGCGAACGCCCGCGTGGACCACACCGGGATCGGCACGCCGGCGAGCGCGTCGGCCACGTCGCCCGGCCCGGTGCGGACCTCGTAGCGGCGGCGCAACAGGCTGGCCCGGCCGCCGCGCGGGCTCCCCACCCAGCCGATAACCGGGTCGCCGTCGGCGCCGGCGGTGGCCCACTTCTCGGCGGGCGACACGGCGACCGCGTAGGTATCCACGCGCGGGCTAAACACGCCGTACCAGCCGGTGCCGTAGACGCGGCCCGACTCGGAGACCACGTCGATCACCTCGACGGCGTTCACCCGCAACTCGCGCCCCTTGATCGCGTCCGCGCTGAGGTACGCCAGCACGCACACCGTCAGCACGATGATCGGTAACGTCAGCCACGTCAGCTCGGGCCGGCCGAGGACGCGGCGGAGGACGTAGAACTCGACCGGGCCGACGAGAACCAGGTAGAAGGCGATCAGCACTGCGACCCAGCCGAACGACACCACCGGCACGCCGTCGAACGTGTCCACGTGCGTCCGCAGGGCGACGGCCAGTTCGTCCTCGTCGTCGGTCGGGCCGCTGGCCGGCGGGCGGGGTTTCCCCTCGGAGCCGACCGACGCCCGGCCCGCGCCGCCCTCGCGCAGCACCCAGTCCCAGAACTCGGCCCGCGACGCGAACTCGGTGAACGGGGCGCGGTCGAGGTCGAAGCCGATCACCGTGACGCGGCCGAGGCCGAAGCCGGCTTGCGCGGCAATCACGTCCTTGTCGTCGGCCTGGCGGGCCGGCGGCGGGATGAGGGCGCGGCCCTGGCGGCGGAGTTCGAGGTTCGCCACCGGAAAGCCGGCGCCGCGGACGCTCAGGTTGCCGGCCATCGTGCTCGTCTGGCTCGTCTCGCGGGCCGTCCAGTAGAGCGCCAGGCGGCTCGTGCGCCGCACCGGCTCCGCGGCCTTCGGCACGGCGGGAAGCCACTCGCCGGCGGCGGGAAGGAGCCGGGCCTTCTCGCCGGCGCAGACCACGACGCGGCCGCCGCGGCGGACCCACTCCAGCAGCGCGGCGCGCCTCCGCTCGCCGGCCGGCGAGAACAGCCGCTCGAACAGGTCGCCCGTCGCGGTGGTGACGACGACGAGGTCGGCGGCGTCGTAGCCGACCCAGTGGTCGGGAAGGAGGGTCCAGTCCTCGATCGCGGTCACCTCGACACGGCCGCCGCGGAGCGGGCCGGCCGGGGCTGTCTCGTCGGCGCTGGTCGGGCGCGGCAAGTCGAAGCCGGGGAGGCGGCTACCGAGGCCGAGGACGACGTAGGTGAGCGGGTCGCGCGGCCGCAGGCCGGTGACGCGGAACGGGGCCGAGATCGGCACCCCGTTGCGCCGCACGGTGACGGTCGTGTCCGCGGCACCCGCGGCCGGGCGGACGTAGGTGAGGTGCTGTCGCGCGGCCGGGTCGATGGGCATTGCAGGGCCGCCGTCACGCCGTCGGCGTCCGGCGACTCGACGACCAGTTCGTCGCCGGCTTCCGCACCGCTCACTTCGACGTAGACCGGTGCCCAGGCCGCGAACTTGGCGACGGGCGGGGCGTCGTCCGCGGCGCTGGGGAGGCCGACGCGCACGGCGGTGACGACGACCTTCGGCGCGTCGGCGGCGGCCGGCCCGGCGAGGGCGATGAGGCCGGCGGCGGTGAGGAGTAGCGACGGCCGCCGGCATGTGGGGTTCCGGTGTGGGGCCGGCTTCCAACCGGCCGGATCCTGGCACGGCCGGTTGGAAACCGGCCGCACGAGAACCTATGGCTTCTCGGCGGTGCCGCAGGCGCAGGGGTGCGACCGCAGCCGGGGCAGCCGCCGCCGTACTTCGCGGCCACCGCCTCTGTCAGGTCTACGCCGGCGATGTTCGCCAGGGTCGCCAGCCACGCCAGAACGTCGGCGAATTCCAGCACCCGCTCGGCGTGCGTGCCGCCGCGCAGGGCCGCGGCCAGCTCGCCGACCTCCTCCATGAACCACATGAAGGTGCCCTCGGCACCGCGGGCGCCGTCCTTCGCCCCGTACAGTTCGCGGATGCGTTGTTGCAGCTGGGTCAGGGTCATCCGGGGTTGAGTATAAGCCGAACGCCCGGGGACGGCGGCGGCGGGGCTTTCCTGTCGCATTTCCGGCCCGGGCGGGTTAGAATGCTTGAACGCCCGGTGCCGCGCGTGACGCGCCCGGGCTTTAATTTCCCCGTGTGGAGGCTCTATGTCGCAGAAGGTCAAGGAGGAGGCGATCGAGGTCGAGGGCCGCGTCAAGCAGGCGCTGCCGAACACCACCTTCCGGGTGGAACTGGACATCGGCGGCGAAATCACCGCGCACATCGGCGGCAAGATGCGGAAGCACTACATCCGCATCATCCCGGGCGACCGGGTGAAGGTCGAGATCTCGCCGTACGACCTGACGAAGGGTCGCATCACGTTCCGCATCCGCGGGTAGCCCGCCGCCCCGGGCGCCCGCCCCCCGCGATTTTTCAGATTCGTCTCGCTTTCCCAATTCTAACGGGTATTGTGTCGGTACGGCGGGCCACGTCCGGCCCGGCCCTCGGACGACGAACCCGCAGCGTCCTCGATCCCGTCTTGGTGTGTTGGTGCTCCAGATCACCCCGAAGTCGCCCCCTTGCGGATCGACCGACCGATGTTGCTTTGCCCGGCGAGTGGGGCTGTTCCCCGCCCGGCCCGCTGCCGCCCCCGGCCGACCGTCGGCCGCGGGGGCCAGCCAGGCCGGCTGGAAGCCGGCCGCAGAAGGTGACCTGTGAAGAAGCTGTACGTCGGCAACCTGTCGTTCGAACGACCAACGAAGACCTTCACCC